>JAFGPZ010000251.1 GCA_016935935.1 Deltaproteobacteria bacterium
ATGGAAATTCAGATAGTCTATTGTCTCCGCCTATTGTCCGGAAACTCTATTTGTCGCTACAGGTAAGAATAATTGTCGCTGGTCAGTTGCCGGTTTCTTGGTTCTCTGTTCTTCAATACATTCCATTCCGGACCCATTGGACTGTCTATCTTTTGACAGTTCAATCCCACTTAAATTCTTTCCCATTTTAACATTTCCCACTTTTTTCTCCCCAGAGTGCCATACAGGTGGCACAGGGGGATAGAATTTTCTGGATTTTTACTCTGGGGCAGCTTCAGGTAGAATTGATTCTTTCAATGCTGAAAAAGGGGATTGCTCATGGAACCAGGGAATTCTTCCATCAAGAGAAAATACGATGCTCCTTTGTTTGGAGCCAGGTATTGCGGGGATCGTGCCACACAGGTGGTGCATGATATGGACAACGCACACTCCAATTGCCGCATAGAAGAGATTCTTAGTGCTGGTATGGCGGTTCCGTTTCAGAGTGTTACGGTGGCTCATATCCAGGGATATAGAAATTGCGGGGAATGTATGGGGGGCACTGGCATTTGATGCCATAGGGGAGAGGGATATCTGGGTTATACCAACATCTTTGGTTCCGGCTTGCTATGAAGAAAAAGCCATTGTATAAAATATCTGCTCTAATGGACAATTTGTCGGAGATTTGCAGGAGGCATTATGCCGCGATACTCACTGAAACGATGACTGACTTCATGGAATTTTCAATAACAATAAAAGCCCAATTCACAGGATGAGGTTTTATGGCGAAGATTGAACTGACGGAGACGGAAAAGCGGGAGATACTCGAATGTCTTGAGGAGGGCAAGCCGCTGGCCGACAAGTTCCGGTTTCTGTTGTTCGGTGATAAGCGGGAGGTCGAACTTGTCTGGAACGGAAAGACAAGCGAGGTGTGTAATGTAGTTCTGCCGTTTCAAGTAATCGAGCAGGTAGATGAACCGCGGGGGGAAAAGAAGAAATCAAGCCAACAGGGGATGCTGTTTGATCTGGATGGGAGGGGGAGGCAGCTTAAGGGGTGGACGAATAAACTCATCTGGGGGGATAACAAGCTGATCCTGTCGAGTCTGAAGAACGGACCGATGCGGGAGGAAATCGAAAAGTAAGGGGGAATCAAGCTGATTTATATCGACCCACCGTTTGACGTGGGGGCGGATTTTTCAATGGATATTGAAATCGGGGATGAGACCTTTCATAAGGAACCCAATATCCTTGAAGAGATTGCTTACCGAGATACGTGGGGCAGGGGTGCGGATTCATTCATTGCAATGATTTATGAACGGTTATCTCTGATGCGCGACCTGTTGGCTGACGACGGTAGTATTTATGTGCATTGTGATTGGAGAATGGAGGCATACATTAGAGGTGTACTTGAAGAGGTTTATGGCAAAGATAACTTCATGAATACAATTATTTGGCAACGTGATTCAGCAGCAAAAGGTGCAAAAAAAACCTCAAGGCAATGGTCCAGAGAGGGTGATACGATTGTTGCCTTTCGAAAAACTGAAAAAGCAATCTATAACACCGTATATAAGGAAGAACTTACTGATACCCAATTACGAGAATACATGTATGAAGATCCTGATGGAAGAAAATTTAAAAAAGTCACTCTTGGAGACTACTCCGAAGAGTCCATTCAAAAATTCCGAGAACAGAACTTAATTTATAAAACTAATTCGGGACGTGAATACAAAAAATATTATTTAGATGAAGCCAAATTTGCTATTGGATCTATATGGACTGACATAGTAAATCTTTCAAAGGGACAACATGAGCAGTTGGGTTATCCTACCCAAAAACCTGAAGCTTTGTTAGAACGGATCATGAAGGCGTCATGTAATGAAGGTGATCTTGTAGTGGACTTTTTTGCGGGTAGCGGAACGACGGCGTCGGTGGCAGAGAAGTTAGGGCGTAAGTGGATTGTCAGTGATTTGGGGAAGTTTGCGATTCATACGACTCGTAAGCGGATGATTCAGGTTCAGAGACAATTAAAGCAGGAGGGAAAAGACTACCGGGCATTTGAAATCCTTAATTTGGGAAAATACGAGCGGCAGCACTATATCGGTGTGAACGTTAATCTGAGAGAAGAACAGCAAGCAAAGCAGTTACAGGAAAAGGAACGAAACTTTGCGGAATTGATTCTTCACGCGTATCGTGCGGAAAAGGTTGAGAATTTCAAGTGTTTTCACGGCAAGAAAGCCGGACGACTGGTGGCGGTAGGTCCGATCAATCTGCCGGTCACAAGGCTGTATGTGGAGGAGCTTATTCTCGAATGCCGCCAAAAGCATATCACACGGGCGGATGTGCTGGCGTTTGAGTTTGAGATGGGACTGTTTCCCAATATTCTGGATGAGGCCAGGGCCAAGGGGATCGACCTGGCCATGAAGTACATCCCTCGGGAAGTGTTCGATAAGCGGGCTGTCGAAAAGGATGAGGTGGTTTTCCATGATGTTTCCTATATCGAGGTAACGCCGCGATACAATGGAAACAAGATTGCGGTGGAACTGACGGACTTTTCGGTGTTCTACTCACAGGATACCGTAAAGAATGCGGCAGCGGCTTTGAGAAACGGCAAGACAAAAATTGTCGTAGAGAACGGCAAGATTATCAAGGTAACCAAGAGCAAGATCGGCGAGGTAACGAAAGAAGTCCTGACCAAACATTGGACGGACTGGATTGATTATTGGAGCGTGGATTTTGACTTTGAGAGCAAACGAGAGATTATCCGGGTCAGGAAGGAACTGAATCCGGATGCACAGGGGAGGCTGGAGGGGATGGAGGATTCGCAAAAGAATCTGGAAATGTGGGAGGAGGTCTGGACGGGCGATTTTGTTTTCGAGAACGAATGGCAGAGCTTTCGGACAAAGAAGGACAGGACGCTGGAACTGAAAAGCGCAGAATATGAGTACGAAAAGGGCAAGCGATACAAGATAGCCGTCAAGGTCGTAGATATATTCGGTAACGATACCATGAAGATAATCGAGGTGGGGGTCTAATAATGGCTATCCACAAGGATTTTCCGAGTTCCCCGTTTGAGGTACTTAATCCCAAGACACGATGGTTTCCAGCGGATGAGGCACTTCGAGAAACCTCCTATGAGAAACTGCTTCCCCCACTGGTGCACAAACTCAGAGAGCAGGTTTTCGGATGGAGGGCGGGCGGTTATTTGGGGGCCAGTGAGACCAGCAAGGCGTTATTACGATGGTGGTTTGACAGGCGGCATGTCCGACCGAAGGCGGATGGGGAGGATTTTGAGTTCAAGTACTATTACGCCCAGCGGGAAGCGGTGGAAACGATCATTTATCTTTATGATACGGTCAAGGTGAAAGATAAGTATGATATGATCCGCTTCGATTCGAGCGGGGCAGTTTCCGCGGGGATGTTTGAGGAAGACTGGCGGCGGTTTGTAATAAAAATGGCGACAGGGAGCGGCAAGACCAAAGTACTGAGCCTTATCCTGACGTGGTGCTATTTTCACAAGCTGTATGAGGAAGGTTCCGATTTGGCCAGAAACTTTCTGGTGATTGCCCCGAATATCATTGTGCTGGACAGGCTGAGGATGGACTTTGACGGATTAAAAATATTCTATCACGATCCGGTATTGCCAGACAATGGGTATGAGGGCAGGAATTGGCGGGATGATTTTCAACTGAAGCTTCATATTCAGGATGAAGTCAATATCACCCATCCAATCGGAAATATCTTCCTTACGAATATTCATCGGGTCTATGACAGCAACAACGTAGAACCTTCCTTCAATGACGATGATACCATGAGCTACTTTTTGGGGAATCGCTGGACGGGAGCTACAACAGACTCGAAAATCGACCTGGGGGAGATTGTTCGCAGTATCGACGAACTTGTGATTTTGAACGATGAGGCGCACCATATCCATGACAGCCGCCTTGCGTGGTTTAAGTCGATTCAGGATATTCACAATAAGCTCAAACAGAAAGAGAAATACCTGTCATTACAGGTGGACGTTACGGCGACGCCCAAGCACGACAGCGGGGCGATTTTTCCGCAGACCGTCAGCGACTATCCTCTGGTGGAGGCAATCTGGCAGAATGTAGTCAAGCACCCGGTACTGCCGGATGGTCCGAGCCGGGCAAAATTGAGTGAAACACAAAGCCTGAAATACGTCGAACGATACGCTGATTACATTCATCTAGGCGTTGAGGAATGGCGAAAGGCTTATGCCGAGCATGAAAAGCTGGGTAAAAAAGCGGTGCTGTTTGTGATGACCGATGTAACGGACAGTTGCGATGAGGTGGCCGAATATCTTGAGGGGATGTACCCTGAGTTAAAAGGAGCGGTGCTGACGATTCATACCAACAGAAGCGGCGATATCCTTGAATCAGCCACATCCGGCAAGAAAAAGGAGGAACTTGATATCCTGCGGGCGCAGGCCAATGCGATAGACGGTTGGGATAGTCCGTTTAAGGCGGTTGTGTCGGTCCTGATGCTCAAAGAAGGGTGGGATGTACGGAATGTAACGACGATTGTGGGATTGCGGGCATATACCGCTCCAAGCAATATCCTGCCAGAACAGACTCTGGGGCGTGGCTTGCGAAGGATGTATCTGGGCCAAGATGCAAAAGAGAAAGTGAGCGTCGTCGGGACAGAAGCGTTTATGGATTTTGTCGAGTCCATCCAATCCGAAGGTGTCGAGCTTGAGCGTGTCAGCATGGGGCATGGAACTGGCGGCAAAGTACCCATGATAATCGAGGTGGATAACGAAAACGTCAAGAAGGATATTGATGCTCTGGATATCGACGTGCCGGTACTTACGGCCCGGACCATGCGAGAGTATAAGAAACTGGAAGAAATTGATGTAGGGCAATTTAGTTTCAACAGGGTTTCATATAAGCAATTCACCGAGGAAGAGCAGCGAGAGATTATTTTTATGGACATTACGACGGATGAATTCTCGCACAAAACGTTGCTGGATTCGATTCAGGTAAATGACTATAGGAGTGTTATTGGCTTTTTTGCTCAGGCAATTATGAAAGAATTACGGCTTATCAGCGGTTATGACATTCTCTATGGGAAGATCAAACAATTTGTGGCAGAGTATTTGTTCGGCCAGACGATTGATCTGGAAAGCCGCAATACGCTCCGTAATCTGTCTGAGGTGCAGGCAAAAAAGACGATTTTCGAGGTGTTTAAAAATGCCATCAATGAACTTACCATTGTCGATAAGGGATCGGCGGAGATTAAGGATTATATCAAGCTTAAGAAGGTTAGGCCCTTCACGGTGATGGATCAGGCGTATGTCATTCCGAAGAAGAGTGTATTCAATAAAATTGTGGGTGACAGTCATTTGGAACTTGAGTTTTCATCGTTTCTTGACGGTTGTAATGATATTCTATCCTACGCAAAGAATTATTTCGCAGTAAATCTGCGGATCGATTATGTAAATGCTGACGGAAATATCTCGAATTATTATCCGGATTTCATCGTAAAAACAGCGCAGGATGCAATCTATATCGTGGAGACGAAAGGGCTGGAGGATTTGGATGTGCCGTTGAAAATCGAGCGACTGAAACAATGGTGCCAGGACGTAAACACGGCTCAATCAGTTATCCGTTTTGATTTCGTCTATGTGGATGAAGAGGGTTTTAATAAATACAAACCCAAATCATTTGGAGATTTGGTCGAGTGTTTCAGGGAATATAAGGATTAAATTCTGCCATAATAACAAAGCTCTACCCCACTGTGGAATATGAATTGGGAGAGGAATGTGAAGTTCAGGGGCACAGAATCCTGTTCCGAACCATCAATCTGAACCAGGAATGGAGAGCCATTCATGAGGATTTGTTAAAGTTGATTAATTGAGAAATAATACACGACAATCGTAAGGGGAAACTGAAATGAATAAAATTACAAAATGGCTTTGTATGGCTATTGCAATTCTGACCATCGCAATAAGTGCCATCGGCTGTAATACTCTGGAAGGAGCAGGAAAAGACCTCGAAAAAGCTGGCGAAAATATACAGGATGCTGCTGATTAATACAAGATAGGAACCTGTTCGTCTATAATTCTTTTTCAGGTGATCCTGTTCCAACTCAGTTTAACCATGGTTCATATTGGAAATTCTTTTCCAAGGTGATTATCGGATAAACCAAATACGAATATTTAATTTTATGGGAGCAGTAGGATTATAAATGGCTATTTATGAACTTGAAAATGATAGTATCAAAAAAATCGCAGAGACTACATTTTCTACGGAGTGGATCCAAGAGCGTGGCGATTTACAACGTATTCTGCGTGATAGCATCGATGTCATTGGCCCTGACATGTTAGTTATCGACGAGGAATTCAGTCAATGGGAAGATAGTTCCCGCCGGATTGACTTGCTGGGACTGGATAAGGAAGCTAACCTGGTCGTGCTGGAACTCAAGCGGACTGACGAAGGCGGCCATATGGAATTGCAGGCGATTCGGTATGCGGCCATGATATCGACGATGACCTTTGAGCGGGTCGTTGATACGTATGCAAAATATATCCAAAAACGAAACTGGGATAAGGATGCCCAAAAAGAGATCCTCGATTTTCTTGGGTGGGTGGAACCGGATGAGGAAAAATTCGCCCAGGATGTTCGTATCGTTTTGGTTTCTGGGGATTTTTCCAAGGAAATCACGACAGCCGTCATGTGGCTCAATGAACGTGACCTCAATATACGATGCGTTCGACTGAAGCCATATAAGTATGGCGACCGTATACTTCTGGATGTGCAGCAGGTTATCCCTCTTCCGGAGGCTTCAGAATACCAGGTACGCCTCAAAGAGAAGGGACAGGCACAGAGGGCATCCAAAGGGAAAAAATGGGATGAAGAATCTTTCATGAAGGTCTTGCGGGAAAAGAAGGGGCCGGAATATGAGGTCGTAGCGAAGGAGATACTGAAATGCTGCAATAGCTGGTTTGACAGAATATCCTGGGGTGAAGGGAGGCAGTCGGGGAGTTGTTTCCCTGTTATCGATCATGGGACAGATTGGTATAGCATTATTGCACTTTGGAGTTATGGTTCGGTGGAAATCCAATTCCAATGGCTGGCCGGCAAAGAGAAGTTCAAAGATGAGGAAGTAAGGCGGAAATTGCTTGCTAAGTTCAACCGGATTGAAGGCGTTAATATACCGGCAGATGGTATCAATCGAAGACCGAGTATATCACTCGTACTACTTGCCGAGCCGGAGAATATGAAACGGTTCAAGGAGGCTGTTG
>JAFGPZ010000252.1 GCA_016935935.1 Deltaproteobacteria bacterium
GGACTGAGGATTATCTTATCAATATTAAACCATGCCGCCGTCCTTATTATGCTGCCGAGATTACCGGGATCGGCAATCTTGTCTATGTAAAGCATCGTATCGGGAGCATCGGTCGAGAGACTATGAAAGACTGTTTCCTTAAGGTGGCAGATGGTCAACACCCCTTGAGGTGTCTCTTCCGTCGACATGTATTTCATATCACTCTCGGAACATTCGAATATGGGTATTTGATGGGGCAATATATTCCTAAGCGCTTCCGAAACGCCCCTGTTGATGATAATCTCTTTAATTACATACAGTTCTGTCTCGATAGCCTCTCTGAAGGCATTGGAGCCTTCGCTTACAAAAGCCTTTTCCTCGCAACGGTATTTTTTATGACGCAGTTTCCTGACCCACATCTTATGGTTTTTAGAAAGTGGCTCGTACGACTTCATTCTATTACTCCCAGGTTGCACATTATCAATCTTGGCGTCTTCGTAATAAGTGAAGCGGCCGTAGTTTAACGTCTATAATATAATGACTTCTTACGGGGACGTCAAACATACTCAACAAGCTCTATTTTTTGACAATCATTTCACATAATGTCGTAGCGATTTTTTTTATCTTTACGTACGTATGTGCCAGATGGTATTGACAAACTGTAAAGAATAATCTATGGTAATGCCGTGTATTCATACAGGGGTGGGTCAGTGAAGGTGACAATATTTTTAAGCGCTGCTGCCGCTTGGATTTCAGTCCAGGCGGGAGGCTGCTTCGTTTAGAAGAAAAATGCAGCATCTATCGCCATGGGCTGACGATGGCCGGCTCATGGCGTTTTTAATGTTAGCCTCGGGTCTGGTTGATCCGGGGCTTTTATTTAATATGTTACAGGGGATATATGGAGGATACAATGACGAAAGGGACTGATATTAGATTCGCACGACGGATGGAGGAGTTGCCTCCCTATCTGTTCGGTATGATAAACAAGATCAAAATTGAGAAACGCTTGAGCGGGGAAGATGTGATTGATCTTGGCATGGGGAATCCAATAGATTCAACACCAGAAGCAGTGGTCAACAAACTCTGTGATGTTGTACAGAATCCCAAAAGTCACCGTTACCCTGTTGCAGAGGGTTTGAGAAATCTAAGGCGCGAGATAGGTAGATTTTACAAGAGAGATTACGGTATTACCCTTGACAGCAAATCCGAGGTGATCTGTACAATCGGTTCCAAGGAGGGTATATCGCATATGTGCCTGGCAGTTATAGGGCCGGGAGATAACGTCCTCGTTCCGGCACCCGCATTCCCCATCCATATATATGCCTCCATAATAGCCGGCGGGAATGTGATACGTATTCCCTTGGTTTCAGAAGATGAGTTTCTGAAACACATTGCCTTAATGTGCGAATCAATAATTCCTCTTCCCAAACTGCTTATGCTGAACTATCCTCATAATCCTACGGGTACGCTGGCATCTCGAGGATTTTTCAGTGAGATTGTCAGACTCGCCAAGAAGTATCATTTTCTCGTTCTTCATGACTTTGCCTATGCAAAAATAACGTTCGATGGATATGAAGCCCCCAGTTTTCTTGAGACTCCCGGAGCCAGGGATGTAGGCATAGAATTCGGCTCCTTTTCAAAATCCTACAACATGGCAGGATGGCGTATCGGATACTGCGTCGGAAATTCACAACTTATCGGGGGTCTTGCAAAAATAAAAGGATATTATGATTATGGAATATTTTCTCCGGTTCAGATTGCCGGAATTGTGGCTTTGCAGGACTGTGATACCGACGTAAAAAAGCAGGTAGAGACATATCAATTGAGAAGAGACATACTTTGCAATGGATTGGAACGAATGGGTTGGACAATTGATCGTCCCAAGGCGGGTATGTACGTTTGGGTAAAGATCCCCGAACCATTTGACAAAATGGGATCGATGGATTTTGTTCTCTATCTTGCAAAGCACGCAAATGTTACCATGTCTCCCGGGATAGGCTTTGGAGAAGAGGGTGAGGGGTACGTGCGCATTGCCCTTGTGGAAAATGAACACCGCATCAGGCAGGCCTTGAAACAGATGAGACGTGCACTTGCCGATCTTCGACTTCATGAAAAGGCAGAAGGACAAGCTGTTGCTTTTGTATAACCTGTCATGTCCTTATGCGGGTGAGGAGAACAATTGCCGCGATGCCGAATAATATGTTGGCAGCCCAGGCGGCAAGAAGCGGGGATATCGTTCCAGATCGGCCCAGTGAAAGGGCAAAGGCGAAGACTATCCAGTAAGAAAACCCGATTACAATACCCGCCCCAATACTCTGTGCCACGCCGCCACTGCGCTCTTGCCTGAGCAGTGAAAATGAAAATCCCAGGATAGACAGGATTACACACACAAGGGGGAAGGCGGTTTTACCATGCATGTCAGCAAGATATCGGGTTGCATCGTATCCTTCCGATTGTATTTTATTTATAAACTTCTTCAGATCCCAGTACCCCATTTCATCTGTATTTTTCTGTACAATCATGAAATCGGAGGGTTCTTCGGGGAGGTCGATATCCATTGATTTTTGAAATGAGAGGTATGGGAAATCATCCTTCGGAAAGGTTGTAATAAGCGCTTCATGAGCTACCCATCTTCCATCCTTCCATTTTGCCGCCTTTGCATCGATCCGCGTCGTTAGATTCATGTTCTTGTCAAGATAGTTGATCCTTACTCCCCTCAGCGTTTCCGTTTCGGGATCGAAGATACTGAAATTGTAGATACCGTTCTGTCCGCGATACCATATCTGATTGTTCTTGAATGAGCCGAGCTTTTCTCTCTTCTGAACCTCGATTAGCTTAATGTATTTTGCCCTCTGGTTTGTATATGGCGTAATGAATTCACTCAGTAGGAAGGAAAAAGCGGAAACGACAAGGGAGCACACGATAACCGGCAAGACTATTCGGTAAAGGCTCATGCCATTTGCCTTCATGGCAGTAATTTCGCTGTTTTTCGACAGCATACCAAAGGTGAGAAGAGATGCAAGGAGAATTCCCACAGGAATCATCTGAGACATTATTGTGGGGATGGTGAAGATAAAATAGGAAAATATCTGATAAAGGGTGGCATTATTACTCAGAAACATTCGTATCCTCTCAAAAAAATCCACAATAAGATATAGACAAATGAGGGAGACGACGATCAAAAAGAAAAGCTTAGTAAACTCCCGAAGTATATAACGATCCAGTATGTTCATTCTATTATTTTCCCCACCTGATTTTAGCTTCTTTATACAGGTTCAGCATCTTTTTCTTTGTGACTGCTATTATAAATTTGCCCTTAGGCAGTGATTTAATCAAACGTGCCATCGTTGATCTGTTATAGAGCTCAGTGATGCTGTGCCTTGCCGGCAGCTTCTTTATATGGGTATTTTGGAATAGTGTCTTTCTTACACATGTGGAGACCATTCTTAGATGCAGATAGAGTGGTTTTTCCTGTCCCGCCATAATAAGGAGGTACACTCCCAGACTGCCAAGGATAATGTTCGGCGCCCATGCGCCCAAGATGGGAGATATTCTGCCCGTTTCTCCCAGGGCCTCACCGCTTAATTGAAGGACGTAATAGCTCATGACGAGAAAGATACCTGTGACGAACCCCCTGGATTTCCCCGACACATTCCGTGCGACGCCAAAAGGTATTGCCAGAAGACCGAAAACAATACATGAAAGCGGGATGGTAAATTTTTTGTTGAATTCGATGAGAATTTCTCTGATTGCAGCTTTTTCAGCACTGGCTTCTTTAATTTCCCCAGCCAGCTCGAAAAGGGACATTTCTTTGCTGTCTTTGGAAAGTGTCCCGTCACTCCCAGTCATTGATGAAGAGAGATCGAGAGTGATGTCGTAGGAACTGAAATCCATCTTTTTATAGGTCTTCATCGCAGGATCTACTGTATGGGTGCTGCCATTTTGTAATCTTAATGTGACAGATGCCGACTCCGATGACGAAACAAGATAACCCTTTTGGGCTATTATTGTAGTAGGTTGTTTGTCTATACTGTTGTCAAAGATAAAGACGCCCTCCATGAAATTTCCATGTACAGGAATATTTTCCGCATAGAGGATCATGTTTTTAAAATTGTCGTTGAAGACCTTTTCCTTGATTCCTATATTCGCTTTTTGTTTGGCTATATTCATTAGAAGATTCTTTGTGGCGAAATTGCCGTAGGGAACAAGAAAAAAGCCCGTAAGAGCTGTGACAATGAATGCCGCAAGTGACGCAATTCCTATGGGCAGAAGCATCTGGTAGAGACTTATTCCTGATGATTTGAAAATGGTAATTTCATGGTCCGACGAAAGCCTGCCGAGCCCGATCAGTATGGATATCAAAAGTGCTATTGGGATTGTAATAATCAGGAAAGACGGTATGAGATAAAGGATAAGACTCATCACGTATGAAAACCCCACTCCCTTGTTTATCATGAGGTCCATCAACTGGAGTATTCGTCCCATGAGCAGGACGAAGGTAAATATAAAGAGGATCATGAAAAAGGGGACTGAAATCTCTTTCATGATATACCGGTTGATGATTGTATTCATATGGTTATTATTCGCATGACATCCTTTGATATACGTCTGTATAACAGCAAATCGCTCCAGGTTCAATATTTCTTGGATTGACCTTGTTTTTCAAATCTGTTACATGTTAACTTCCATTGCCGTACCGGTCATATATTGCCTATATATAAATTCAACGGTAGGTTTTTGCGGTTCGCTCCGGGAGACACATTTACTTGCATAGGATATGTCAAATGTTGATACCGATTCTTGGGGAGTTTTTATGATTGACCTTCATACGCACTCAATATTCAGTGACGGTGAGCTGATACCGTCAGAACTTGTGAGAAGGGCAGAATTTGCCGGTTGCAGGGCAATTGCCATTACGGATCATACCGACTACTCAAACTATGACCTTATCGTTCCAAGAATATTGAAAGTGTGTGAAAAAATTAATAAAGTGTCATCGATTTCCGCCATCCCAGGCGTTGAGCTGACCCATGTCAATCCGGTCCAAATATCAGAACTGGTGGAGGAAGTGAGGAAAATGGGCGCCAGGATCGTTGTCGTTCACGGCGAGACAATTGTTGAACCAGTCATTCCGGGAACAAATCATGCCGCCATCCGGGCTTGCGTAGATATACTTGCCCATCCTGGTTTAATTTCTGAAGAAGATGCTCGGCTCGCAGTCGAGAATTCAGTCTTTCTGGAGGTATCAGCAAGGAAGGGACACAGTCTGACAAACGGGCACGTGGTACAAATGGCTCGGCAGACAGGGGCAAAAGTTGTGCTCAATACGGACAGCCATTCGCCCGCAGACCTTATTAATAAAGAATTTGCTCGCATGGTCGGGAAAGGGGCGGGGATGTCAGAAGGTGAGATTTCGAAAATGTTTAAAAATTCGGACTATCTCGCCAGGAAAGCAAGCATTCTAAGATGAAGTCCGTATTTTTATCCGATGCACATCTCTTTAACGAAGATGAGAATGGCTACAAAAATCTCCTGGAATTCTTGAGTTCCATTGGCGACGATGTTGACGAGCTCTATATCGTAGGAGATTTCTTTGATTTCTGGTTTTGTGATTCAGACAGGGTATACCCCGGTTTCCGTGTGATGATCGACAGGTTACTGGAAATTAAGAATAAAGGTGTTGCAATTTCCCTCTTTGAAGGGAATCACGATTTTTTTCTTGAAGATTTTTTCTGCAGATACGGCATTGACGTTTACCCCGAAGATGCCACAATGAAGTTTGATGGAATGCGACTCTTTGTTGCCCATGGAGACACGGTTGATACATCGAATAAACGTTATCTCTTATTGAGAAGGCTTTTGAGAAGCCGGGCATTTTATCACCTGCAGTCTATACTGCCCTGCCGTGCGCTCTGGAAAATTGCCGAAATAACTTCAAAGATAAGCAAAGAACATCTTGCAGAACCTCCCGAAGGAATGGCCGATAAAATGGAGGCCTTTTCGCATGCTAAGTTTAAAGATGGATTCGACGCAGTAATACTGGGGCACTGTCATCAGCCTCAGATAAAACAGGTTTTGGTGAAGGGAAGAATGAGAACATTCGTCACTCTGGGCGATTGGATCAGTCACTTTTCTTATCTGCTGTATGATAATGGCGAATTTTCCATGAGGAATTATTCGTAGCCCCTTAAAATATATCATTAATTGTTTCTGCAGAAATTATATAACAGAATGAGGTGAAATTGGTGAACTTCGGTGGCATTGATGAAGAGTATTCATCCCTCGGCGCGGCTGATTTTGTAATAGTGCCCATTCCCTATGATTTAACCGCCAGTTATCAGTCGGGATCGAGAAAAGGCCCTGCGGCGATTATTGACGCATCCTTACAACTTGAACTTTATGATGAGGAACTCGGCGTGGAGACTTACCATGCCGGGATACATACGATGTCTTCCATAGAACCTGATGCAAGGGGTCCGGAGCAGATGACGGACAAGATTTACCTGGAAATAAAGAAGATTGCAGACATGGATAAAATTCCCGTTATCCTTGGAGGAGAACATACTGTTACCGTCGGCGCTGTCAGGGCCATGAAGGAGCGATATCCCCAGATATCAGTACTTCATCTCGATGCGCATGCAGACATGAGGGATACCTATCAGGGAAGCCTCTACAGCCATGCCTGTGTTGGTCGAAGAATATGGGAAATTTGTCCTCTGGTCCAAGTTGGTGTCAGAAGTATGTCTGGAGAATGCGCGGAATTTATTAAGCAAAAGGGGATAAAGGTATTTTCGCCCGATTTCAGGGATGAGAATGCAGATTGGGTAAAAAAAATCAGTGAAATTTTTGAAAAAGATGTGTATATAACCGTCGATCTCGACGTATTCGATCCCTCCATTATGCCGGCTACAGGGACTCCGGAACCGGGAGGTCTGTACTGGAAAGACATATTGCAACTCGTAAGGGAGGTTTCCGGGAAATGCCGGGTCCGGGGTTTTGACATAGTGGAGCTTGCCCCCATTCCGGGGATGATTGCCTCGGATTTTACGGCCGCAAAACTTGCTTACAGGATCATGGGTTATATCGAAGGACGGCATTCCACCGATCGAGTACCGTAGACGGGAATATTGTGCACGTTAATAATACAGTAAATAAGAGAGTATGAAAGTGATTAATTTTGTACCCCGAAGGTTATTTTTTACAAAAGGTGTTGGTTCGCATAAGGATGAGCTTCAGTCTTTCGAATTGGCCTTGAGAGACGCCGGCATAGAAAAGTGCAATCTTGTGAAGGTGTCCAGTATCTTTCCGCCGGGCTGTAAGGTTATTTCCAAAGCTCGAGGTTTGAAGGAATTACGTCCCGGGATGATAACATACTGCGTGATGAGTCATCTAAGCAGTGATGAACCAAGAAGGTTGCTTGTAGCGTCTGTGGGATGCGCAATTCCTGCCGATAAGAGGGCTTATGGATATATCAGCGAGCACCACGCCTTTGGACAGAAGGAAGTCGTAGCGGGAGATTATGCCGAAGACATGGCTGCTGCAATGCTGGCATCGACACTGGGTATAGATTTTGATGTTGATGCGGGCTGGGATGAGAGAGAAGAAATCTTCAAAATTAGCGGGAAAATAGTTAAAACAAGAAACATTACACAATCTGCCGTAGTAAAAAACAAAGGCTACACAACAGTCCTGGCGGCCGTTGTTTTTCTTTTTTAAAAAACCATCGCCTGAGTTCTCTTTCTTTTTATTCTGAGACATGAGATTGTAACAGAATCCTTATACAGGAGAACAGGGACCCATGCCTCTTTTAAAGGAAACAGGCCTTTACATGTTCCCCCCTCTGATGGGGTTCTTCGTCTTTTTGGTACTCTCACTTATTTCTCTGATCAGGGGAAGAAAAAATCATACAAACCGCTTATTCGCGGCCATTTGCTTCCTGGGAGCGCTGATCAATATTGACGTTGCCGCCGTGTCTTTTCTGTCCAATAAGACACTTGCTCTTCGAATCGACAGGCTGGTCTATCTCTTCTTTGTTTTCAGCATTCCCGTATATATAAGGTTCACACATTATTTCCTCGACATCAAAGACAGACGCTGGCTGGAAATCATGGCATATATTTTCAGCCTTGTTATGCTTATTTTTACACAGACCGGCTATTTCATCACTGGACTTACCGATTCTCCCTTCGGGACCATAGCAAAGGCCGGTATAGCCTTCCATGTATTTTCAATCGCAGGTGGATTTACCGCAATCTACTGTCTGTCAACCCTGTTTATCGGAATAAAAAGGGCCAGGGAAAGCATCAGGAAAAACAGGATAAAGTATGTATTTGCAGGACTTGGATTAAGCGCTTTTCTGATTCTCCTGAACTCTTTACCCGTAATAGGTTTAGACATATATCCCTTAGGTAATTTCAGCTTTATTCCCGCCATAATTCTCGCCGTTGGTGTTTTAAAATATGACCTCCTCGATATCGGTTCAGTTATTAGAAAGGGAACGGTCTATTTTCTTTTAACGGGGATACTGACCATTATCTACATCCTGGTCATCTACATATTTAACATTTTCTTCATGGGGTATAGCGACGCTGGTTTTTTCTTCCTGCCGCTTATGTCGGCGCTCCTGATTGTCCTTCTGTTCAACCCGGTGAGGGAATGGGTGCAGGGTCTGGTGGATAATCTTTTCTATCGCGGAAAGTACGACTACCACAAAACACTTCTGGAAATGAGTGATTTGATGACATCCCTGCTGAAGTTGGACCAAATAACCGAGCGCCTGCTTGATTCTATATCAACAGCGACCGGGGCGAGTTCCGCAACTCTAATAATTCTGGGAAGAGATGATACAGAGATGGATGTTTATTTTAGAGGGCAATCTGAGTCGGAAGAGATTAAGACGGAACTTCTGAAACAAAACGACGCGCTGGGAAAAATATTTGCCGGACACAGGGGGGCGCTGAACAAATCTTATGTGGAGAGGATTCTGGACGCCGGAGAGGCCAGAGACGGAGTAGTTGAACTGTTTAAAAATCTGAACGCTGCGATATTTTTCCCCATTGTTTCCAGAGAGAAACTTACGGGCATCATAGCGCTTGGGGAGAAAAAATCCGGAGAGCTCTTTGTGGAAGAGGATTTGGAGCTTCTCACAACTCTTGCAAATCAGAGTGCCATCGCTATAGAAAACGCCCGGATATACGGTGAGCTGGAAAACCTGAACATGAAACTGGAGAAAAAGGTTGCAAAAAGGACGGCAGAGCTTGTTAAAACACTGGAGGAAAAGGAGAGAACACAGCAGGAACTCGTCCGGTCGGAAAGTCTTGCCGCGATCGGTCAACTCGTTGCCGGCACTGCTCATGAATTAAATAACCCTCTGGCAAGCGCATCCAGTCTTATACAGACCAGCGTCGAAGAAATAGATTCCTGGGATGGGGAAGCTCAATCTCATAATGAAGTGCTGGAAGACCTCAGATTTTCACTGAAAGAACTGAAGCGTGCGGAGCACATAGTAAAAAGTCTGCTTGGTCTTTCACGTCAAACACAGACATACGTTGAGCCTGTTAACATGAATGTCGTTATAGAAGACGCCTTGCGTGTGCTCTATAACCAGTACAAGCGACTAAAGATAACCATTAAAAAGGATTATGACCCGGAATTGCCGGAGATCGAGGGAAACTTTGCCAACCTGGGACAGGTTTTTATCAATGTAATAAAAAATGCCATTCAGGCTTTGCCCGAAGGGGAAGGTACCATAACATTGCTGACACGATACAGAAAAGAGGCAGACAGAGTGCTCATCGAATGCAGAGACACGGGCACAGGCATACCTCCGGGAATGATGGGGAGCATCTTCAAACCTTTTTTTACTATAAAAAAACCGGGAGAGGGTACCGGATTGGGGCTCTATGTCTCGCATGAAATCATCAAGAGACATGATGGAGACATATCAGTCAAGAGTGAAGAAGGGAAGGGTACTGTTTTTACTATAGAAATTCCCTGTAAAAGGAGATCGTCATGATAGGACTCTTGGTTGTAGATGATGAGGAAGGTGTAAGGAGGTCTCTCAAACGAGTACTTGAAAGAGACGGCTACGATATAATGCTTGCAGAAGATGGCAGCAAGGCCATCGATATCGTCAGAGAGAAAGGGGGCATTATCGAAACGGTAATATCGGATTACAAGATGCCCGGCATCGACGGCCTTGAAACACTTATAGAAATAGGTAGGATCAATCCTGAGATTACGAGGATCATGCTCACCGGCTATGCCACCATGGAGAGCGCCATTGAATCGGTTAATGCGGGAATCGACGGGTTTCTGACCAAACCCTTTGAAAACATAGAACTTAAGGCAAAGGTCAGAGAATACAATATCAAAAAGAGACTGAAGCAGTTTGTTTCGGAGAGCGTATACTCACAACTGCAGCAGATGGGGCAGAATATAACACCCGTAATAAAAAGGGTTACCATCCTTTTCTGCGATATACGAGGATTTACAAAGATGTCTGAACGACTGAGTGTAGACAGAATGTCGGATATACTGAACGCCAACTATTTTTCTCCCCTGGACAATACTATATGTGAGTATAATGGAACGCTGGACAAACATATCGGCGACAGTATTATGGGTATATTCGGAGCCCCCTTCACCTATGGAGACGATGTGGTAAAGGCCGTACTGTGTGCAATAGAAATGAGGGATCAGATGAACAGATTGAGCGAAAGCATTACCGAAGAAAGTGAAAAAATCGCTCTTGGTTTTGGCATCGGGACGGGCGATGCGCTGGCAGGTATTTTTGGTTCTTTCAGGAAAAAGGAATACACCGTCTTTGGACATCCTGTTATTGTGGCGGCACGCCTCGAAAGAATGGCCAAGCAAAATCAGATATTGATATGTGAGGAAACCTACAGGAATGTTAAGGATACCGTGCTGATTGAAAAATTGGGTCCCATGCAACTTAAGGGAATTGAAGATGCAGTTAATGTTTACAGTGTTTTAGGGAAGAAAGAGAAAATGTCTTGACATTTGGAAAGGATTCATTTAAGTGTACGACTCATTTCAAGTGACGCGGGGTGGAGCAGTCTGGTAGCTCGTTGGGCTCATAACCCAAAGGTCGGAGGTTCGAATCCTTCCCCCGCTACCAAAGTAAAATTGAGGGGGTAGGTGAGAATCAGCCCCTTTTCTTTTGTCATAAGATTATTCAAGCCTTCAAAAAGGTAATCGAGCTCAAGGCTTCAGTTTTAATGTATCAATCACCCTGGCTTCTCTGAAAAGAAAATATTTGGTGTAATAAGTAAGTGTTGAGAAACTGGGAGCGCATCCCTGTTAATATATAAACCGGTTAAAAAGGGGCAGAAATAAAAATGCAGATATTTGGTTGCAGGATGCTTCAGATCTGGTCGATTTTAGTGATAAATAGTTTCAAGAAGCCCTTTTGTTTATGCTGAATCCATGACCCTTCCTCAATTTTCAGTCAAAAGAAAGATCACTGTCCTCATGATGATTCTCATCATCATGCTCTTCGGAACCATTGCCTTCTCCCGCCTCGGTCTCGATATGATGCCGGAGCTTGAATATCCGGCAGTTTCCGTTGTTACAACATATGAAGGGGTATCATCCGAGGATATAGAAAATCTGATAACAAAACCGATAGAGGGCGTTGTCAGCTCCATCAAGAATGTCAAGAATGTGACGTCCACATCGCAGGAGGGGGTTTCCGCCGTCATCGTGGAATTTGAATGGGGTGTTACCCTTGATTTTGCCGCACAGGACGTGAGGGAAAAACTCTCCTGGCTTACCGATTATCTCCCCGACGATGCCGATTCGCCGCTGGTAGTTAAATTTAATACATCCGATTATCCCATTCTCTACTATGGCGTTACCGGCATGGAGGATACCAGAACTCTCAGAAAATACCTTATAGACAACATAAAGCCGAGACTTGAACGGCTCGAAGGGGTTGCGTCTGTCTATATCATGGGTGGGCTTGAACGGGAGATTAACATCTTCGTGGACAGAGACAA
>JAFGPZ010000003.1 GCA_016935935.1 Deltaproteobacteria bacterium
CTTTTTACGAGGACATCATTCTTCATGGCTTCGTATTTTTTCCTGTCGGCAATAAAATTGTGCACCTTGTTCCTTTATTCAATTCGCTCTCTATGCTTAGTTTACCTCCATGAGCATCAATGATCTTGTTCACGATGGCAAGGCCCAAACCCGTACCCCGTTCCTTTGTCGTGTAGAAAGGCTCAAGTAGCGACTTCATATTTCCCTTTGCTATTCCGAAGCCTGTATCGGATATTGTTACTTCCTGCAGCTCATTGCCATCATTCCCCTTAATTATGCGCCCATGTATCGTCAGTTTGCCGCCATCAGGCATCGACTGAAGGGCGTTCAATATGATGTTCCAGAAGATCTGCCTGATCTCGACTCTGCTTCCGTACATATCTGGTATGCCTGAAATATCTTTCTCTATTTCGATATTTTCATTCCAGTCGGCGCCCAAACGGATAGACTCTATTATATCATCAAATAACTCTCCGATGTCGATGGTCGATCTCTTCGATGAACCCGATCGTGCCAGAAAGAGAAAATTATTTGCCAGATCTTCAAGCTGATCCCTTCCCCGCAGTATAATGTCCATGAGCCTCTTATTTGTATCATCGAGTTTGAGATCCTTTTGCAATAACTTAATGGAGCCGCCGATCGAAACCAGGGGCGTTCTCAGCTCATGGGCCAGAACCGGCGCCATCCCTCCTATGAAGGCCAGTCTTTTATTCCTTTCAATTTCTTCCTCCATGCCCCTGATAGCGGTCAGATCCTGAAATATGAATATATCCCCTATGGTTTTACTTTCCGGATCAATCAGGGGAAACAGAGAAAAACCCACTATTTTGTTTTCCTCATTGGAACGCGACAGAGTCAATTCAAATCTGTCCGGAAGTCCCTTCTTTTTTTTCATTTCCCTGTAAATATCGGGAAACACGAAATCAATCTTCCTGTTCTTTGTTTCATCAAAGGAGTAGCCCGTTATTTCTTCGGCGGCCCTGTTGAAGGATCTGATTATTCCTTCGGGATCGGCCGTCATAATCCCTGAACCTACCGATTCAATGATGCTTCTGTGAAGTAAATCAAGCTGTTCAAAGGCGCTTTCTTTCTCTGAAAGAAGCACACGCGCCTTTTTTTCCTGACTGACAAAAACGATGGACAGAATGGCGATAATGTAAAAGGATGCTATATGTGTGAATATCTGTGAAAATACGTATCCCGGGCTTTGTGAATACACATGAGGCATATTGTACATGGGATGTATAATACCGAAGAACTCCAGATCAAGTAAGAGGCCATAAAGAATACTGCTGATAGAGGCAATCAGTATTACACCCTTCCCTCCCAGAAAGAGCGCCGAGTATATTATAATTATCGGATAGAGCGTTGCGAATATGCTCTCAATTCCGCCTGTCACATACACAAGCGCGGTAATCAGCGCAATGTCCATGAAAGATTGAATGTAGACATGCTTTAAAATTCCACCGATCTTCTTGAGAAGAAATACATATAAAATTGAGAAAAGGTATGTTATTCCTATTATGACGTAGATCGAATACAGAGACGGAGAAAACCTTTCAGCTCCCTTGAACTGTATTACCGCTGCGATGCCCAGGAACAGAGAAACGACTAAAACTCTGTAAAACATCAACCATCGCAGTCTGCTGTTTCGTACTTCCTTCTGCGCCGACTCACTGCTCATCGAATTGATTGCCTCCACTGCGGGATATAAACCATAATTGGAATATTTATGCAACAACCCATAATTACCCTGCTTCTTTTCTTCATTGCCGGTATTATCAGCGGATATCATATCGAAATCCCACTGTACGTTGCTCTTCTACCGACTCTTCTTTCTTTTGCAGGCCTTGTTATCTCAACTATAGGCGGAAAAAAGAGTTGCATGATATTTTTTATTGCAGTCTCGCTCTTCTTTTCCGGAATCCTGAACATAACTCTAAATCTTCATCCCAGGCCACCGGAGAAAGACCTCCTTCGATTCATTGATAAAGAAAAGATTGTTATCGAGGGGATGGTATGTAAAAACCCTGAAGTATCACCTCATAAAACTGATCTTATCGTAGACATACAAAGGATTATAGACGATGGCACATATTTTACGATACGTGAAAGGGTTCTCATTTCAGTTCGGCTGAAGGACCGCTCCTTTCAGTACGGAGATTATATCAGGGCAAAGGTCAAACTCAGGAAACCGTCCAATTTCAATAACCCAGGAGGCTTTGATTACGAAAGGTTTCTCCTTTTCAGAGGCATAAGGTACCGTGGTTCCATAAGCAGACCTATCGACATTGTCACTATCAGGGAGAATACTGGAAATATTTTTAAAGCATCGCTTGAGAGATACAGGACGCGACTGCGCAGCCTGATTCTTGCAAATTCTTCTTATCCTCAAAACAGAATCCTCC
Organism: Deltaproteobacteria bacterium; assembly: GCA_016935935.1. The sequence continues at coordinate 2,409 of JAFGPZ010000003.1, forward strand.
AGGCGCTCATTCTCGGAGAGAAGAAACAAATCCCCCCTGAAATTCTCGATAACTTCAACCGTACTGGTATCTCGCATGTTCTTGCCATTTCCGGCCTTCATATTGGGATTATCGCCTTTCTCTCTATTCTTCTTGTCAGGATGTGTATGAAAACATCGGAATACTTGCTTTTAAGATTTAATATCATAAAGGTCTCTCTTGTTTGTTCCATAGCGCCTATAGTGAGTTACGCATTAATCGCAGGCCTCAGCATATCTACGGTACGGGCCACACTAATGATTCTCTCTTTTCTCGTCGCCATCCTCATCGGAAGAGAACGGGACTTATTAAATACCCTTGCTTTCGCCGCCTTTACCATCCTTTCCTTCAGCCCCGTTTCACTCTTTGATGTTTCTTTTCAGCTTTCATTTATCGCCGTCGCCTCCATTTTGCTTCTCACACCCGCCCTGCACTCACTCCTTCCGAAGTCGGAAACAGCGAATGACAACCGCAGTCACGTGAGACGGTACCTCAAAAGCATAATAATTTTTATTTTTGTTACCTTCAGCGCCACACTTGGAACAACGCCCCTTATTGCCTTCTACTTCAACAGAATTTCGACAATTACGATACTTTCCAATATGGCAATCATTCCCTTAATCGGCTTTGTTGTTCTCCCCCTCGGCATTATTGCCGCAGGCACACTGCCCATCTCAACCAGTGTGGCAGCCCTTCTCATCAAAGGGGCGTCTTTTTTTGCCGGCATATCCAATTCGATAATCAGCTGGCTGTCACATATTCCCTTTTCCAGTTTTTTTGTCACCACGCCATCCATCCCTGAAATACTTTTATATTACAGCTTCATCCTTGTCGCGGCGAAATTGATAAACTCACGCAAGGCCAGGTTTGCCGTTACTCTGGCCATTGTTTCCCTGTGCATAATCGGACTTTTCGGCTACAGGCATATAAAGGCTGTAAGCGCCGGTGAACTGCGTGCAACCTTTATCGACGTAGGCCAGGGCAGTTCAACACTTGTAAGGTTTCCCGGAGGTCAAAACATGCTTGTTGACGGAGGCGGATTTTATGGGGAAACCTTCGATATCGGTCGTTCCGTCGTAGCACCCTATCTGTGGCATGAAGGAATACAGACCATCGATATTATGGTTCTGACGCACCCGCATCAGGATCATCTGGCGGGACTCGTTTTCATACTGAAAAACTTCTCGGTAAAGGAGGTCTGGTCGAATGGTAAAACCACCGGTAGTTATTCCTACAAAGAATTTACAAAGACAATCGCAGAGAAGAATATTCCACACAGGATCGTAAACCAGGGCGTCCCGGAAACAACCATCGGCGGTGTCACTGTAAGGATAGGCCATCCTCCAAAAGAGGAGACTGGATTCGACGCCAATAATAATTCTGTTGTTATGAAGATTATCTATAAAGATGTCGAATTTTTATTGCCGGCAGATATAGAGGAACCGGCAGTGCGACTGCTCCTTCTTGACGGCGCCTCCCTTAAAAGCGACATTCTTCTGGCTCCCCATCACGGCTCATATACGCCTGCCACTCCACCATTTCTCGAAGCAGTCCGACCCGGTTTTATAGTATTCAGTTGCGGCAAAGAGAATGTCTTTGGTTATCCTGCCCGGGATATTCTCTCTATATGCCGCAAGATGGGTGTTACGATACTACGAACCGACATGAACGGCGCGATCTCATTCTCAACCGACGGGACAGAAATCCGCTACTCGTCCAGTATTCCATAGTTTTCAAGTGCCAGGACACTTGCCCTTTTCGGAAATATATGTTAGAGACCTTCCCCTTAAAGGGAGACTTGAGTATGGCTAAAATCACGGCGATACGGGGATTCAAGGACATACTGCCTCAAGAATCAGGCAAGTGGCATTATGTGGAAAGAATAGCCCGACAGGTATTCGCTAATTATGGAATCCACGAAATAAAGATCCCCCTGCTCGAAAAAACGGAACTCTTCAAAAGAGGTATCGGCGAGACCACGGATATCGTGGAAAAAGAAATGTACACCTTTCTTGACAAGGGCGATGAATACCTTACACTTCGCCCGGAAGCAACGGCATCGGTAATAAGGGCCTATCTCGAGCACAACATGAACACAGCTGATCCATTGACCAAACTCTTCACAATCGGCCCCATGTTCAGGCGTGAGCGGCCTCAGAAGGGCAGATTCAGGCAGTTTAATCAGATCAACGTGGAATTCATCGGCCAGAAAGATCCCCGCGTGGACAGTGAGCTTATATCCATGCTGATGCACTTTCTTACGAAATTGGGACTCTCCGGACTTAGTCTTGAGATAAATTCACTTGGATGTCCCGAATGCCGCCCTGATTTCAGGGAGAATGTAAGGAAGCTGCTCCGTGACCGGGAAGACGAATTGTGCTCCGACTGTAAAAGACGTCTTGAAACCAATCCCCTGAGGATTTTCGACTGCAAAAACGAAAGGTGTCAGGCTTTGATACGGGAAGTGCCGACCATTCTGGAATACATCTGTTCAGATTGCGGAAGGCATTTTGAAAGCGTTAAGAAATACCTTGAACTACTCGGCGTGGCATACAAAATAAATACAAGAATGGTGCGCGGTCTTGACTATTATACGCAGACCGCCTTCGAGATAACGACGGAATCTCTGGGGGCGCAAAATGCCATAGCCGGGGGTGGAAGATACGACGGCCTCACTCGAATACTGGGCGGACCGGATATTCCGGGCATAGGATTCGCCATAGGACTTGAACGACTGATATCGCTCGTACCCGGAGACAATGAAGATTTTACTCTATCGCCTCACATCTTCATAGCCGCGCTTGGAGAGAAGGCACAGGAATTTTCCTTTTCCCTCTGCAACGCGCTGAGAAAAGCGGGAATCAGGGCGGAAATGGATTTCTCCGACAAAGGGCTGAAGAGCCAGATGAAGCGGTCCGATAAGCTGAACTGTCTCCAAACCCTTATTATCGGGGAGAGAGAATGTGAAGACAGGCAAGCCCCGCTGAGGAACATGGTCACCAAGGAACAGGAAATAATTGATATAGGAACCATCGATGGCGCAGTAAAAGCCATAATTGATGGATCTCGTAATAAAAAATAGTGTCATTCCTGAGAAGGCAGTAAATCATAAGCATTTGAAAAGACTGGATTCCGGCTTTCGCCGGAATGACGAAAGAGATCAAAAACGACTTTTAGAGGAAGCGAAGCGTAATTCAGCCTTCACATGAAAGCTTTGCATAATAACCGCGTTGTCATTGCGAACGAAGTGAA
>JAFGPZ010000253.1 GCA_016935935.1 Deltaproteobacteria bacterium
GGCCCCTGTTTTTTCTATCATAAATATTGACAGAAATCTGCGCGTAACGTATGGGTGACAGGAAAATCAGTCAGTGAAAGGAAATAAAACCCATGGACGATCGCAATAAGGGGATAACCGATATTTATCGAGAGGGATTAATGCATTCTCTCGGTTTAAGGAAACAAGATATTAAAAAACCGCACATTGCCGTTGTTAACTCATGGACCGATGTCAATCCAGGCCACCAGCCGCTGAAAGAACTTGCCGGTCGAGTCAAAGAGGGCATATGGGCTGCCGAGGGATGTCCGGGAGAGTTCAATGTTCCCGCCCCCTGTGACGGAATAGCCCAGGGACCGGGGATGCACTACATCCTTCCTCAGCGTGACCTCATCGCCGCTTCGATCGAGGCCATGGTGCATGCCCACGGATTTGAGGGCGTCATCATGCTCGGCTCCTGTGACAAGATACTGCCAGGCATGCTGATGGCGGCTTTACGATTGAATCTACCCACACTGTTTATCACTGCCGGTGCCATGCTCCCCCGCCGTCTCAAGGATCGGATTGCGGTGACTTCCGACCTAAAGGAGGCCATTGGAAAGCGAAGCAGTGGTGAGATTAACGCCCGGACCTTCGATGACTGGTCCGAACGCTTTTGCGCAAGCACCGGAACATGTTCCATGATGGGAACGGCCAATACGATGGGGTGCTTTCTGGAAGCAACGGGACTGGCTCCCTTCGGATCGGCAACAATGCTGGCCTTCGACGCGGCAAAAGCGAGACAGGCAAGGGATGTTGGAGAACGCATTGTTGAACTGGTCCGCCAGGGGCTTAGGATCGATGCCTTTTTCAACAAAACATCTCTGGAAAACGGCATCAAATATATCTCCGCATCCGGCGGCTCTACCAACGCTATCCTTCATCTTATGGCGTGCGCATCACGCATAAATATCCCTCTCGATCTGTCGGAATTTGACCGCATCCAGTCTTCGGTCCCCGTTGTTGGAAAATACAAACCCTCGGCAGACTACAACATAGACGACTATCACACGGCAGGAGGTGTGCCTACACTTTTGAAATCCATCAGAGACTACCTTGATCTTGACGTGCCCCTTTCTATGGGTGGCACACTTCAAGATGCTCTGGAACATGCCATGGACCCGGATGGAACGGTTATTCATAAAGCCACAGCACCCGTTGCCGAAGGGGGATGTTATGCAATTTTGAAGGGGAATCTGGCGCCAAAGGGAGCGGTGGTTAAAAAAACAGGTGTGGAACCGGAGATGATGATTCACAGAGGACCCGCCGTTGTCCTTGATTCGGAAGAGGATGTTCGTCGATTATTAATGGATGTGCCCATCCGCCCAGGTTCTGTCCTCGTTGTCCGATTTGAGGGGCCGAAGGGAGGGCCGGGTATGAGAGAACTTTCCATTCCTGCCGCTATACTGGTCGGAATGGGTCTGCACAAATCCGTCGCCATGGTAACCGATGGACGTTATTCAGGCGCAACGAGGGGGCCCTGTGTCGGGCATGTATGTCCTGAAGCCTGGGAAGGAGGACCCCTCGCCTATGTACATGACGGCGATGTAATTGAAATAAATCTCCCTGAAAAGCTCATCAACCTCGATGTTTCCGACGATGAGATGAAAGCCCGTATGAAAAAAGGATTGAAGAGGCCCAATCACCCGGCGCCTGGTATGCTTTCAGCTTATCGGAAAGGTGTCAGCGGAGCGGATAAGGGAGCCATATGGCTTTAACAGAAGATCAGGCATCTTCTTTTTCATCGCTTGCCTTGTCAATGCCGTCTCCCTCTTTGATGTTGATTTGTTTGTCAGGTTCCTCGGGAACAATTTCCTCTTCCCTTTCCGGCGGGGCCTTGCCGCGGATATCATCAATCCAGAGCGGGTGTCTCTTCTCGGCGTAGTCCAGCCTGACGGTTCCGAAAAAGATCCCCCGCAGCATTGGCAGGTTAGGTTTCAGCAGAATGGCCACTACATGAACGATAAAGGCCAGCATGAAGAAGACGGCAAAGATGTTGTGCAGCCATGTCGCCCAGGAGACAAGGGCAAAGGACATCTGGGGAGCGTAGATGTTCTTGTAGGTCTTGACGATGCCCGATATGATAAGAACGGCGATGATAAAGGCCATACCGACATAGGCAATCCGTTGTTCGGGAAGATACTTGTGGAAGGGGGGTTCTTCTCCCTTTCCAAAAAAGGTCTTGATGACATCTATGGATTCCTTCACGTCTCCCCTTTTGGGTAGCATCGCCCAGTGACGCAGGATTCTGTGATATACGATATGAAAGATCGCCACAGCAACGAATACAATAGAGGCGATATAGTGAATTTTGAGGGTAAATATGAAATCACCTGACCATGTCATTCCAGGGATATCGGTTATGTAGTAGCGCCTGGGCAGGGGCATCTGAAATAGACCGGAGACAATCAAGACGATTCCGGAAATCGCCATTAGCCAGTGTTCCAGAAGCTCAATCACACCGTGGCGAACAACGGTACCCTTTTCTTCGATGATTCGATCAGTCATTCTTGCCGTCCCCCTTCCTTTTAGCCACAGCGGCCCACACAGCGGCAATCCCGGCGGCAAGGCCGATTACAGGGGAAAAGACCACCGATTTTTCCAGAGCTCCCATTGCTTCCATATCCCGTTTCACAGGACCCAGGTGAGGTTTTCCCGGACCTTTATCGATGGCCTCATTCAGTATATCGAAGGGAACGGGTGATACATAGAAAGTTCCAGTGCCTCCGTTTTCCGTCATACCATAGATGAATCCCTTCATCTCATCGGCCCGTTTTTCGGCTGCCTTCATGATCTCTTTGTAGGGACCTATCGCCATGGCATCTTTGGGGCAGGCATCGATGCAGGCAGGTATCTTTCCTTCATGAATCAGATCATTACAGAGGTCGCATTTATACATGACACCGTTTCCCGCCAGAGTCGGTATTATTTTTAGGTAAATCCCCACTCCCGACTGTCTCTGAGGAATTTGCCAGGGACATACGGTTCTACACTTCGCCCCGCCGAAACAGAGGTCATAATCTATTACAACAGCGCCGTTTTCATATTTGTGATTTGCCGCAAAGGGGCATATAGTGGCACAGGCGGGATTGTCACAGTGCATGCAACGCCTTGGAATGAAAATTGTTTTCCTCTCTCCCTGGTATTCCACGTCGGCGCGCTGTAAACAGATAAAATTGTAGGGTGTCAAACGGTCGGTTACATCTTTCTTCCTGGACCAGTCTTCCGTTATTCCCCTGGGGAGGAGAATGGGCATTGGTGAAACCGGTTCGGGAACGATTTCCAGATTTCTGTCGCGGCAGGAAGCTACGCAGCGTGGCTCGTCAAAATTCAGACATCCGTCACATCGATCCAAATCTATCATGGTTGCAAGACCCTTGGCGCTTCCCGCCTGCAAGGTTCTGGGAATTCCCAATCCGGAAACCATCATTACCCCCGCCGATGCCTTAATGAAAGAGCGTCTTGTTACAGAACCTTGATTGTCAGAACTCATGATATGAACTCCATTTTCTTACTTTATAATCCAGAATAATCCAGAGTTGTTTATCTGTTAATGAAGTGACCGCATTGAGTATAATATTACTCACGAATAATGAAAACGTCAACTCACTCCGGCACAAACCTGTTGCTATGCCATTATATCAAATGATATAGGCACGCTGTAAAGTAAAAAAAGTTGCAGGAGTTATTCGTGACAGGCACCCTTGTAAACAGTGGAACTATCCTTGTCGGCAGTTTTATCGGCATATCCCTGGGGAAAAGGCTTCCCGAAAATATCAAAAAGATAATGATGCAGGCTCTCGGTCTCTCCGTCATCGTCATCGGGTTGCAGATGGCCCTTTCCGGCAAGGAATTGATTGCAATGATCGGATGTGTCCCGGCCGGGGGAATTATGGGCGAGGCCATTGATATAGAAAAGTGGGTTGGAAGATTGGGAGAATGGCTCAAGTCTCGCTTTCGTTCCGATTCATCTACCTTTGTTGAGGGCTTTGTCATGGCATCGGTCCTCTATCTCACGGGAGCTATGGTAATAATCGGATCAATCCGCGACGGTACCCTCGGTGATCCAGGTGTGCTCTACATCAAGGCGCTTCTCGACGGTGTGGCCTCCATCGCCTTCGCTTCGTCTCTCGGCATCGGTGTGGCCTTTTCGGCGCTTGCCGTCTTTGTGGTACAGGGCGGTATCACCCTTCTGGCGGGTAAGCTGCTATTTCTGCAGGATCCCAACGTTCTGAACGCCGTAACCTCATCGGGAGGCATCCTTATCCTGGGAATCGGTATAAACATACTGGAGCTGACCAAGATCAGAATTGGGAATCTCGTCCCCGCCGTATTTCTCGCGATTATCTGGGCGTTGATATATTATTAGCAATACGGTTTAATCAAAAATGAACTAAATGGCGAGCGCATCTCCCACTGCTTGCGGCGTGGTTAGGGAGCGAATATAAAACAAACAATTTCCTCAACAGTCGGAGATTCCACGCAACTTGTTGTAGGGAGCTTCAATGTTCATTAACGGGAGTATAAAACGATGGGATTTCTACAATTCTTTTCCGGCAAGAATCCGGAAGATTACGAAAAAAAGGGTGATGCCTATTGCGACCTTTCTGAATTCGGCGAAGCAAAGCTGCAATATGAAAATGCTCTTAACAGACTCGCAAAAAAGAGACCCGATGACATCGAAGGTGCAGACCGCCTGCGAGAAAAAATCGCCAGTAGCAGGGAATCTCTGGCCCGCGCACACACGAACCGAGGCAAGGACCTGATGGAACTTGGACACTATGACGATGCCGGGGATATACTTCTTCTCGCTCTGGAATTGACGGAACATGATACCTCCAAAAAGGAAATAGAGGAACTGCTTAAGAAGATCAAGAACCGGAAAAAGGAGGAATTGCTGGAAGAGATTACCGATGACGGAAACGGAGAGGACGTAACTGAAACACCCTTTTATGCCGAAAGTGATGACGAATACTTTACGGCCCTGGTGAATACACTTCCCGAAGAAATCCGGCAAGCCTATCTCAGCTACGGCGAGGTATTCAAGAAGGGCTATGTGGCTCTGAACCACGGAGAATATGAAGAGGCCCTCGCGCTTCTCTCCTCCGCTCTGGAAGAAACAGGGGGCAATCACATTTCCTACGAGATCGGAACAGCCTGCCTGAATATGGGAAGGACATCGGAGGCACGAAGTGTTGCGGAAGCATATGTGCGAGATAATCCCGGCCTCTCCAGGGGATATCATCTACTCTGCGAAGTACTCTGGGAGATGGAGGCCTTCGATGAGGCACATGAAGTTATACGTTCAGGCCCATCGGACCTGCGCAACACGGTTCCCATGAAGCTCTTGGAAGGGGAAACGCTTTCCCGCGCCGGGCAGCATGAGAAGGCTGAATCCTTTTACAGCGATTACCGCACGACCCACGGGTGGGACGAAAACATTGTCCGGGCGCAAGCCCTCAACTGTGAGGCCCTCGGCAAGACGGCGCAGGCAAACGATCTTTATGGTCAGATCATGAACGACTGCCGTCAGTGCCGGGTACGTGTTGACCCCGTTATCAAGTTGCGGTATGCCGAAACGGCCTTTGAACTGGGAAAACTCTCCAGCGCCATTCTGGAGCTGTATCTTTCTCTGGCAGAGGAGATACCTGGCGATCGGGCACACTTTTTCCGCAGGATAAGCTATATCTATGCGTCCCAGGGACATGAAGACGAATCCATGAGATACCTGGCCTTCGCCGAGCGGTTGGAAAAGAAAGAAGCCTGAAGAAAAGGAGTACATTCGACAGTATTAGATTCCCTATGCAAACGGTAATATATCATATCGAAAGTCTCTCAAGTTTTCCCCAATTTCCGGTTGAGGCGTTTGAGACGATATGCCAGGACCGTTGCATCGCCGGAAGTCGTGGCGCTTTTTGCGTTGAGAAGGCGGGATATCAGACAGGCGGCCTTTGAATAATCGCGGCGCCTGTGTTCGAGCCACTTGGCAAGTTCCTCGCAGGCGAAATAATCATCAGGCGAGTCAGTCAGTATAGACTCCCACAATGCCACCGCCTCGTCCCAGTTTTCATCACGCTTGTGTATCAGTGAAAGCATCTTTTTGGCTTCTGTTACAATCAGTCTCTCTGTACAGCATTCCAGCAGTGATACAATCTGCCGCCGCGCGTTATCGGAGTACCCTCTGTCTATCATAAGGCGGGCTGTGGCGAGGATATCGTCGTCGGTATATTCCTCTCTCTTGTCGGAAGGGCCGAGGAGAGACGACAGGTGCACGGCCAGCGCTGCCAGTGAAACCACATCGAGTCGGTTGTGTTCGAAGACGTTCTTCATCAACCATGGGTCGCCGTATCTGAGCCAGTCGAAATAGCGCTGGGGAATCTCACTCCCCGGGATATCACCGTCCCGGTAAAATCTCAGAATCATCTCTTCAATAGTCCCGAGACGGCTATTTGGAAGGCGATGTCCTACAAGCCGACGTGACGGATGGAGGAGATCGAGGTGGGGCAGACAGGAGAGGGGATCGGCAAGCCTGTTCATGATAAAGCGCGTGGAGAGAAGCCCGATATCGAAGGTCTTGCCGTTGAAGGTGACGAGAAATTTTCTGTCCCTGGCAATCTCGATCAGATAGGAAAGGGCGGCACGCTCTTCCCTGAAATCGCGCATGAATAACTGCTCAGTGACTAAGTTTCCATCTTCAAACCAGCCGCATCCGATGAGGAAGGCGATGGTGCCGGTTCCGCCGGAAAGCCCCGTCGTTTCGGTATCGAGAAAAAAAGCGTCGGCAGGTGTGTATTGTTCAATATTTCTGTCGCTGGCGAGGAGCGCCGCATTCCTCATGTCCAGCGTGGCGAGGTCATTTAAGCGCCGATATCCGTGGAAGGAGGTACCGGCAAGATAGCGACGGGCAAGAAAAAATGCCCCCTCCCGCCGCTGTATCTCCTCCCCTTCTATCTCGTCTTTCAGCTTTCCAGGGCTGATACGCGACCGGGCAGATCGGGTGCCATCGCCGCCGCGCCTGCGCGACATGATGGCGTCAATGCGACGCCGCAGTTCCCGGACATTTTCTCGCTTCGTCTCTTCCTTTTCGCCGGTGAGTCGTTTCAGGCGGTCGGTAACACTCATAACTTACCCATAACAAGGTCAAGAATTGCAAGGGCCGTCCCCTTTGCAATCGGTCCCACTTCGAGGGTGGGTCCCAC
>JAFGPZ010000254.1 GCA_016935935.1 Deltaproteobacteria bacterium
CCGCCAGTAACCACGGCTGTTGCTGTCATTACCGTTTGTTATCTGTCCACCCATAACAAAGCCCTTCTATTGACGACCGCATGCACGCATATCCGCACACCTCACCGACCTTGGCTCAGTGCCTTCATCTTCAACAGATATTCACGGAAGAAGGCAAGGAAAATAGCACCGAACAAAGCAGCCATGAAAGACATGATACATATCTGCGCTCGCTTGGGTTTAAATCTTCTTTCCGGAGGCACGGCCTTATCGATAATTTGAAATGACAAATCTTCCTTAGATTCCTCGATTTTAGCCATCTCATACTGAGAGGTCAAAAGGGCATTGATCTTGGCCAAGAGCTCGCGGCGCAACATCAAATACGTGAGATAGACCTGCTGGGGAACATCCTTTACAAGATTCACCTCGGCTATTTTCTTGTCGAGCTCTGTTTTTTGCACGATGAGGCTCTCGATGCCGGAGCTCGGGATCGGAGACTCGGCATTCGACAAAACAGTGCCGTTTGATATCGTCGCCGGGTTATTCATCGCAAGCAACTTCGTCTCCGATTCCCGTGTCTCAAATCCCAAATCCCTGGCTTGAATGGGAACATCAACCTTCGCCTCCGAGGCCGACACGCGATTTCCCTTATAAAACTCGTTAATTTCCTTGCCCGCCTCCAGAAGATCCCGCTTGTTCTCGGCAAGCTGCCCCTCGATAAAGATGCGGTTTCGCTTGGCAGTCGTAAGGGCATTGTCATTGATGAAATTCTGAAGCTCATCCAGATAGGCATTGACAACACGTGCAGCGATGAGTGGATCCCGAAATTCACCCGCTATCTTTATCGTTTTGTTCTTCTTGTCATCCATTACCGAAACCAAATTCTTCATCTTAATCACGGCATCTTCCCTGTTGGGTGTTTTCTTAGGATCACTGGTTTTCCACTTCCTGCTTTTCACATCCCATTTATCCTCGAATAAAATCGGCATGAGATCTTCTCGATTAATCACCTTTTCCACCAAGGTCCTGCTTTTTAAGATCGACACAAATTTCTGCGTATCATCTTGCATACCGGGAACGTTGACACCGGCAAGCGATGCAAGTCCTCCAAACTGGGATGCAAGCGCTGCCAACCCGCCACTGCCGCTTTTCGATGACACGGGTATAATCACCGCCTCCGCCTTGTAGATCTTCGTCATGAGCAGACTCGCAATAACCGCAACTATCGACGCTGCGCCGACAATAGCCGCGATCATCTTTTTGTACTTCATAATCACGCGCCAATAGTCGAGAAGGTTGATCTCTTCGGTACCCGACGTGTGTGAAACGCGATTGGGTATATCACCATAATGCATCGCAAACCTCCCTCTCAATGATCTTCGCGCTTACTTTGTAATCGCAAGAATCGTCGAACTGGCGGCAAGACCAAAACTGGCAAGACTCAATCCAAAACCTGCCCAAGCGGCGTTGCTCATCACCTTTTGCTTGACCCGTATGGTGTCGCCTGGATTCACACGGTCATCAGGTTTCCCCCGTTTGGCCTTCCCGTCAATGGACGTAATCTTGTAGTTGTCGGTCCCTCGATCACTAAGCCCCCCCGCCAGCGTGATATACTGATTGAGTGTATAGTATGGGCTGAATGGATATGCACCTGGGAAAGCCACCCCTCCCAACACAAAGACCCGATCCTCATATGAGGGATAGAAAACCTGGTCGCCGGGAATCGCGGCAACATTGTAGTCGAACTCGGTATCCTTGGTAAGCATATTGGGAATGACCACGACATCGCCGTTTTCTATCTCGAATCTCCTGAGGGCATCGTCGGCTATTATTATCTCATTCACCTTCTTCTCACCATCCTCGAACCGTATCACCCGGATCGGCTCATTCTTTGCCACCGCCGCATTGAAGCCCCCGGCAAGCTCAATAACCTCCTTTAAGGTATTTTCGTTTTTTACCTCGTAGAAGTCAGGCCGCCTCACGGAGCCCACGACCTGAATCACGTGCTTTCTCAAAGGCACAAAGACGACGTCGTTGTCGGTAACATAAGGATTTTGATTCAGATGCCCAAAGAGTCTATAGGAAAGCAGATCGAGCTTCGTAGTGCCGCCCCCCTTGCGGCGGAGCTCCACCCCGCGCTCAGATCCGTTCACAGCAAACCCTCCGGCCTTGCTGATAACCTCGGAAACCCTATCAGACGCGGAAACACGATAGGTGCCAGGTTTCATAACTTCACCGAGCACGTGGACCTGATACCCCATCGAAATCAGCGCCGCCTCACCAGCGGTTGTACCGCCGAGGGCGCCGCCAACACTTCCGGTAACGCTGCTCGGAATGGATAGGGTGCCCCCCGGCTGTCCCTGCACCGGGTACTGTCCCTGAATTTGCCTCTCACCCCCGCGGAAGCTTGGTGCAGGCCCCATGTCCGGTTGGTCGGCTGCGGTGGGAACCCGATAGCGATTGGACTGCGCAAAAGACACAGAGAAAGGCAAAAAAAGTATGAACAAACTGAGAGCTAATGAAATGATGCGATACATGATATAACCTCCTTGATTTCAGCATTCATCACGTGGCTTATTGCCTCCCTATATCATCAGCGCTTCTCACGACCTTTCCGAGTCTTATACGTTGTCCCTCAGTTCACCAAGGCCGGATGCTCTACCCCCAAAAAATACATTTAATCGTTCTGAACATTATCAAGGCATCTGTCCAAATGTTTGCACCCTTTATATACTCCATGTTCAAACGCACCTTCTGAGGAAGAATCTCGGTCACATATTTCAAATGAGGGTTAGACGAAGAATCCAACATCTCACTTTCGTCCCTGAAGGCAATCGACGCGGGATCAGTCATGCCGGGCTTCACGCTGTATATAAACTCCTGATCAGGAATAACGCGGGCATATTCGGGTACCTCAGGCCTCGGGCCGACAAAGCTCATGTCCCCTAAAAACACATTGACAAGCTGAGGAAGCTCGTCAATCTTGTATTTGCGCAAAAGCATGCCGACTTTCGTAATCCGGCTATCGTTCCCAGCTGTGATTTTTAACCCGTTCAGCGATGCATCTGAAATCATAGTGCGAAATTTATACATTCTAAAATGTTTGCGATTCAATCCGACCCGCACCTGTCTAAAAAAAACGCCCCCAGGAGAATCAATAATAATGAATAAAGCAATTACTGTAAAAAAAGGCGTAAAAACCACAAGGGCCATCGATGAAATTATTATATCTATAAGGCGCTTCATGAACATCATAATATCAAAGTTTTGATCGCAGTCACGACTCTTGCGACATCATCATCAGTCATTTTGCTATAAATGGGTAGAGAAACCACATTACGATATAAACTCTCGGCAATAGGAAAATCACCATCGCGATATCCAAGTGTGTTCCGCCAGTACGGATGCATATGAAGAGGTATAAAGTGAACACTCGTCCCTATGCCATTCAAGGCCATTTTTTCTATAAAGGCATCACGCAACATCCAGTCCGAATTTATGGACACTAGATACAAATGCCACGCATGCTCGCCAGACAGGGCCTTTCTCTTTTCACCGGTGACATCAGCATAAGGAATCGTAATACGATCCCTAAAATCAGCCAGTTCTCTATCATAAATCTCAGCTATCCTAGCGCGCCTCTCCCTGAACCGCTCGGCTTTCTTCAATTGATGGATGCCAATGGCCGCTGCTATGTCGGCCATATTGTACTTGTAGCCTGGGGCAATCACCTCATATTGCCAGGATGCTTTCTCAGACCTGTAGCGATTAAACACATCACGATCGATGCCATGAAGCCTCATTATCCTACATCTTTTTGCAACATCATCCTTATCTGTAACGATCATACCACCTTCACCCGTTGTAATCGTCTTCGTAGCATAAAAGCTAAAAACAGTAACATCACTCGAAAGAGAACCGATAAGCTTACCATTGTAACGTGCTGGGAACGAATGCGCCGCATCCTCGACCACGGATAGACCCTTCTCACGAGCGACCTTGTGAATTGCATCCATGTCGCATGAAAGTCCAGCAACATGAACGGGAATGATGGCTTTTGTCCTCGGAGATATTGAACTCTCTACACAAGCGGGATCAATGTTGTAGCTGGATTGATCTACATCCACAAAGATTGGTTTCGCGCCAAGATAGTTGATAACTTCAGCGGTGGCTGTAAAAGTGTATGTCGTTGTAATCACCTCATCACCCGGGCCTATTCCCAGAGCATCGAGAGCGAGATGAAGGCCCGCCGTTGCTGAGTTGACAGCCACAGCATGTTTTGTGCCGATGCATTTACCGAATTCCTGCTCGAACAACCTGGATTTCGGCCCCGTAGTGACCCACCCAGACTTCAGTGAATCAACGACCTCGGCAATTTCCTCTTCGCCTATTTCAGGGAGGGCAAATGGAAGGAAAGCTGACATCGCGTCACTCCTCTTCTTTCTGAATCCAGCACAGCACATGAGTTCTCAAAAAAGGCAGCATATTAAAAATCGTGTAAAAAGAAGGGTGCAACCTTGTAACAAGCCTGGCAATCGGTGGCGCAAGCGTGACGCGCCAGTGCTTCATCCTGGACTCAGGAAAAAGGTCACGCACGCGCGACAATGGTATGCCCCCGACATCCTTATTCCTAGGATTATTATAGACAAAATCATACCAGAGAATTCCGCCCCCTGGTTTGACCCAGTGCCACATCTTTTTTGCCAATTTTATTTGGAAGCTACTATCTAAAATCGAAGAAAAGACCGTTGACTGCATCACAACATTATACACCACATGCTCGTTACGCATTTGCATGGCGTCACCGGCAACAAGATTTACTCCCGATGGCAACAACCGTCTCGCCTCTTGCACTCGCTCATCCAATAGATCATTTCCCACTAAGTTCTCGGGCATAAAACCAAGCCGAACCATTTGAAGAAGATTGTTACCCTTACCACATCCTATTTCGAGCAACTTCTTATCACCCAAAGGCTCAAGCCGTGAATACTTAATCCACTTGATTAATGCCCTCTCTTTCTCTTGCGCCCACATATAGTTCCAGGGGCTCAATAAACTGTAAATTGAATCCAGCAAGGCCCCCTTCCTCCTGGAATAGCGGTCGCGGATTGCATCAACTTCATCGAGATGATCTCGGCTTTTTACTTCAACGTGCGCATTCATCATCGTGTTATTGGCATATCATCGATCTTTCCACCATTCTGCTTAGATAGGGTGAAGTCGAAAATCCCTTTCAGGTAGCCCATGCCGTAACCCAAATGGAGCACCAAAAAAACAATCGGCAAAATAGGCAATATCTTCCAACCCTTTTTTCTAGCGCTCTGAGACGATACATATATATTTACAACCATATACGTGCCGACATAACCAACAATATACTTCCACGTCAGTGGATCGTACACAAATGATAACACTGATGCAAATAAACCAATAACAAAGAATGCAGGGATCATTTGACGCCATGTTCTTCTTATACCCACCTTCTTGGCGACTAAAGGTTTGAAATACCCGTACTGGTAAAACATCATCCACAGCTTCTTCAAGGAGCCTCGTGCGTAATATTTTGAAATTATCTGTGGCACTAACAATAATTTACCGCCGCGATTGAACAGCCTCAAATTAAATTCGTCATCCTGATTCCTAACAAGATCTTCATCAAACATTCCAATTTTTTCAAAAACTCCCTTTCTATAGCAACCGTAAGGCACAGTATTTACATACCGCTCTTGTCTCATGCCTATCCTGAAATATGATCTCCCCACCCCAAAAGGATGGGACAAGGCCAATGCGATCGCGTTCGCAACCACGGTGCTGTCCCCAGGCAGCGTCTTGATAAGGCCGCCGATACAATCCGCTTTCTTATCTCGATACTTATCGGCAATAATTCTAAGAACACCATCACCAAGCTCCGAATGGCTGCCTAGGATCAAAATATATTCTCCCCTCGCATTTTTGACACCAACGTTGAGTGCCGCAGGCGTCACTCTCTTATAATTATCAAGCATCCTGATGAAGCTATATTTTTTCAAATACTCTCGGACAATTTCCCTCGTTCCATCTTCGCTCATACCATCCACAACTATAACATCAAGTCTGTCGTCCCCATATCCCTGATTCAAGACTGAATCAAGGCAGGCGCCGATATAATTCCTCTCGTTCCTAGAAGGTATCACTATTGATATGATTGGATTATTATTTTTGCAATTCATGATCACACTTCTCACCGGACCGATGAGAAGCAACCCTCATATTGTTGATTACACCTTTATATTTGCCATTACTCTGCCTCTGTATTTCATGAACCCTCTCTATTATAATCTTCGCGGGTCCCACTCGTTCTTGCAGTCGCTGCGAAATCAACCGCCCCACATTCTCGGAGTAGCCCGATGAGGGAACCAAAAGAACGCGGATTGAGTCGAAGGAATCCTGAATTATCTGAGCATTTTTGATTGGCAATTCCCCCTTGAATACCGGATCGAGCCGCCCCACTCTTTTGCCGTCAACGGTGTATATCAAGTCATCCGATCGACCTTCCACCGATTTCAAAATCGGCATCCTCCGGCCACACCCACATACGTCACCGGATTCAGACAAGGTTCCTGAATCCCCGATGCGGTAGCGAATGAGCGGCATATCCGAATTGAGCAGACCGGTACATACCAGATCGCCGCTTCGCTCGTCTTCGACATTCTCTTCCCCATTACATACTTCGACCATGCCAAGATCCGGCCAGAGATGCATCCGTCCACACATACATTCGCTCGCCGTGGCCACAATTTCCGCCATGCCATACGTCTGGCGCACAGGACATCTGAATGCCCTTGAAATAACATCCCGCTGATAATCATAAAGCGGCTCGGCATTAGTCACTACTACCCGTGGCGTCAAGCACTTGCCTGACTTAAGCACTCCCTGAGCAAGCTCATACAGCGATGATGAATATCCGAATAGGAAGTGTATTCGATAATCATCAAGTGCCCTCAAATAATGATCTATAAGATCCGGGGCGAGATGGTACGATGACATGTAGAGTTGATTCATGGCCCAATTCCACACCCAGAAAGGCGGGTCCCTCTTATCTACAGACGTAACCAGCTGGCCGCCGATGATAGCCCACCGATCGTGTAGGGACACCCCATACCATCGCCGACATCTGGCCTCGAATAACGCATACCACTTTCTCACAGTCTCAAGGCTCCACCAGAGGCTCAGCGGCTTGCCGGTTGTTCCGCTCGTATGCTCCCTGAACATCCATCTGGTGTCACAGTCATCCGCAACAAACGAACGCGGATTATTCCTGACACACTCTTTTTCAAGAACGGGCCAGTTCTCCAAGTATTCATGCGATCTTTTGTCACCCGCTACCCTGCGTCTCCGCCACATATTTCGGTAGTATGGCACCCTCGTAGCAGCTCTGTGCAACACGAACGCCAGCCTCTCCCTCTGCCAATTGTCCCAACGCTCAGAACTCCAGCTTTCGCGCTCGAGCGCTTCTTGGACATATTTCTCGGTCTCAGCGCCATAGCGCCACATTCTCAGGTAGTAACCGCGCAGGCTTGCCATCAAGACTCTCAACGAGTATGGTGCCCTATGATATATATTTTGCAGACAAGAACGCATTAAACTCACATCCTCTGGTCCAAGTTAATACCCGTCTCTATGTGTTTGAATTCTGGCAAGACCTTCGAGATCGCCTCGACTAGATGCTCTTTGCTCACCGCATCTTTGTTAGACGATACGACCAACTCTAGATAATTGACAATATCTGAAATCATACCCTTCGCAACCGACTTGTACTCCACGCCCATCAGATGTCTGAAACCAATATCGACTGCGATTTCCTCTGATCCCACGAACTCCTCGTAAGGTTTCTCGCCGCTCGTATTGAGCTCTGTCAAGAACAGGGGATAGTAACCATGATCGCAATCGGTCGCTACTCGCCTCCTCGCCTCATGTTCGTCATCATAGATTCGCGGCTTCATTCCATAGTACTTGAGCACCATCCTTGCTGCGTCTTCCATGGTGCACATGTCCGCCGAAGGATCGAGCTTGGGTATGAGGATCAATCGGTCGAATCCACAGAACGCCGAAAGCAAGCATATCTGCCCGGCTTCTTCAAGCGAAATAAAATAACGCCGTGTCGCGCGAGGCAGGGCCATCGGCTGCCTCTTTTCATAGCGCTTCAGAAAACTCTGCAGCAAACTGCCATCGGAAAAAGCAACGTTTGCAAACCGGGCAGAGGTCGTATTAAATTTCTTCCCTGGTCGTATGTCGTCAGAAAACATCACGTGTTCCATGAGCCTCTTGCTAGCCCCCATCATATTCGCTGGATTTGCCGCCTTGTCAGTAGATACACTGAAGAAGCAGCTCGTTCCATCCTGGGCACCCAACCACTTGAAGATTCTGGCCGTCTTCACGACGTTAGTATCGATCATCTGGAGAAGGCTATAGGAATCCTTCTCTGACCTGACATGCTTGAGCGCAGCAAAATTAAGCACTACGTCATACGGACGCTGCTCGACGATGAACTGATGCATTATCTGTGAACCGTAATCAAGAGGCAGCGTACGGAAATCGTCTATAGTCAAACCGTCAACACCGCTTCGCAGCCATCGCACAAGCTCGGCAAGGCCATTCTCGCTCTGGTCCACGACATGAAGTGAGCGAGGCCGGTACTTGAGGATCTGCTCAACAGTAGCTGAACCTATGCTGCCTGCCCCTCCGATCACCAGTATCCTGCTGCCTTTGATCTCGGAGTTTATCTCGCGCATATGGGTCTCAATGTCTTCCACAAACAATGACTGCGACCTTCTTGTAATAAGTCTTGTAAGGTTGTCGATCGTCATCTGTATATGTCCTATCTGCCCTTTCCTTAACTGATAAAACTCTCCAGCTTCGACGTGAGGATCTGCATATTCTTGCGGCCGTCGGCTCGTTCGAGGATCAACCCGCGATTGGCTGCACGTGCTCTGTGCCGAAGTTCGACTGACCTGATCGCCTTCGCAAGCGCTTCGCTGAGGTCTGCCGGACTGTCGAGCGGAACCAGTAGGCCGTTTTCGCGCAACGGGTTGACCCATTCCCGGTTTTGCGGAATGTCGGACAACACGGGAAAGAGGCCGCATGAAAGGGCCTCGAGTAGACTTATCGACGTGCCGTCGTAACGCGATAATGATACATAAATATTAGAATTTTGAAGGATATCGAGCATCTCATCGTCCGTTACGCCATTTCTGAACATGACCCGATCACGTATCTCGGCGGGCAGCAGGCGGTCTGCCTTCTCCATCGTTTCAGCCAAGAGCCGGCCAGGAGACGTGAAGACGACTTCGATATTTTGAATTTCCTTATCCAGATTGGCCATACCCTCTATGAGATACCCGTTGTTATAAACTTCGGAGAAACCCCTTGTACAAACAATCCTCAGGTAATCTGCAGATGAATCGATGGGTTTAAATCGATCCGGATCGACGCCGTAGTAGAGCGGAACGACATTGGCTTTAGGTGCGAAAGCTCTAGTACGCTCCGCAAAGTATTGTCCGTTTGCAAAAACAACACGTGCCTCCGTCAGAGCATAGTGGCTCACCAGCTTCTGCCAGCCGCTCACCCTCAAGATGTCCCCCCCTCCCACAAAGACGGCATAAGGGCGAAACCCGCTCAGATAACTCATGACCGCCCATCCCCCGCCCCAAAGCGTCAATAACACATCCGCATCTATATCTCTGCATATCCTTCCAAGCTTCCTTGCATAAACAATGTATCGCAATCGCGATCCAGATGCATTGCGTATGAGATGTACTCCTGCGATTCTCCTCCTCATGTAAGCGATGTCCCTGCCGAACACCTCGCTTCTCTCGTGCAGGTAATCGTGCTGTCCCTGGGTCGAAAAATCGATCACATGGACCTCATTGCCGAGCTCTACGAGCCGTAAAACCGCCTGCCTAGACCACGGAGACAATATCGAGCAGAAGACCGCTAGGCGCATTATTTTCCCCCCAGTTCATATAGCCATGCTTTGTGGAGGACTTCTTTGAAATCGAGATTAGGCTTAAAACCGAATGCCTTACTGGCTTTTTGACAGGAGCCGTATATCGCCTTTACCTCGGAGTTGCGCATCAAAGACGGATCCTGCCTTACGCGGATCGGTCGATCTGAATTCGCCAAAAGTGCTTCGACTATCCAACCGATAGCAATGGGCCTACCCGAACATATATTGAAAATCTCACCCCACAGCTCTCGCTGCATGATCCTAACGTAGGCGTCGACAACATCGTCCACATCCACGAAATCGCGCTCATCATCGAGATTTCCCACGCGAATCTCTGCCTCCCCATCGACTCTCATCGCCGTTTTTATCCTTCCCAAGAAAGCCCCCACGACGAGATCGGAAGGAACTCCCGAGCCTATGATGTTGAAAGGCCGCACGACAACAACCTTCAGGCCGTATTGCCTCACAAAATCCAATGCGATCGAAGTGAGCGCATACTTGCTCAGCGCGTATGGACCCGTGGGATTGCATTGCCGGTCCTCAGTGAGCGGCATCGCCTCAGGCAGCTGGTGACCGTACTCAGCTGCCGATCCGACCACAAGCGTGCGCGCCCGGGGAAGGCGATCCCTGATGGCCTCCAGCAGTCGAATTCCACAGGACAGGTTTATGTCATTTATATCCGAAGGAGAACCCTGCTTGGTGCCCACCAGATGAAATACGAGGTCAGGCGAAATTTCTCCGATTATGTTCGATGCCAGCGAATCATCGAGCAGGTCTGCTGAAATATAACCCTCGAGCGCCAACCCTTCGGGGCACTCGTCTTTGATATCGACGCCGTAGATCTTTATGCCGGTCTCGCGGCGCAAACGCCGGATCAGATGCCTGCCGCAGAAACCGGCTGCCCCTGTAATTAGTGCTACAGCCATGGTCTCTTGAAGTTTCCCCCTAGAAAGCGAGACGGATCCTCGGCAAAATCCGCACTCGCCTTCTGGTAATCGTCGAATCGACCAATGTCCTGCCAGTAGCAGTCAGTCTCATAGCACAGTATGAGCCTGCCGTCCCTCTTCATCGACATCATCAGATCCGGCATGTCGAATCTCTGGTCCGGTGGAATATAACCAAGGCATTTCTTGGACAGAACATTTATCCCCATGCTCACGTTATAGGGTATCGTAGGCTTCTCTATATAGGCATTGAGGACACCAGACTGCCCCATCTCGACTACACCATAATCGATACCTACCTCTCTTCTATGCACAGCCAATGTGCCCCAAGCCTCCCTCCTGCAATGAGCATCATAGAGCGCTCCATAATCGATCGTGGTGAGAATATCGCCGTTCATAACCAGGAAATTATCATCAAGATCCGGGATCATGGACAATGAGCCTGCGGTGCCACGGGGGTCGTCTTCGCGAAGGTATTCGACCTTGATGTTCCAGCGCGAACCGTCTCCGATCGAGGCAACGAACAAATGCGTCATATGACCAAGTGTTATTACGACACGCCCTACTCCGGCCCTCGCCAACTGTGACAGCACCACCTCGAGTATAGGCACATTGTCCAGGGGCAACAGAGGCTTCGGAATCACCATCGTGTAAGGTTTGAGACGTTTGCCCTTCCCACCAGCCAGTATCACCGCTTCCATGGTTTATCTCCGTAACGGTTTTTGTTTATGAGTCGGTCATATGCGGCTTCCGTCTCCATGACCATCTTGTCAACTGTGAAGACCTCTTCGATCCTCCTCCGTCCCGATCTCCCCATCCGGTCGCGCAGTTCTTCATCGGACAGAATCTTCCCGACCGCATCGGCCAAAACGACCGGATCGCCGGGGGTAACCAGCAGCCCTGTCTCGCCATCGACCACCACCTCGGGACTGCCACCGACCCTCGTTGCTACAACGGGTTTGCTACAGGCCATGGCCTCGAGTATCACGTTGGGCATTCCCTCCCACCTCGAAGACAGGACGAAGACATCCATCGCCTTCAAAACATCTGGGACATCCGTACATGTGCCTAAGAGGTGCACTTTACGAGAAATACCCAGCTCATGTGACAGTTTTTCCACATCGTTTTTCATAACGCCATCACCTGCGAGCAAACATTCTACATCGATACCTCGCGAACACAATTCACTGACCGCCTTAATCAACGTCCTATGATCCTTCTGCGGAAAGAAACGCGCAACACTTCCAATGACCATCGCCGTTTTACTAAGACCCAAACGCGCTCTTACCTCATCTGTTGAAGGCAAATCTTCAAAACGATCTAATGAAACGCCATTTGGTATGACTTGAATCATTCCAGAATGAAGCCCATCGCGTTGAACAAGGATATCTCTCATTAACACAGTATTCGATATCATAAGATGGTTGAAGACTCCGGCAAATTTATTGATGACCCTGTACCGAATTGCATCATTGGGATCCGCAAGGCGCCACCCCCCGACAATAAACGGAACACCTGCAATTTTTGCCGCTAGCGTACCCCACAAAACACCAGTTGAGAGATATCCGTGAACGATGCAAGGCTTTATCCTCCTGAATATGCGAATTAGTCTAGGCAATCTTGTAATGTCATACCGCATCCCCTTTTTAACGATAATCACTTCACAGACTTTTTCATACTCACTTTGCATTCCTGCACCTTCAGACAAACAAACTACGGTAGGTTCATACTTTGCCCTATCTAACCGCTGTACTAACTCCAAAAGCTGTCGCTCAGCTCCACCAAACCCTAGCTGGCCAATTACATAGATAATTCTTTTGTGCATGTATCCCTCAATACAAGTCTGATGGATTCTCAACACCTTCTATGACGAAAAACAATAAATGCTGTATAGAAGGGTACTGAAAAAAAAGTAAAATACGGAGGTATGTAATTCAAATTAGCAATGACTAAGAAATGAGCGGTAAATGCGGTATAGATCGTAATCATTGCGCCGTACACATTCCGAGCGCTACCTGCACGAACATATGCCCTCGAGAAAACGCTAACTAACAATCCCATCAAGACAAATCCAATTACGACGCCCCACATCCCAAAGTTAAAATATAGCTCGCCCGGAGGGCCGTAGCGCGGGTTGCCTATGGTCAATTCAGTCGACAAGCGCTGAAACACTTCTTGTTGGGTCGTTAATGGCGTCGCGCCCCCAAGCAATCCCGTCAATCCGGCAAACGCCGTTTTGCCATAAATGATTCCGGAAGCCATCGTTTCATCAGCTAAAACAAGTGTTCCCATCGTATTTGTGAGATATTTGACGATGAAATCACCAATCCTCGCGCTTTCTCCCAATATCTCCAAAAACTCACCCCGATCAAAAGTATCATAAAAGGCCATGCCCCGTAGTATGCCAAGCAGAAATGAAAACGAGACTACCAACAAGAAATAGAGAACCAACCTTTTTAGAGTGAATTTACTGACGTACTTGTTAATAAGAATCACTGAGAAGAAAAAAACCGTCAGTGACCTGCCGCGTCCACCAGTAGCGCAATTCAGAATGACATTCGCGAGCGATGCAAGCATGAGATAGACAACGAATCTCTTATTACTGATATTATTTCTTACCCATGTACCCAGCACAAGGATTACCAATCCTACTGGAAGAAATTTAAGCATTATCGACCACTTCATACCGCCATGTATATTCGCATCAATCCACTGCGTGGATCGCGAGTAGAAATGCAACATCTTCCCCAGATATGCCGACAATCCCTCCATAATGCCATAATTAGCTATCCAACCTATGAGTACAAAACAGATACCAAGCATAAGAAATATATCTGTCGTATCACCATTGACCTCCTTGAAGCAAAGATGACGGTCATCACGTGACAATAACCGATAGCCCGCAATGAACGAAATCCAGGAAACAATGAGCACCAGATAGGATCGAACCGCAACGTTATACAGCGAGAATGCTGGACCAAGATCCCGACCGATGCCAATCTGTGTAACTTCAGGAATCTCACGCAAACCATAAATGACGATCGGATTCATTAAAACGTGAAACACTGCAAATGTCATTGCTGCGATCAAATAAGGATTAAAAAAATCTTTATGCCTTCTATATGCCGACATGCACGATCTGACTGGCAATAGCAAACATGCAAATTGGAGGACGCCTATGGTCAGGACTCTATCAGTCGTGAAATAGTCTGATGATGACCATGATGGAATCAGCATCACAGCAGTTGTTGCAACGAGCGCAATAAGTGCAGCAACGCCGGTTTCGCCATGGAGCAATGCCCGAAGTTGGTCAACGCACTCACCGCCTTCGCATGCATGAACCGCTTCGGATTTTCTATTTACGAGTTCTCTGGTGGGCATTTACCTGACTCGCCCATTATATAATCGTAAATACGGGCATATCTCTCTACATATCGCTCATAGGAAAAACTGGCAATAATGCGCTCTCGAGCGGCCTTGCCCATCGCAGCCCTCAACTCAGAACTTTCTGCAAGCTTAGTCATTGCCTTTTCCCAAGCGTCAACATCCTTCTCTTCCACATACCCTTCCAAACCGCTCTCAACCAACTGTTCAACACCCTCTGCGTTTTGAACTATAACAGGTAGCCCCCTCCCCATTGCCTCAAGGAGGGCATAATTTACGTAAACTATGTCAGAGGGTAATAGAAATACATTTGCTTCGCGAAAGAAAGCTGCTGGGTCATTTGTCCAGGAATGCAATTCGACGGGAACATTGCACCCCTTTATCATCTGCCGTAATTTTTCTTCTTTTCTTCGAGTGGCTGGAGATGAGACCGAACTCGACATACCAACAATGAGCAACTTTATATTACTTTTGTTATCGAGCCCCATTTTTGTGCACATCCTCAAGAAAGCTTCGAGGCATAATTCTGGATGTCTAAAAGGCTTAATAGAATTCATGTAGAGGAACGTGCATCCCTCCCTATCCGCAGAATGTGCCTCGTCGGGAGGCTGAATCGCGTTGGGCACATGCCACCGCAGCCGTTTACCCATACCATCCAGCATCTTTGGCATATATAATTCCTTATAAACCACGCCGCTAGCAAGTGTGTATGTCGCCCTAAAAAACTTCCGTCTCCACCATGGCATGGATCTTTGTAAATACTTTAATTCCTCGCCTCGAGCTATAATAAGGATGGGAACACGATTGATCCTAGATATGAGGGCAGCAAAAAACGAAAAATAAGAGTGCGGGTATATCTCTACGACCGATGGGCGATGTACCCAAAAAACTCGCACTAAACAGGCAAGCATAGAAAAAACGACATAACGCGGATTAGACTTGTAAAGAGTCACACATGCATCATCACCGATAGTTTCCGATGAAGCACCAGTCGAATCTGTCGTGAGTATCACGTAGTTATAGCCACAAGGACATAAACCACGGATCTGATGCATATTCTTATCTTTTACGGCATCGATGCCACAGATAAAGACTGTTTTATTCATGGACGTGATTATTCTAGATCATCAAGTTTCCTTATAAGACGAGCCGGGACTCCCGCAATCACACAATTTCCTTCGGGATAGCTTCTGTTCACTACTGACCCCGCACCGACTGTCGTATTAGGTCCAAGAACCACACCTGGCAAGACAACCGCATTCATGCCAATCCAGCAATTATCACCTATATGTATATCTTCTCCTGGCAAGTGCCTGTCGGGTTCTTCCGGCTCATGATTTGAGGTGATTATACCTACGTTTGGCCCAATCCAGACACCTTTGCCCAAAAAAATACGTGCATCCTGATTTTGAAAGTAACATCCAAACGACTGAAAATTCTTTATACTGTCCACATGAAACTGAATATTTTTTGCGTTCAAAATAACGATGTTAGGACTTACAGGCCACGGTATATGCCTATTAAAACCAAAAAGTTTCTGAGTAAAAATCGACCGCCAAACCCACCGCCACCCCGTCAAACTATTATCAAAATACTTTCCCTTCAGATACTTACCATCAAAGAATATTTGTCCGACAAATCTCCACCACGCTATATAGATTCCCTTCAGCATCGACTTAAGTCTGCAATTTATCACGCCAATCCCTCCTGCCGAACGGTCTTCCTCCCACCCATCTGTTTAAAATAGGACATCAACGTGCCATCACGTAGAAAAACGACAGCTTCGTACAAAATCGCTATTGCTACGGCTGCTAACAAATAGGTTACTGAAGTGGGTTTGAACAAAATCTTTAGAGTAAGCATTCCAAGAGCAGCAATAAGAAAAATGAGACAACTTCTCAATAGCGGCAGGACGAACACTTTCAGCGACTGACCAGACATGCGTATACTCCACGCAGACAATCCCCCGTAAACAATAACCCCGGTTATTGAGAACAGTCCAAGTGCCAAATATACATTCCCAAGAATGCCGCCTATGAAAAGAGAAAGCAACCTTGTCATAAATATTACCATGTTCAGATAAAGAGACCATTCCTGCTTTTCATAAATAGAAAATAATGTGCTCATAGGCGACGAAATGAAATTGAAAAAAACAAAAGGGGCCAGTATCTGAATATAGACACCTGCTTCCGGCCAGTTTTTCCCAAATGCAACCAAGAATAAATCCCGACCAACAAGACAAAGCATCATAACTGGGAATAAGCCAATCACCACAAGGCGGTCATATACATTCTTTACTACATTCCCGACTTCTCCCTGATTTTTCGCATCCGATACTCTTTGGTAGAAGACGCGCGCCACGGATTTTCCCACTACATTCATCGGAAGACGTACAACAGCTAGGCCAAGAGCATAATAGCCAACTACGACCGGATTGAAAAAAACGGCAAGCAAAACCGTTGGGAGCTGCCAAGACGCGGCATTGAGCAGGCCACTCCATATGTCGTACTTGGGAAATTTGCTGTATTTCCTGAATCCAGCGATCATACTTTTCCATTTTATGCTTGCTACAAAGATTTTATTATCATCGCCCCATATATTTCGCCCGAGCATCGCTGTAGCCGTGCCTTGCCCGATAATGCCAGCTGCTATCATCGCTCCACTGCTAGTAATTCCGGCAAATCCTGCGCCGAGCTTGGTTAACTGAGTGGTAACAGAGGATAATACTTCTGCTACGGATTGTCGGCCAAAGTGTTTCGTTCGCGAATTCCAGTAATTGAGGGCAAGGAAAATGCCGTTGATCGCAACCGTTATCGGGATCAGCCACAGGTATGCCTTCAACGCCGTGTCATGAACACGCTCAATGATCCATTCATTTCCAAAATACACCATTATGCCGCTTACCAGCGAAACCAACATCACCAAAAACAAGCTTACAGCCAGAAGATTTGCAGCCTCACCATCATCTTTCGGTAATACAATTGAAAATTCATACCTCATACAAGCCACAACACCAATAATACCAACAATTGAACCGAATAATGCTGCGGTTCCAAACGACGCTGGCATGAACATTCTTGCTACGAGAGGGGCAACGACAATTCCCAGACCCTGAGCAAGCGCACTTCCCGTCGCCAGTTTCAAAACGTTGCCAATAAATGACGATGATGATTTCACAGCCCTTTGAGACACATTACCTTTAAAGATTTACTGCCCCGGAGGGGATTCGGAGATCTGCCTATCATCAAAACCCCTCTTAATCGTGGGGACCAGAGAGACGATAGATTGCGTCATCTTCCTGGCCCATACAGCGCCTGATTTCCCTAACAGATACATATATACGAGAAACAGCGTTATCTCCAAAGAGCTGACTACTCCAAATGAAGTATACGGAGACAATTCAACGCTTCTCACAAGCACTACGATAAATGCTGAGATGCCACTATATAATACCGCTATGACAAGATCCTTAATCTTTAGTGAAATACTATAGTGTCTCACAAGACAATACACGAGAGCAAAACCAAGCAGCACAAAACCAACACTACAAGCTACACACATCCAACTCAGGGATTTTATTCCGAAAACATAATAACCAACTGAGAATAGCAATAATGATATCGCTATAGCAGCTGCAACCAGATAAGTATTGATGGGTCGCGTACTCATGCCATCCGCCATATGTCTATTACCTACATATAGAATATACCCAAACAACATCGGACTCATTAACCTAACACAGCCCGCCGCATTCGCATATTCACCGCCACCAAGCCACCATCGAATAATAAAGGGTGCAAGAACGGCAACATGGAGCGCAACATAAAAAGCCAGGTTCATTGAGCATTGCAATGCATTATAAACTAAACCCGAAGATAATGGTTTTGTATCAATAGATTGCAAACGACGCATTACGGGCAACAGAACTATTTCAAATGGTACTGTAATAATCCCTAAAGCACCGATCATATTCAAGCCAACAGATACGTATCCAACCGAATTATAATCATATAGATGTGCAGCCAAAACCAACCAACAACTTATGAATGTCATGAACAAAAGATCCCCGGGAATACGATAGAAACAGTATCGCCAGATAGTCTTTAAGCCCGTAATAGAACCTCGAAAGCTTGCTTTTGATATCCACTTAACATAAATCTCAACAATTGGAACTATGAGAACCAAAAGACTGGCGGCTGCAATAACGAACACTAATCTTCTAAGATCCACCTCTGGATATGCAAGGATAACTGCGAGAGGTATGAAACCAACTATAATCAATTTATATATATTGAGAGTCGTTATTTTAAAACTTCCCCGCTTCACCGCTATGACATACTGATAAAGCGCATCTACAACAATCATCGCAATGAGGGGCCCCAGCCAGCTACCTGCCTTTTTCTCTCCAAAGAACAAATTCAATGTCATCTCAGGAAATATTGCCAATAGCACTGTGATTATCAGTAGTACCGAAATAACGAGGATACTTGACGAAGATATTATCTCTGCTCCCTTTTTCTCTCCCTGTACTGGAGGCAAATAATATGAAAGGCCTATATACGTACCGAAAGTTGCCACTGGGCAGAACCACGCTGCGATCTTTCTAATAAGAACATATCCGCCAAATATGGCGGGGGATACATTTCGCGCTAATAACGAATAGAACAATACTGTTGCCATCAGCTTAACAAGTTCAAAAGCAGCAGATACCAACATCGGCTTTGTCACTTTCATATCGATGTGCTGTTGAACAGTCATAAGTATCAAGCCTGATTTAATAAAGCCTCACATGCAAAATCATAATTTAACGAGGAAACATATGAAAGAAAGGTATGCATTGAAGTGTTAGAACAACCTTGAGTCATACACACTGAAATATCCGTCACCATACAACTTCGTGGAATCAAGCTTTTCATTGACACCAACGACTATATATCTACATCCAGACTTCTTCGCTAACGCCTTAAATTCCTTCCTACCCCACGACTCATACGCGCCATTCATCCTATCGGACAATTCGATGCTATTGTGAATAGCGGAAATATTTGGCACATAATCACTTAACCTCTTCAACACTTCAGGCAATAGATACCCTGCATATACAGGATACCCTACGTCACTATATGCATAATAGTAAGCTCGCTCGGAAATACCACTCGAAATGCCTGCCGAGGGAGGAGCAATGAAACATTCATCACGCTCCATGTTATTTCTAAGCCATAATTGCAGATTCCACGCAGATTTATAGTATTGCTGATCCTTCAATGAGTAGTACACACTTGAAAACAATGCTGTAATTGACACCATCAGAACTACGGCAGCATACTGAAACCATTGAAATCTCTTCTCACTTATATAAAGCGCAACAAATATCGCCATCAAAACAACAACGAAATACTTGATATTAAGATACCTGTTAATTGTGACGATGTCGTATTCATACACCCCATACAGCAAGACTAGAGTGCATACTGCAGCAACAGCAACCATAACATCTTTGCGCATATGCCGCGTATTAGAAAAATATAGCACGCCGGTCATTACATAGAGCATAGGTATAGATCCTGAAATTACCGCTGCCAATAACAACATATAGACAACATTATGATAAACACTTTTTTCTCTCAGATTGTTTACGAATGATATCGTGGCGATGACAGATATTATAACAAAAAAACGCGTACTTCTGAACAAGGTCAACTTCATAATACTCGCAACAGGATAAAACTCAGCAAATACAATACCAACAATACACATAACTACTATTCCAGCACTCAAGCCCAATAGCTTCCTGTTGATTATTCTGGATCGATGTGGAAATTCTTTGGAAGAATAATACAAAGCTAGGATAAACAACAATACATATGGAAGAAATCTGGCATATTTACCCACTGCCCAATGCAAAGGCAATAAATGCTCAGACGACCGTACAATCATGAGCTGATACCAAGTACTTTTCAACATAGGGCTCACGCTAGAAGCAAGTAATTGACTAGAAAACATATATATTACGAGCGGGAGTACAATAAGTGTGGCAATTACACTACCTTTTATCAACATCCTCCATTTTCTCTCCACTAACAACGATATACTAAGCATTATGAGCACAAATACCGAGAATGAGGCATGTACGTTGAATGTTGCGCCCGCCAAAAAATATGCGACAAATATTCTACCGCGTAAATAGTAAGCAAGCGCAAACAACAATAATCCCGTTGCCAACTGGTCTGGAAATGGGCCAACACCCAACGGGGCACTACCACCAAGAGCATGACTCCATTGCCATTGAAGTACCAGCGCAAAAACAGATAAATATGATGCGGTAATATTCTTTGTTATGGCGTGTGCAAGATAGAACAGCCCGCATACGCATAAGCAATTAATGAAAATAAAACAGCCATATAATCCCCAATAAGGGTCAACTATCATTCCAATTAAACCTGAAACTATATAGTATAGCGAAAAGAGATGGATCTGATAGATCTGTTTCAATAGAAACGAATCCGGATAAAGATTCGGATCACGAAACATATTCATGAATGTCAAAGTCTCGGAGTTGTCGATCTGACTGATCTCGAAATTCTGATACCAGACAAGACTCAAAACAACTCCAAAAGCAATGAGCAATAACCAATGCTTCAACAGAAGCATATCACCTTGCGATAAACTATGCCGAACATCCGTGTTCATCATCACCATCGACTCTTTGCTATTCGCTTAACTATGACACACATACGGTCACAGACATCCCCTACACCTGCTGCAGGCAGGAAATAATTTGTGGCGTTTCAAATCACCTCTGAATTTACGCATTTTATTTCCATTCCATATCTCAGAGAAACACGATTCGTAGATATTTCCTAATGTAACATCGAAGCATCGTGTCATCGGAATCACGTCACCATTGGCAATGATCTCTGTAACATACCATGGAATCAGACATCTATTGTTCCAAACAATTTTCTCCGGGTTATGGTAGAATTGCCACAGCTCTTGCAAATTGAGATCTGGAGAAAACACTACTCGATTACCAAAATCTCTCTTTATCTTATTAATCTCTCTAAAGAGCACCCCAACATCGACCTTTGAGGGATCCGCCCCTCCTGCCATACTTGTTGTGCTTGCACTGCCTACATATGAATAAAGCGAGTTATGTTTCTCTGCAATGTCATCGCTCACGTAGTTGAATTGGCTTACACTGATATAATCTATTGATTCTAACTCGAGGGCACAGAACAATTCATAGAGATGACCATAGTTAAAATTGCTGATCGTAGAAGCAATATTCACTCTGGGATATTCCAGATTTTTCTTCTTCCTTAACCTTGTTAAAGCTCTTATCCCTACCAATGCCTGCTCAAATGCACCTTCTACACATCGTATACCATCATGAACTTCAGCGGGACCATCCAATGAGATACATAACGATTTTAGTCCCGCATCAATAAGCTCCTCCGCTCTCTGTTCTAAAAGATAACCATTCGTAGTAATCAGCGTCTGCATATTACAAACTGTTGCATAATTAATGACCTTTCCAATTGGCTTATATAGAAGAGGTTCAGTCGTCGTAATGGCCAAGAACGGATTAAATGATGATATTTCATCAATAAGATCTTTAACTCGGTCATAATCAAGCTCAGTTCTTCGTGAACCTCCCGGGTTCAGATTCTTATAAAATGTTGATTGCTCATTCTGTTGGCCTATATCGCATGTCTTGCACTTAAAATTACAAACACTATTAACGGAAAGGAACACCGTAAGTGGATTGTAGCTATATCCATCACGTCTAAAAAAATAAGGAAGCAACTGGCGAAACATACGAAAAATGGTCGCGTTACTACCTGTTCCGGTATGTCTAAAAGAATCACGAATTATACGATATTTCTTAAACATCTTTAACCTCAATATTCATTTTTCTTTGAAAGGTTCCATTTCTTATAGCAAAAGACTTCAATGGGTAATTGTTAATCGTCCAGCCAGAGAAGTCCTCACTCAAATGTGATACCACACTATGAAACGGCACTATATTTCTCGCGTCATGTATCGTGATATCTACACCACTAATGCCTGATATGGAATCGTTCACCTGAACCATAGTATCATCAAATGTAATCGAACGCGTGTGGAGCATCTTTGACTTACCGCCACATTTATTTGTATATCTTACAAGCCTTTTTTTGAACAACTCGGATAGGAAAGGAATTCTTAATATACTCAATGTCAGACATCGTATAATTAAATTTACCAGCGGCGTAATGGAAAGTGATTTAACCCCTTCCAACTGCTTCTTAACGCACAAGACATTTCCATTCTTTTCAAAAAAAAGATTACCGTTTATACCATTTGTTGAATACCATTTTCCAGTGTGTACCCGAATCGCATAGCCATATACGCCGTGACGGATTTTGGCCATTTTATCCCAGACAAGAACACACCCTCCTCTTCGTAAAGATGTTATACTATAATATTGCCGATTCCCTTTCACATAATAACCGCCTCGCTTAAAGAAGCGCTCTACTGAATCTAGCTGATACGGCAGTTCTGTTTCCTCAGACTCCTCATCTTGTGCCGCCTTTGACTGTTGATCCACAATGTTGATTAAGTAGCGAATCTTATTGTCTACATCAAGATTCAATACCCATTTTGAAGACTTAGAATAGCATCTTTCCATGCTACGCGCATTCGGATTACGCGACGCAAGGTAAGAAATGCCTGCGGGATAAAAAATAATATTATTTCGCCGTGTATAATTCCCTCCAATAGTCCCGTCAGGATGACACAGATATCTCAAAAACTGATCGATACACAATTCACATCTCTCCAATACACGTACATCTCCACTCTTTATTGCATATTGCGTCAGATGCCAGAGCGTCTGCGTCTCGTAAGCAGGATCAGGTTGCCCATATTCAGCAAACCATCCTTCCTCGTCCTGCATTGAGAGCGCCCTCTGAAGAAAATACTCACCCCGAACTTCGAACCTCGCATCGTCGAGCAATATATTTAACAACGAACAAACATGGGCACAAAGCGCTATATGATTGCAGATATTGCCATAGCGCTCATCATTCACCAGAATAAACTCTCCCGCTTTCTCAAACATCGACTCGATCTGAGCTCTATCGGCATCGCAAAGAGTTTCTCTGCAAAGCGCATACGCCTTTAATGGCCCCAAAATCGCATATGCCGTGGTCCCCACATTGTTTTCATTCGGGTAAACCTGATCGAAGGCGCCATTCTTTCGTTGGCATCTGCGCAAGAAAAGCAGTCCGCTTCTGATCACTTCAGATATTATTTCACCGATCGGGCCTAGTCGCATGACATCTGTGGAAGCAAGATATGCCAACGGATAAATGGCATTCTGGCGCGTACTATTCGGCATATCCTTCGACTTCCAAGCCCAGTAATCCCTATCAAAACACCCATACGTTCGCGAAGTAGGATCCTTATCCTGCAGATTCACTAGTGACTGAGTACTATCGACCAGCAACTGGATATCATCCTGCTTCACGGCATCACATCCATTGTGGCCATACTCATGCATAGACTGATCGATAACCATAATAGGTCGCCGCACTTGCGTCCTGCGGACGCGCGTTTACACAACCCTTATCGATGGACTCCAAAACTTCCAATAAGAGCTTCGCTCCAAGAGCATCGGTGATCCTGATGATATCTCGCTCTTTATGAGATGGGTTCAGCGTAAACTGCTCTTGGGCAATTACATCTCCTCCATCAATATCCGCTGTCAGATAGTGCACGCTCACTCCTGCAATCTCCTCCTTATTTTTCAGCTGCCAATATATCGGATCAGGACCTCTATATTTTGGCAACAACGAAGGATGAATGTTTATTGCCACCATGCGTGGCAATTCAAGCCATCGTTGATTAAGGACTAAATTTGTACCTGCTGTGATCACGACATCAGGTGCAAATGCTTTAACGATGGCAAGAGCATGTTCGTCGTTAACCCCATTTGGAACAATATAATTCCAGGACTGATATGAAAGACACTCAAGCACTGAATTAAAATGATCTTCAGGTATTTTCATAAATCCACGAGCAAAGCGAAACACAAAGGCCATCGTCCGCACTGAAAGTACTCTATAGCAAAGTGACACAAAACCACAGAAACCATAGCGACGCAGCAATGCAAATACAGTCTCTCGGAATGACTTATTGCCATAGCGAATTTTAGGCAGAACAACCAAAATCTCACAGTTCGTCACAGAGCGGAGCGCCTTCAAGCAGGCGGCACCTCTAGAACTGTAAACATTTGAAATCAGAACAAGCTTCATTTAATCAGCCAGAAGACGTGGAATCCATGAGGTCCTGCGAAACAGAGACATTGGAAGGTTTCGTATTATAATTCGACCCACGCGTGTCATGGGATTTTCCATATCCTGCCAAGAACGCTCATATTTTCCCATAAAGAACTGTGATACAGGTTCAACTCGTGCACCCCATTTATTTTTGAACGAGATTAGATTTTGCTGTGATGGATGATCTGCACCCAGATCCATTAGACGCATCTTGCTACATATCGCCCTCTGTATGGCTTCATAAAATAGTCTGTCATTTGGTCGGCAGTGTAAACTATGCTTGTCAGATGCACCATACGCAAACGTCATCTTATCACGATACATAAACAACAGCATGCCCGCAATAACACTCCGTTCTTTTCGTGCAAGCAGGAGAAATGCAAACCTTCGTGGAACCATAGCATTCTTAATCGAATCAAATAATTTATACTCGAAGGGGGGAATACCAAGACGCTTTCTCGTTCTTAGAAAAATTAAATAGAATTCACGCCACTCTTCATCCGAAGCTGCTTCTGATACTATAACATTCATTTTCATAGATTTCTTAATGGCACGCCATACAGCCTTACCTCTCAATATATTATCATAGTCCGATTTATTGGCCGGGATATCTATGACTGATCTTAGGTGTGTTTTTCTTATACAACCCTCTTCATATACACTCTTCGGAAAATATTGGGATTTCAATATTATTTGATATTCAGACTGAAGACTATCAAGATACGATTTAATTGCCCTCTCGGACTCACGAGTCTCAGCAAGTATGCCACCATAATCCCTCAATGGCATACTTATCAAAAAACGTTTTCTAAAACGTGGAACTATAAAAGCAGGTAACACCCCCAATATTCGCCCGTTTTGTCTTGCTACCATATAGTATGGTTGATAACCAAAGGTCCTTTCAATTACCGCTTTCCACTCAATCGTATGATATACAGTTGAATTTGGATGACCCAAGACAAAATGAGTCCAGGAAGAATATTGTTTTTCAGCGTCTATCACAGCTACTTCCATATCTAAAACCTCAAGTATATCTATTGAATCTCGGGTTAATGGAAAAAATTATGACCTAATTTGAGCAATTGTTTGAATCCAACCGACCAACCATAATCATCGCTTAATGTATGCTGATGCCATATTATACTTGCCTCACCGCAAACTGCCTTAATTTCCTCAATCCACTTCTCGATCTCAACGATACACGCTTGATCATCAAGATTACAATAGTCATATAAATGTGAATCCATCAGCACAGTCGGCATGATTCTAATGTCAAGTTCACCATTAACGCTTTTGCTCCAGGGATGAACAGAAAGAGCTGCACCATTACGAAAACCTGGACGATTATTGAAACCAAGAGTCATATCACACGCAATACCTGCTTCATTAAGAGAGAGCCACGTATGCTCCCACGAGAAACGCAGCCAGTGAATTCGCGCAAATTCCAAGTCTGTATTTAAAATATCCTCAATTGCGTTTTTTTCACTTTTTAAAAGCGCTGAATTATTATAATTCATACACGAATGATGCACTCCTACAATCCACCCGCCCTCCATAAGTTGTTTCGCCATCTTTTGAACCCGTTCCTCCCTCACTGAGTATCCAGGATCAAGCAGAAGCGCCCTCGGATGACGCATAATTCCCGTGCAACCACTATAAAAATTGAATATGCTTTTAACGCCGTACTGTTCCTCAAGTTTCAGAATCTCATCAAAACACCAATAGTCATCGTTGCTGGTAAAAAAACTCAGCGCCTTACCAAATTTTTTAAGACCTCTGAGGGGCCTACCCGTAATAATAGATTTACCTGCATTATAGGCATGAAACACAGCCTGCTTACATCGAATCGCAAAAGTTTTTCGTATAGCATCAACATCATGAGTAAGCACAATTTTAGTACTAGGCAATGGGCCAAACAGATCGTCTTCACTCGCATCGTTTATTCTAGCCGCCCAGCGTCTTAGAAACAGTGCAATCCTATTGACCCAAGCTCGCTCCCACATACATGGATTCCACCTCTTGAGACGAAATGAATATGAATGAATAGGTCCGTGTTTTTGCTCAAAAAACCGTTCGGCAACACCATCCAAGTACCATATAATCGCCGCAATCCAATCGGTCCGCATCCATTCTGGGTCATTGCCATCTAAAACAGCAGCTTTTGGAATGAGAAGGTAACCGTCTGGCGCCAGATCTTCAGCCCATTCAGGTATTGCAATTTCAATCAACTTTGGTGCTTTTGCATCTTCAGTAAACAAGTCAACTGAAGGGATTGCCAATTTTTCAATAAGCTTCTGACCTTTACTCCAATAGCGATTGAGTGATTCTACTGCCCATTTTCTTTGATTCCTATCAATCAGATATTGCATCATGCATCCACAAACTTCCTATGCCACAACTCAACACAGAGAGCTCCCCATAAGCTCCTGTCGAAAGGCCGGGAACCGGGATCCGGAACTCGGGACCGGGAACCGCTAAACAAGGCTTGATCATAAAGGCCGCGCTCACACGCACGCTTTGAAGTCATTATCTCATGTACATACCCCTTAAGCGGACCATTAAACCATTCAGCGATGGGTGTTGGGAAACCACGCTTATCCTTTCGGTTCCAAATCATTTTAGGGACAATGTTTTTTACCGCTTCCCTAAACACATGCTTAGGCCTACCGCCTTTCCACTTGACGGTCGGCGGCATTTTCGCGGCCAATTCTATGATGCGGTGATCTAGCAACGGCACGCGCGACTCAAGCGAAACCGCCATGCTAGTGCGATCCTCAACTTGGAGAAGAGCTGGAATAAAAATTGTGAGATCAAACGCAAGCATGCGGTTCAAGAGCGACTTTGCCTTCGAAGCGTTGAACATCGCGATGAAGCGCTCCTCTGCTCCTCCAAGGGATTCTTCCCCTTCGACTCGCTGCTTTCGCTCAGGGTCAGAATGACAGATATTGAAATACTTGTTTCCGATGTCGCGACGCATAAGCCGCAAATAACGCTTTGCCGGGTCTTCAAAAAGACCATGATGCCAAAACATTCTCATAAGAGGCTGATATTCTTTTAATAATGGTAGACTTGGAAGTAGAGATTCAAAAGAAACTACAAATCGAGCGTCGTGTTCTCGCTGTGTCTCGTTAATGGCGCCTTTCAGACATTCTTCAAGATAGGCCAAATAATATCGTGCATATCCACCAAAAGTTTCGTCTCCACCCAAACCGCTCAGAACAACCTTCACATGTTCGCGAGCCAATACGGAAACGGAATATTG
Source organism: Deltaproteobacteria bacterium (assembly GCA_016935935.1). The sequence continues at coordinate 27,877 of JAFGPZ010000254.1, forward strand.
CGGCACAAGACCCGGACCGGCCTGCGGTTCATCCATAAAATAAATCAGTCTTTCCAGTTCATCAGCAATTCCTTCACAATTAACCTCTTGAAAAAACCCTTGAGTACCAAGCGTGTCGTTAACTGCCCGCGCATATTGACTTTCATCATAAATACCACCCTCCGAAAAATAACCGGTAAACGTCTTAAGCGAAGAACCAATGTTTTTCGAGGATAGACAGCAAACCGCCGAAGAGTCGAGTCCACCGCTTAAATGCGCCCCCACGGGGACATCGCTGCGCACCTGCAGGCGAACGGCATCCTCAAGCAAAAGTTGAAGCATATCGACATATGCAGACTCATCGCATTCAGCAGACTCATCAACCGTAAAATCGAGATCCCAGTACCGCTCGATACGGCATGATCCATTCTTGAGTGTGAGGGTGTGTCCGGGCAGAATCTTCTTGACGCCCTTGAAAAACGTTCCGTCCGTGAGGCTCATCTGGAGAAGGATGTAGTCCTCCAGCGCTGTCATATTAAGTTCCGGCTTCACTAGCTTTGCGGCCGTAAACGCCTTGATTTCCGAGGCAAAGGCAAGTCGTTCCTTATCAACGATATAATATAGCGGTTTAATTCCAATCCTATCCCTGCAGAGTATAAGAGAACGATCGCCCGCATTCCAAACGGCAAATGCGAACATGCCGTTGAGTTTTTCAAGACAGGTGACGCCTTCTCTTTGGAAAAGCTTAAGCAACACTTCAGTATCCGACTGAGTGCGAAAACAAACGCCTTGATTCGCAAGCTCTGTCCTGAGTTCAAGATAATTATAAATTTCACCGTTGAGTACGATAGTGAATGTTCCGTCATCAGTCGTCATCGGCTGATGACCGCCTTCAAGATCGATGATACTCAGGCGCTTGTGGCCAAGCGCAACTGGCCCCGAGGAATAAAAGCCTTCATCATCCGGTCCGCGGTGATGCAGCGCGTCCATCATAAGGCGAACTGCACGTCTATCGCTATCCGTAGCCAGGCCATCTGTTCTAAGTAAACCTGCTATACCGCACATAAAAGATTGGTTAAAGGTAAAGGGTTAATTAAGATGCAATATTAAAGATAAATGACAATTCATGATTCCTGGGCTGCAAGTTCAGGCCGCGCCTTCATCGTTTTTCGATACTGCCGGGCCTCGTTGCGCCATTTCTTGGTCATGGCGCCCCATGGATAGATATTCAATAATGCGAGAGTAAGATAACCAAGCGTGGTAACGCTGGTAAGCATTTTGCTTCCACCTGATTTCTGGTTGTACTTAAGGATGAACGGCACCTCGGTCATCCTGCAACCCAGATGCCTAAGTTTGACAAGTTTTTCCAGCGTGCACGTAAATCCAAGCCCTTTCAAGGCTACAAATTCATTGCCGTATATCCTGATGGCCACCTGAATAATCTCAGCCCTGTATGCCCTGAAGCCGCATGAGTACTCTCTCACACCCTTGATGGGAAACATACATTTCATGAACAGATTCGCGCACAAGCTAATAAAAGTGCGATATGCGTTTACACCTTCCATCCCTCCGCCTTTCTGGAAGCGGGATGCAATCACCACATCATACCCCCGTTCGATTTTTTCCACCATTGAGGGAATATAATCCGGCTCGTGCGTATTATCGGCATCCATTCTAACAATCACGTCATCTGGATTGGCCAGCTCAGCCGCAGTTTCAAAACCATCGCGCGAAGTCTCGCCAAGTCCGCGATTGATCTTGTGATTTATTATGGTCATGGGAACTTGGACTGACCACTGCCTGAGCACCGCCTCGGTAAAATCCTTGCTGCCATCATTGACCGCAACGATGTGAATCGGATGGCCTGTCCTCTCCTTCATGGTCACGACTTTGGATAGCAGGGGCTGCAGTGATTTTTCTTCGTTGTAACAAGGAAGGATTATAAAGATGGTCATGTGAAGTCCTGGTTAACGGTTAAGGGCAATTGAGAAACTGGAAGCTAGAAGCTAGATGCAAGAAAACAGGGGCCTGGTTTATTTTGCCACTTTTTTAAGAAACGCGGATATCTGCGAGACAACTGTTTTTTTGTGTTTTTTCCACTTGATAACAATCAATTCGATTCTATCAGCATCCAGACTGAACATATACGACTGTCTGAATACGTGTCTGAAAGACCTCAGTTCATCTAAAAAAACAAACGATTCGTTATCAATAACTGCCGGCCTGATCCCGTCTATATCGAGCCGCATCCGCAATAAAAGTTCGCTATGCCACACTGCTGGGTTCTCTATATGATTTTCGAATACCTTGGCTATTTTTTCAAAAATATTCTCAAGACAGGAGTAGACACCGTTCAAATAATATGCGGTCAAAACGCGGTTCTGTTCCAGCTGCAGATTGGAAGAAAAGTTTGCTATATTCGCGTCCAGATCGGAGAGCTTCTTCAGGTGGAACTCCGCTTCATTCTTCAATGTCTGCCTTGCTTCAAACGACAGTTTTTTCATAAATCACCACCTTTTTATCGAGAATGCTTTTGTCTTCTTCCGTTATATCGCTGAGGAGGATCAAATCGATCTTCGAGCTCATCCTGCCTTCCAGAAACCTGAAGAGATCGAAATAGTTTTCCTTGGGAAGCCCGTCGACCACGATGTCCATATCCGAACGCATGTCAAACATAAGCGGCTTGGCCACAGAACCTATGATCCATATTTTTGATATGCCAGGAAACCGCTGCAGCACTTCCGCAACCGACCCGCGCAATTCCGCAATCAACGCGCTTCTGCGCTGCTCCCGCTTCGGATCGATTTGCATCTTTGTATTTTCCGTGTTCACGCGACAAACTCCAGAATTGCCGGATAGGGTCTATAAACTGACGGAATTATACATAATACGGTCACAAATAAACTGAAAGGCAGAAGCTAGAAGCCACTCCCAGACCGGGATGCAATCGATCTCCACGTCATCCACATGCTCCACCCCTCTGTAGCCGTACGTCAAGATCATGGGCCTGCTCTTTTTAAACACACCCAAGGCATGACGAAGCGCCTTGAGCGGTACATTTCACGAGTCCTTTGTCTTGACCTTCCAATACCCGCCCCTGGCGGGGCCGATGCGCTCTAAACAACCCTTCAACTTCAATTTTTTGATATTTTCCTCGATCTTTCTCTGAGATATCCCGATTTTTCCTGCCAGCTCCTCCGCCGAAATGGTTTCATTTTCTTTAATAAAATCAATTATTTTAGACTGATTCGGCGTCAGTTTTTCTCCGACCTTTTCTCCGACCTTTTCTCCGACCTTTTCTCCGACCTTTTCTCCCTCCTCCATATCTCCCTTTTTCAAAACAAGTATAAACAATTCACCAAAATCAAACTCCGGCTCCGGCAATCCTGCCTTTTCAAGCTCATCCCTCATCCTCTTGATACCCGAACCGATCTTCTCAACCAGCCCCGCCCTGTGAAAGATATCGAATATCAAAGGGTTCCCCGGAAAGCTCAACTCCCCAAACCTTCTCTTTACCGCTTCCGGCATCGAACAGGGATTATAGATCACGATGCGATCGTCAAAGACATCCACCATGATACCCAATCTGCTCTCATAGTAATCCCTGTGGACAATTGCGTTTACCAGGGCTTCGCGCAGGACAGCTTCAGGGATTTCCCGTATCTCTTCCCGCTTCTTTGTCTTTATGACATACCGAACGGCCGTGTACTGTTTCAGAAATGCCAGCGAATCGCTGTAATTGGTGAGCAGATCGCTGTTGAAGTCCTTGCGGTCTATAACCTCATATTTCGTCGTCCCCTTGTAACGAACACAAGTCACAGTACTGTGCCTGATGTGCCTCACAGGTTCCCTGGCAAATAAAAGGACACAGGCGTTATTGACGGTCATAGCGTCGTCGTCCTTAACCGCCAATCCGAGGTTTTCCATCAGCAGACCATAGGATTTTTTGTCCTGATCTATGCCGGCTTCGTCCGTGAAGTGTTTTATCTTCTTGAAATCGATGTCATCAGGCCATCTGCATTTGGCACTTATCTGTTCATCGAAGCGGACCCTACCCTGAGCAGCTGCAAAAGACAGAATCTCCTTTCTGCTCAATTTTTCAGTACTCGGTCCGACTCTCATAAAAAAACCGGCGCTGCAGGAATATGGCTTATCTGCCCCCTCAGGAACATCCACCAGCAATACCGTCCGCCCGATGTGCTCGATGGAAGATACGGAAACATTCACGGCTGGATCGCAATTCCGTGCATGATCCATAACAAGAGCCTTGTTTCTGTTCACATCGGCGATCCCGACTACATCGGCCATGTCATCGACACCGACCAAAACACGCCCACCGGATGCGTTGGCAAAGGCCACGATGCTTTTGGATAGGGATTTATCGACGGACTTTTTGAATTCGAGATTGTATCCCTCGTCCTCCTTCAAGAGGGAATCAATTTCTCGATTGGAATACTCTTTATGGCTCATGATCCGTAATGTTTTTTTCGCGGCAGTTCTTTTCGGTAAACGGTTAACGCCGAAGCGTGTAAACTTTGGCAATCACTGAATACAATATTCTGCCCTCATGATTCTATGGACCGGATGCCACTGAATATGTTTTATCGAGTCAGGGCGATATTTCACCATATCGTCGCCTGCCGGAGAACCCATGCCCAGAAAAACTCGTTGCAGTAGAGATGGTCCTTGTACAGGAGAAAACGAGTCGGATGCCATTTTTTCGGACGAGATATGAAATAGGGGCCTGCCCATACGGTATCGAACTCATCGGAAACCGGCTGCGTCTTTTTGAGCAGCACAAACGCCTTTTTCAAGAGTTGCGCGATATCTTTTCGGGCATTTTCCGTCTTCTTCATCTGTGCGATCAGCCTTGCGGCGCAGCCCAACAGCGCTGTGTTGGTTCAAACCATTTTATCAGCCTTAAATACCTTCTGTCCGGGACGGATCTGCAACCGAAGCCAAAAGCTGGATGCGAGAAGCTAGAATATTTAGAATCGATGCAAAGGCTAAGGCGGAGTCTGGTTGTGTCGCAGCCCTGACCATAGACGCACTGCAATATTCCTTAGACGCACGGATGATGGCACCGGCGTCGGCGCCCGTGACTTTATTCCATCCGACTTCCACAGTTTCGATCCACTCCGTCTCGTCCCGCATCGTAATGCAGGGGACGCCCAACCAGAAGGCCTCTTTTTGAATGCCGCCGGAGTCGGTCAGAATAATTGATGCGGAGCCTTCGAGCCTTAGCATATCTATATAAGATACGGGATCGATTGCCTTAATGCCGCTTTTTCGGAACTCGGGACCCGGGACCCGGGACCCGGAACTACCAATCAAGTCCGTCAGCCCTGCATCCTTGATAGCCTTTTGAGTTCTTGGGTGAACAGGGAACACGACGGGCATGTCCTTTGAGATTTCGGCAAGCGCCTCGAGAATATTGCGGAGGCGCGCGGGGTCGTCGGTGTTTTCGGCGCGGTGGACAGTGCACAATGCGTAACTCGTGACCCGTGACCCGTGACCCGATTCAGGCAACAAACCCAGGTCAGACAATATTGTGGATTTCTCGGATGCAATACCCTTGTACAGCATAACGGCATCGTACATTACGTCGCCGACGAGGTGGACCTCTTCTGTGATGCCTTCGTTTTTGAGGTTCTTGACCGCCGTCTCGGTGGCGCAGAAGTGCCACTTGGCGACGTGGTCGGTGAGCACCCGGTTGATCTCCTCGGGCATGCGACGGTTGAATGAACGCATGCCTCCCTCGACGTGGCCGACGGGGATATGGAGCTTGGCGGCGGCCAGGGCGCCTGCCAGCGTGGAGTTCGTATCGCCATACACGAGGACAGCATCAGGTTTTTCGCCAAGCAGCACCTCTTCGATCGCAGAAAGCATGCGGCCGGTTTGATCGCCGTGGGAACCCGAACCGACATCCAGATGATACTTCGGTTCCGGAATATCCATCTGGTCAAAGAACGACCGGCTCATGGCATAATCGTAATGTTGGCCGGTGTGAACCAATACTTCCGTGATCAGTGACTCGTGACCC
>JAFGPZ010000042.1 GCA_016935935.1 Deltaproteobacteria bacterium
ATGGTTTTGGAATGGTTTGCTGGACTTAATCCGGTTATCCAGGCATTAATGGCAACGCTCTTTACCTGGTTTCTTACGGCCATGGGAGCAGGTGCCGTTTTTTTCTTCAAACATATCGAACGTAAAATACTGGACGGCATGCTGGGCTTCGCCGCGGGTGTCATGATCGCAGCCAGTTTCTGGTCCCTTCTCGCACCTGCAATTGAAATGGCGGAACATTCTCCCCTCCCGGTATGGATTCCCGCAACTGTCGGGTTTTTGATGGGAGGTCTGTTCCTCTGGATTATCGATAAAATTATACCCCATCTCCATCTCGGGTTTCCCAGGGAAGAGGCAGAGGGGATTCAAACGGACTGGCACAGGAGCATACTTCTTGTTCTCGCCATAACGCTCCACAATATCCCCGAAGGTTTAGCCGTAGGCGTCGCCTTCGGCGCGGCGGCTACGAACCTGCCATCGGCGACACTTGCCGGTGCCGTGGTCCTTGCTGTGGGCATCGGTATTCAGAATATTCCCGAAGGTACGGCAGTTTCTGTCCCCCTCCGGAGAGAGGGGATGAGTCGCTTGAAAAGTTTCTGGTACGGGCAATTGTCTGGGGTGGTAGAACCGATGGCAGGTGTCATCGGTGCGGCTTCCGTCCTGCTGATGAGACCCATATTGCCCTATGCCCTCTCCTTCGCTGCGGGTGCCATGATATTTGTCGTAGTGGAAGAACTTATCCCGGAATCTCAGCTCGGAAAAAATACTGATATAGCTACACTTGGTGCTATGTTGGGCTTTGCAGTGATGATGACCCTTGATGTGGCCCTGGGATGATGGTGTAATCATTCATTGAGTAGAAGATTCCTCGGCAAGTGTGAATTTCCACTTGCAGAACATGTCGTGAGGGTGAGGATCGGGGGGTGCAAAGAGGCACTCAACTCGGATACGCTTATCTATGGCTGTGGCAAAGTCCGTAAATTCAGCTCGGTGCATATCCTTGCACGCATATTCGCCCAACCCGCGCTTCAGTCTTGCCTCCTGTGTCGGACACGAGGGAACAGAAATGGTTACCTCACCTTCCAACTCCTCGATCTGATATCCCACCAGGATGCACCATGGGAAAAGTCTCTGGACTTTTACAAAACCTGCAAGGCCCTTTTCGTCGATACCAAAGCCTTGTTTCAGACGGTTTGCTGCCATGCCGGCTACCCGTCCCCAGACCTCCTCGTTTATTTCCTCTGCTGTCTGCTGATCAAAGCGCTCTGCCACATGGATAAACCAGAAGGCATCCACGACCCGATAGTGCCAGAGGAGAAATTCCAGATATTTCCTGAGGTCCGACGCCACCATAGTATCAAAGATCTTCATTTCCATCGCATCTGTTCTCCCTATTTAATCCTCACTTCAATCAATTATGAATATTTTTTATCATATAAAAAACAGGTTGGTGTTTCAAGAATTTATTTGTTGAAAACCTTACATGTATTAGAAATATCTTGCTATTTTAGCCTTCTTCGATATATGGTGATTCTCATATTTGAATCGGTGGAATGACAATGCCATGTTTGAACTGAACGAAGAACAGAATATCATCAGACAGAGCGTTTACGATTTTGCAAAAACCGAACTGTCTCCACATGCTGCCTACTGGGACAGATCTGAGGAATTTCCATGGCCAAGCGTAAATAAGATGGCAGAAATGGGACTGACGGGATTACACCTTCCCACCGCTTATGGCGGTACAGACGCGGACCTTGTAACCTGTGGTATTGCACTGGAAGAGATAGCCCGCTTTGATCATAATTGTGCCGTTATCCTATGCGGATGTAACATAACCGGAAGGATACTAATGCACGCATCCAAGAAAATCAGGGAGACCTTTTTACCGGAAATTGTCCAAGGGAAGAGTATTATAGCCTTTGGCGCGACAGAGCCGGAGGCGGGATCGAACATCAGAGCAATACGAACCAGAGCAGAGATCACCGACACAACCTATGTGGTGAGTGGTGAAAAATCGATGATTACATTCGCTGGTGTCGCCAGTGCCTTTATCGTTCTCGTAAGAACAGACACAAAACATGGCAAAGGCATTAGCTGCATCTTAATTGAAAGCAATAGCCCACATATAGATATACAGGAACTGAAGGGTTTTGGCTGGAAAGCGACCAAGTGGGGGAACGCCGCCTTTAGCGAGGTCGAGGTTCCCCTTGAGAATCTTGTAGGAGAGCTAAACAATGCCCTGCCCATGCTGAAGAGCACGGTGCAGCGGCAGCGAGCACTGACAGGACTAATAGCTCTGGGAACTGCCGCAGAGACTCTTGATGAGGCAGTGAAATACGCAAAGATTCGCGAGGTATTCGGAAAACCCTTGGGGAAATTCGAGGGAATTCAATTTACACTGGCTGAAGACTATGCACTTCTTCAGTCGGCCAGGCTTGTATGCTATCAAGCCTTGTCTCTCATCGAAAAGGGAAATGCGAAAGCCTCGCAGTGGGCGGCTATGGCCAACCTCATGGGGGGAGAAACGGCCTACAAAATTGTCAATGACGCCATGGATGTATATGGGGGAATGGGCTATACGGAGGATCTTCCTTTTGAACGATCCTTGCGGGATATTAAGGCAACACAGATCGCAAACGCCACCTTGAAGATAGAGATAGGACGAGCTCTTTTTGGAAAGGATTTTTTTCCCTACGCATGACACGGTGGAAGTGTGTAGAAAAAGAACATTGCATTAAGGTTGACAGAGGCTCTTCCTTAAAAAGCAAGGTTTTATTGAGCAAATTGATTAGTCTGGGGAAAACCAGGCGCTTCAATATAATTGTGAAGCCCTGAGTGCTTTCGCAAGCTCGATTTTATTCTCAAGTCACATGTATGTTATTCCAAATATGTCGACTGCAGGGATATACAGTCGATAGAAGTAAGAAAAAAAGATCGAAAGGAGTTAATATGCACAAAGACTGGAAGTTCCTTCATATAAGCATGGTGGTTAAAGACATGGAGAGGGCCATTAATCACTTTAATGGGCTTGGGATAGGACCTTTTCCTCCCTTTCTCGGCGGTCCTGAAGGCATGCCCATTAGCGACAAGACTGTACGAGGAAAGCCTTCCGATTATGAAATGGATTTGAGATATGCCGAAGGAGGAATGGGAGGAATTGCCCTCGAATTGATTCAACCCCTTAAAGGTGCATCGATCTACGACGATTTTCTGGAGGAAAAGGGGGAGGGGTTTCACCACCTTGCCTTTCTCGTAAAGGACCTCGATAAGGAAACGGCCGAGATGGAAGATCGGGGGTTTCAGGTTATTCAGACAGGAGCGAGGCCTAAAGCAAGGTGGGCCTATTTCGATACAGACAAAATGAGCGGCGGTTGCGTTGTAGAGCTGATCCAGAGAGAATCGTGACTGCAGCTGTGATAATGCCCGGCAAAGCGCCTACTACATGAATAATATCAAAAATTATCGTTGGGGCATCTTCGCTGTCATAGGATTGATATACATATTGGCCTGTTTCCATCGAATGTCTCCAACAGTTATCGTCCGTGATCTGGCAACTTCTTTCAATTCCAGTGCCGTAATGCTCGGTTTTATCGCATCTATCTATTTTTACCTTTACTCTGCATCACAACCCGTCGTAGGTTTCTTCACCGATCGCCTCGGTCCCCGTAAGGTCATAACCATTTCCACCATCCTCGCCTCATTGGGATGCCTCATCTTTGGAACAGCACCGAATATCTACGGTGCGATACTCGGTCGAGCCCTTATCGGAATGGGGGCGTCAGGTGTTTTTATCCCCGCCCTAAAGGTTTTTGCGAGCTGGTACAGACCAAACGAATTTACAACACTGACAGGTGCCATGATCGGTATAAGCGGTATCAGCTACATCGCCGCGGCCTTGCCGCTCGCCTGTTCGGTCAGTCTTTTCGGATGGCGACTCACCCACGTGGGCATTGCCTTCGTTTCCTTTTCCCTGGCCATCCTCTGCTGGATTATCGTAAGAGACAGTCCCAGGGAAAGGGGCTTCAGGGCAATAGATATTGCCGATGGGGCAACACTTAAGAGACCTTCATTCGTTAACCTTAACATAAACAACCGATCCAAATCAGGACCGTTGCATATTCTAAGGAGATTAGATTTTTGGATGTTATTTGGCACAATGTTCTTTATGGGAGGCGTATCCTTTTCATTCCAAGGCCTGTGGGCAATACCCTATTTGATGGATGTACATGGCCTGGACAGGATTGACGCCGGAGAATTGCTCACAATACTGCCTTTAGGATACGTGATCAGTGGCCCAGTAACAGGCATTCTGGCGGACAGGTTCCCCGTCAGGAAACAGACTATCCTCTTTTGTTCCATCGGTTTAGGCGTTGCGGCATGGACGTTACTCCTCATAGGAGGTAATTTTTCGTATAGTATCGTCATAGTCGCTTTTTTCCTGTCAGGCCTTTCCGCCGGGGGAGTGCTGCCGGTTCTTTTCTCCATCATCAAAGATATCTTCCCCGAAAGAATAATGGGAACGGTCTTAGGACTTGTAAATCCTTCAGCCTTCGTGGGTGCAATTCTATACCAGCCCCTGAGCGGCATTATTTTTGAAAGATCTGGCAAACTGGCATCTGGGCCCTATGCCGATGCAGCCTATCAAAGGCTATTCCTTTTTTTTACATTGTCATATCTTCTTGCTCTTGCTGCAGTCTGGATGATTTCAAATATCAGAAAGTACAGGAACCCCCTGGAGCGAAACTTGCCCTGATTCCGAAGTGTCCGGTTCCGGTTTACAATTCAGGTCTCTCCCAGTAAGGGAAGAAGGCAGGTCTCATCGGATCCCAGCGACCGACCAGACGGTCGAAGACTGGATGGGGCAGCGTTTCCTTGAATATTTTATAATAATAGAGTTCCTCAACCGATGAGAGGCGAGGGTTCCCTTCCTGCCTGTTAAATGCCTTCAACTCGTCTTCCGATATCACTTGCTCCGCCTGCCTTCGCATTATGTAAGCCACACCGGAACCCTGGGCAAAGAACCGCTTTGTCTGGTAGATGATGTGTTCCGGGAGACAGCCTTCGAACGCCTGGCGAAGGACCCACTTTCCGGTTTGTTCTTCACCAACGATCTTATGCTCAAGGGGAATTTTTAGCGAAAAGTCCATTACTTTGGCGTCAAGGAAGGGTGTGCGGCTTTCAATGCAATTGGCAGCATTCAGTCTGTCCAGCCTCTGCAAGGCTGTGTTGTGGGCAACGTTAATGAGACTATCAATTATACTGGCTCGTTCCTCGGGGTTGCTTGCCTGTTTGTACTGTCCGTCATATCCGGCAAAGAATTCGTCTGCTCCCTCGCCGGTGAGAACACAGTTAGCCTTACCTTGAATGAAGCGTCCGGACATAAAATTGGCTATTGCCCCGTGAACGCAGCTTTCTTCATACATTTCCTGGTGATGAATAGCAATTGGAAGTATCTCTTTGATTTCCTCTTCACCAAACATCAGAACGTGGTGTTTAACACCGAGGTAGGCAGTAACGTCCCTTGCCAGGGGAAGGTCTTCTCCTTCCTCCATACTAACGGTAAAACATTCTATATGCGGTTTTATCTCGTGGGCCATCCAGGCGATGAGGCTGCTGTCCAGACCGCCACTTAAGAGAATTCCGGTTACGGAATTGTCTCTCATACGCTTTTCTGTCGCCTCCATGAGAAGTTCCCTCACCACTCTCATGGCCTGCTCATAATTCTCGAATTCGGGGGTTTCAACGGCTTCGTTCTTATATTTCTGGAAACCAAGGTCTCGGGAATAAACGTAGCCGGGCGGAAATTCTCTGACATCATAGCTGATATCGACAAGGGCCTTTGCCTCGGAGGCAAAGCATAAATTCCCGTCCAGATCGTGCCCGTAATAGAGCGGCTTTATACCTGCCCAGTCTCGCGCAAGGATAAGCTTTTCGCCATCACATAGGGCGCAGGCAAAGTCACCATCTATCTTGCCGGCAAACCGGTCGCCATGATTATCATAGAGAGACAGCACCGTCTCGGCATCGGTCATATCCCCCTTTCCTGAGTTATAGACTCGTCCGTCGATAACGACAGCTCGCTGACCATCAGATATTGAATGTGAACCGTCCCTGCAGTCTGCCCCCATGTTCAGTTCGTTGCATCCGATGTTGACATTGCCCTTTTGGTATATCCATGTATCGTGAGGACCTCTATGTTTGATCCTCTCGAGCATGATTCCTAA
>JAFGPZ010000255.1 GCA_016935935.1 Deltaproteobacteria bacterium
GAATGGTTCTCCTGATATCGGAATAAATTTTACAGGATCGGTATTCTTATACAGCTTGCATTTCCAGTAGGTGAATCGACACCTCGACAGATTGTGCTGTCTGCAATAATCAACCTGGCTCAATCCACTCTCTTTCCATGTTTCCACATGGGATGTCCAGGAGTCCTGTTTTTCTCTGTTCCTTTCTCCTCTTGTCTGCTCAGTCATGTTATCCTCCTTATCTTGGATTTATTACTTAAGCTTGACATATCAGAATCGACTTGTGAAGATGGGGTTCATTGAGCGCTTAGTGCGCCGGGAGACCGGCATGGAGTTGAGAATGAAAGAGTCTTACGGTGAAGGATTAGCGCACCACGCCGACCCCGAGTCATGCGCCGTCAATCGTAAGAGTGGGGGTGAAGCGTTGACAGGGGTACGCACAGGCCAGCCATTGAGCGGCGAAATAAATAAGTCCAGGACGCCGACGCTGTTAAGCGAAGCGGAAGGCAACACTATGGGCGGCGACAAGCGCGAGCCGCCCATGGGTCCTGCGCCGTCGGAGACCCTGAGCATGTGCGGAAACTCCATGCACGGGAACCGGGAGATCCCCCAGGTTCCTTCCTCGGGTGGCGAGGATGGACGGAGCGGGAAGGCCAAAAGCCACACGCCGCTCATGCATGCCTGTGGGAAGTCGGATGTCTGCATAGTACCTGAGATACCGCCGAACAAAGGACAGGATTGCCTGCCTGCGGAAGCGGTGGAGGAAAGGCAGACAACCAAGGGGAACACAATGCGAACGGCCACGGCCCGGACACAGAGCCGGAAAGTCGTGTCGCCCGGATTGCAGCGTGTGCGAAAAGCAGCACAGGAGGATAAGAATGCACGGTTCACGGCTCTATTGCATCATGTAACGCCGGAGGCGCTAAAGGAGAGCTATCTGTCATTAAGAAGACAGGCGGCTCCCGGTGTTGACGGCATAACATGGTCTGAGTACCAGCAAGGCCTGGACACGAGATTGGCAGATCTTCACAGACGGGTTCAAAGCGGGAAATACCGAGCACTTCCGTCACGAAGAATATACATCCCTAAACCGGATGGTCGAGTACGGCCGATCGGTATAGCGGCACTTGAGGACAAAATCGTCCAACATGCTGTCGGGGAAATACTGTCTGTCATCTATGAAGAGGACTTTCTGGGATTTTCTTACGGGTTCAGACCGGGGCGAGGACAGCACGATGCGCTCGATGCTCTATTTGTAGGCTTGACGCGAAAGAAAGTGAACTGGGTGCTCGATGCGGACATAAGTGGCTTTTTCGATGCCATCAGTCACAAATGGCTGCAACGGTTTGTTGAGCACCGGATTGCCGATTCCCGAATAAGCCGCCTGATCCGCAAATGGCTTCGGGCGGGGGTATCGGAAGATGGGCAGTGGTCTAAACCGCAGATAGGGACTCCGCAGGGGGCGGTCATCTCGCCCCTGATGGCTAATATCTATATGCACTACGTTTTGGACCAGTGGATACATCACTGGAGGCAAAGCAACGCCCGAGGTGACGTGCTCATTGTACGCTATGGGGATGATTTTGTCATGGGATTCCAGAACGAGCAGGACGCCCAAAAGTTCCTCTCATTGCTGAAGGCGCGCTTGGAGAAGTTCGGCCTCACCCTACACCCGAAGAAGACACGTTTGATAGAGTTCGGGCGTTTTGCTGCGGAAAACAGAAGCAAGCAGGGAAAAGGCAAACCGGAAACATTCGATTTCTTGGGTTTTACGCACATCTGTGCAAGGACCAAGGATGGGAAATGGTTCCATATTTACCGGATAACGGTAAAGAAGCGACTTCGAGCAACACTGGCCAGAGTCAAGGCGGTAATACGTTCACGAATGCATAACCCGATAGGTGAAGTCGGCGCATGGCTGCAAAAGGTAATTCGCGGCTATTATGAATACTACGCCGTCTCGGGTAACCTGTACGCGTTGAACACGTTTCGTACGGAAATTATCCGCTATTGGTACAAGACGCTTAGACGTCGGGGCCAAAAACGCCGGATGAATTGGGAGCGATTCAGGCCGATCGTAGCTATATGGATACCATCACCCTCAGTCCTGCATCCATACCCAAATGTGCGCTTTTAAGCTAAACACCCGAGGTAGGAGCCCGGTGCGGTAATTCCGCACGCCGGGATCTGTGCGGGGGGTCGCTCGAAAGAGCGGTCCCTACCGCGACCAAGCCCTCGACCCTACCTGAGGGGGGAGAGGGGCGGTAACGCCCCTGACCTACCCTGTGTAGTGAATATATTTTTTGATCAAAATAAAAATAAATCAAGGGGGATCAAGATAAATGATGAAGATTGGTATAATAATATGTAACCGTTATCACTCTTGTGCAGGAGGAAAGTGTCTACGCGCCATGCGCAATCGTGAAGGGGCTTTTTCCTTGTACAAGGGAGAAGAAATAGAACTTGTAGGATTCACCACCTGCGGAGGTTGTCCTGGTGGAAACGTAGAGTACGCACCAGCAGAGATGAAAAAGAATGGAGCAAATGTCATCCATTTAGCCACCGGTTTAGTAGTCGGCTATCCACCATGTCCACGTTTGGAAGCTTTTTGTGATTTCATTCCAGCCAAATACGAATTGGATGTAGTAATTGGTACTCATCCAATTCCACAAAACTATTACTTAACTCATCAAGGGCTAGGCACTTGGAAGTCCGACAAATGGCAAGGCCGGATTAAGCACGTTTTGCCGAATGAAGAAATGCGCTTGGCATACGATTGATTCCTCAAGATTAACAGAAAATAAAAGAAAATCTTCTGGATGAAAAAGGAATAAGTATGGATATTTAGCCTAAATATTAGTAAGCTGTTTTATCCTGTCGCCGGGAAATTTTGACCCGGCCATAGGTGGGGGATTTTAAAGTGGCCATCGGAGCCGCAGCAAGTCTGATTCTTGTGACGAGGACTTTTTTCGAAAAAATCACCACAATAAACACATTCAATCTCAGCCATCTCCATCCTCAACTTTATATGGAATGGCTTATCGTAATGAAATTATTAGTGAATATGGAAATTAAAGGAATTATAAGGACTTGTTACACAAGTCTTTGGGAATGATATGAAAAGAATAATATGGATGGACTAGAATTAAATCCTGAGACTGGTACTGATTTATAGCCCTCAAATTGGCCCTGAATTAAATTCCTGGTACCAATCAAGATCGCAGAAGGTGAATGTAAAGGAGCTTATGCATATAGGGAATATTCTCAAGAACAGAATAAAATCATAATAAAACCTGTTCCTCAAATAGGTTTTTTGAAAAATGAATCGGCAATAAATCTATGAAGCTCTTAGTTTGGGAAAACTGCACGCTGTGTTTTGTGTGAATTGGAAGAAGTTGGTAATTACCTCTGGTCAACCGGTGGAAAGCTCATGATGGATATCTATCCCGATTTTTGTCAAATTACCTGATTTACCCACTTCTTCTCCTCAGCACCCCTTTTATCTTTTATACTTTATTACATAAGAAAATGTTTCTTTAGATACGGTATGCATCCATTGCAGTACCATGAAACAGGGCACACCGTTCCTGAAATGAAAAATCTTCCACAACCCTTTTAAAGGCATTCCATAGCACAGTGTATGAATATGATGATTTATCCACAGGGAAATTACTTTCAAACATACACCTGTCAATGCCAAAACACTCAATACACCATAAATAATAGGGTGCCATAATTTCCGCTAGATCCGATGAATTAGGCGGAACAGATCTTTCATGCCAGCCAAAACCACAGATAGGCATCCCAAGCCCGCCTAATTTGATAAATACGTTGGGGTATTTCGACAGCTCACCGATACCTCGTTTCCAGTTTGATAAGACCTCCTCACGTCTTTCTGCATAAGGACCGATTCCCAGCGGTCCGCCTGTATGATTGATAATGATTCTTATGTCAGGATACTTTCTGGCGAGATATTCAAGTTCTGCTAACTGTGGATGAAAAAGCCATGCGTCAAAGCTCAAATCGAATTTTTGAAGGCACCCAAACCCCTCACGAAATTTGCTATCAGACAGAAGCCCTTCAGGGACTTCCCATCGAGACTTGAATTCAGGACTTCTATCCCACGCACACGTATGGCGGATCCCACGGAACCTTCCCTTTCCTGCGGAAATATGCGCCTCAAGAAGACGTTCCACCGAACTACCTAATGTGAGATCCGCAAAACCAACAATGGCCGCGGATATATCAATGTTTTGGTTGCCAGAAAGCTGAGATAAGACTCTTTGAATGTACTCGGTTTCACCCAAAGGCCGCATTTCCAGTGGGCCGCTCTTTCTTAACATTAACCGGGATTCGACGAAGACCGTCTTAACTACACGATGCCCATAGTTGATATCATTTAAGAGATCATTAATGGAGTATTCGATCTCTACATCATACCAGAGATGATGATGAGGATCACATATCTCCATTTTGGGATCTATTACATCCTCTTGGGTGAGGCTTAACCAGTCTTCTCGTATATTCATCATATGGTAAGTTAACGGTGATTATAATTATTGATAGGACATTAATTCATATGCAATATTTTAAATATAGTCTCAAAGCTTTAGAAATGCCTCTTACAGCAAATGGATTCGACTAATTATGATTTTGAACTTTTCCAGATCATTCAGCCTGACTTTTTGTTGTTCGGTAAAGTTCCAAGAATTTTTCAACCTGATATAACAGGTTTTATTTAGTGATTCCGGATCCTTGTCCGTGCGTTCATGGGTTTCTTCTTTAGGTGTGATCCACCAGGTCGATTCTGATATTCAGATCTGACCATTAAAATAAATCAACCAGCTTCCTTCTCCCCGAAAGAATTATCAAAGAACAATCAGCAATACATTTTAACGAGTTGTGGTGGCTTAAGGGGAGACGAATGTTGGGTTAAATTACAACATGAAATGTACGATCCCATTTCTTTACTTTGCCAATCTTTTATTACGGCCCTCTCTGCCCTTCGGGGGCCTTTACAGAGGGGTCTATTTTATTTTTTCGTATTAAACGGTAAATTTTATTAATTCTTAATGACATAACCTGTGGATCATTTAAGGTTTAGTCGTTTTGATTAATATTTTATTTTCTTTCTTCAATGTAACCGGCGCGATTCCAAAATCAAGCATCTGATGCAGGGGAAGACGGAC
>JAFGPZ010000043.1 GCA_016935935.1 Deltaproteobacteria bacterium
AATCTTGGCATTTTTTACGTACTTGTTAGTTGTTGACATGACTAGACTTTTAGCACAATTTATAGTGCTGTTCTAGTCAAGAGCCTTATATATTTTACGGGACAGAGTTTAAAAACATACCAGATACGGATGGATGTGTGGAAGAGAGGTGAGAATCCTCCGCTGCCCCGCAGCCGTAAAGGGAACGAAAACCCAGAAAGTCACTGTTGTGGTTAATAACGCGATGGGAAGGCGGGTTAGTAGGTAGCCCTGAGCCGGAATACCTGTTCATCTGAGATTCCTCGTGGGAGGTGATTCATGAAGTTTCAATCCTCTGAATCCACGCAATTACATATCCGACTGGCGGTAAAAACAGAACAGGGCGGTAATGCCGGGTAGTGATGCATGGATAGATCTCCACTGACCCCCTCCAGGGTAATAAAAATTATTTTTGCGCTGGCTGTGATTCTCGTTGCAGTCATTATCGGGGCAACACTTGTCGGTTCGACGAGAATCGGTTTTATGCAAGGCCTGAAGGGAATCTTCCTGGCCTGGCACAGTAACGGCCCCTTCCTGAAACCGTCGGAAGAGACGATACTCTTTTCCATACGCCTTCCCCGTGTGCTCTTTGCCGGTCTTGTCGGCGCCGCTCTTTCCTCCGCCGGTGTCGTTTTCCAGGCCCTCCTCAGAAACCCGCTGGCAGATCCCTACATCCTGGGTATTTCGGGAGGGGCGGCCGTCGGAGCGATTGTAGGTATTGTGGCCATCAGTTCACTGCCTTTCTGTGTGCCCTTTCTGGCCTTTCTGGGCGCAATTTTTACAGTCGTTCTCGTCTTTGTTATCGGTGGGACGAGAAGGGGGCTCAATTCTAATACTCTTCTTCTTGCAGGTGTCATAATAAACGCCTTTTTTTCGGCCATTATCATGTTTCTTGTATCTCTCAGCGGAAGTTCCGATCTGCACTCCATAACATTCTGGCTCATGGGCGACCTGAGCGTGGTAAGTCTTGGAGAGATAATGCTGGGTTGTGTATTTCTTTTTGCGGGATTTTTCATTGTTTATGCCCACGCCAGGACTCTTAACATGATTGTGATGGGAGAGGAAACGGCGCTGCAACTGGGAATAAATGTAGAGAAAACGAAAATCATACTTTTGCTTGCAAGTTCCGTTATCACCGCCGTGGCAGTGGCATTCAGCGGGATCATAGGGTTTGTGGGCCTGATCATTCCCCATATCATGAGAATGATGCTCGGTTCCGATCATCGCCTGCTGCTGCCGGCTTCATTCCTCTTTGGCGCATCCTTTCTGATAATTGCCGACACAATAGCGCGAACAATAATTCCCTACACGGAATTACCCGTTGGTGTCATTACGGCAGTCTGCGGCGCCCCCTATTTTATTTATCTGCTGAGAAGGAGGGCTGTCTGAATTATGCCGTCCCTGGAGTGCAAGGAAATAAGATTCAGATATCATCGGGATTGGATTCTGAGAGGACTCTCTTTCAGCGCTGCCTGCGGGGAGTTTTTCGGAATAATAGGACCCAATGGCTCGGGAAAGACAACGCTCCTTAAGATCATGGACGGCATTTTGTGTCCTGAGGAAGGATCAGTCATT
Organism: Deltaproteobacteria bacterium; assembly: GCA_016935935.1. The sequence goes on from JAFGPZ010000043.1 coordinate 1,594, forward strand.
ATCGGGAAGACAGATATAAGTGAGATAAAAAGAAAGGATTTTGCGAAAATCGTGGCTATGGTTCCACAGGATTCGCCCATTATTTTTCCCTTTACAGTGCATGAAGTCGTTTTGATGGGGAGGGCTCCCCATTTGGGCCGGTTGATGTTTGAGAGAAAGAGCGACTTCACAGTGTCCCGGCAGGTGATGGAATTAACGGACACACTGTCATTGGCAGAGAGAAATATGAATGAACTGAGCGGTGGTGAACGTCAGAGAGTTCTGATAGCAAGGGCTCTGGCCCAGGAACCAGGGATCATACTCCTGGACGAGTCGACGGCCTACCTCGACATAAAACATCAGGTGGCCTTCTTTGATCTCATGCGCGCCTTGAACAGACAACGGGGTCTCACGGTTATGGCGGTAACGCACGATATCAACTTGGCGGCCCTTTTTTGTGACAGGATTCTTCTTATGAAGGGAGGATGCATTCATTCCATCGGAGCGCCCTATGATGTAATTACCGAATCCAATATAAAGGAGGTTTATGAAACAGATGTAACTGTGGATTGCAATCCCCAAACAGGATTGCCAAGAGTGACACTCAAAGCAGCCAGTCTGTCAGATCCAGGAAACCGGTCGGATGCCGGTGCTGCCCCGCAACTGTAGGCGGAACGAAACCCACTTTAATGCCACTGATTTTCTTTAAAGAAAGTTGGGAAGGCGTGGAAAGTAGGTGTTGCCGCAAGCCAGGAGACTTATCTGACAGAAAAAAAATAACATTCCCGACGGAGGGGAAAGGAGGTTATGATGAAAAGAGGTATGAAGAGGTTATTAAGATATGTGTCGGCATTATTGGTGTTTGTATTTTTTCTGGCGCCTGCCTCTGCACAAGAGAGGGAAGGCGCAACGACTATGGAAGAAGTCGTCGTGACGGCGAGCAGAATTGAAGAATTCTTACAATATTCACCAGATTCCATTACTGTTGTCACCGGGAAGGAGATTCAAGAAAAGGGAAAACAGACGGTAATCGATGTATTAAGAGATATTCCCGGAATTTCCATTGCTCAATATGGAACGCCGGGCGGCTCTTCTTCGATCTATATGCGGGGAACAAATAATGCCCATACTCTGATTATGGTCGACGGTGTGCGTGTCGGTGATCCCATGACTACAGATGGGAAAATGAGTATTGCAGATCTGTCCACGGATAATATCGAAAGGATCGAGATCGTACGTGGAGCGCAGAGCATCCTCTATGGGTCAGATGCCATCGGTGGTGTTGTCAATATTATTACCAAGATGGGAAAAGGTAAGCCGAGATATTTCCTGTCTTTCGAAGGTGGGTCCTTTGAGACATTCAGAGAGAAGGCAGGCGTCAGCGGGTCAACGGACAGAATCAACTATGCCGCGGCTCTGTCTCGTCTCGACACCAGGCGCGTATCGAGGGCGGAAGAAGAACTTGGAAACACCGAGAGAGATTATTACCACGACACCAATATATCAGCACGTATTGATGGTCGTGTCAGTGAGACCGTAGGAATCGGCTTTTCAATACGTCACTCTGAGTCAAGAATGGATTTAGACGACACATCATGGACACCGCCCTATGCCCCCGTAGATGCCGACAAGATTCAGGACACTGATATTACCAGCGTTGCCACAAGCTTCGATCACGATATTTACGGATGGTGGCAGCATGTGATCAAGCTTGGCATTACAGAGACGGAAAGAGAATATACCAGAGACGACTCCTTCGAAGAGCTTTACAACGGAACAATCAAGACGGCATCGTGGCAGCACAACTTCTTTATCTCGGATATTGACACAATTACAGCCGGGTTCGATTATCAGGAAGAAAGGGGTGACAGCCTGAGTATATATGGAAACATGGCGGAAGAAAGTGTGAATACCAAAGCCTGCTTCATTCAGAACAGATTAACTCCTTTCAGAGGATTTTCCCTCACCCTTGGCTTAAGACATGACGATCATCAGACATTCGGCGGCAAGGATAGCTATAAGGGCGCCGTTGCCTACCTTTATGAAAAGACAGGGACCAAGATCAGGGGAAGTTACGGCACCGGGTTTCATGCCCCTTCACTCTATCAACTCTATTCTTCATACGGCGATCCCAATCTCAGGCCTGAAGACAGCAGGGGATACGACATAGGGATAGACCAGGAACTGTTCGATAAAAAGTTATTGGTGTCCGTGACTTATTTCGAAACCAGGATTGACGATTTGATTGAGTGGAATTGGGGGACCTCAAAGTATTACAATATTGGCAAGGTCAAGACTGAAGGCTGGGAAACAAGTATTTCTATCGAGCCTTTCACATGGCTGAGTCTTGATGCCCACTATACCTATACCGAGGCCAGGAATGTTACTGAGGGTGATACGAATAAAGGGAAGTTCATGCTTTACAGACCAAAGCATTCAGGCGGCGCTTCCCTGAATATAAAGCCCATGGAAAAATTGAATGTTAATCTCAACGCGCAATACGCCGGGAAACGCTACCACGACACCGATAACAGTACAGAACTGCCCGAATATACACTTTGCAATCTCGTTGCTTCCTATGATGCGATGGATTGGCTGCAGTTTTTCGGAAGGGTGGAAAATTTGACCGATCAGCAATATCAGTCGGTTTATCAGTATGGAGAACCGGGCATCGGGTTTTATGCCGGTACTAAGATAACATTTTGAGCCGCAAAAGGTGATGCCCTGGTAAAAAGTCAGATTTCCCCTCCCCTCGCGGGAGGGGATTAAGGGGAGGGGGAACATAACCAATTATTAATATAAGCAATTCACTCTCACCCCACCCCTCTCCCATCGAGGGAGAGGGAGTATTTTTGACTCTTTGCAAGACCAT
>JAFGPZ010000044.1 GCA_016935935.1 Deltaproteobacteria bacterium
ATCCTTGCTACCGTGGGGGCAATCGAGACGGGATTAGAGAAAGCGGGATACAAATTTGAACCGGGAGTCGGCCTTGCCGCCGCACAGGCTGTTCTTCTGAAATAGCACAGAAGATGGCTACTTTGGTGTTTTGGATACAAGAATTCTGAAACCTTTGGACAATGTAATTTACCCCGATAGGGCGGAGCGTGAAACGCTCCGCCCATCGGAGACTAGACGCATCATCATATCAAATCAAGCCATTGAAACTGAGTCTCTTATCGTCTTAACGTCCCACTATTATATTTCTTGACAAGCAATTATAATGGAGTTATTGGGTAAAGTATATTTCCGAATTATATGTGCTTATGAACAGTTGCCATAGCGAGAGGGGATTATGGTCTGATCATTACAAGCCCTATTTCTTAGCAAGAAATAGGGCTTTTTTGCTCTATAAGCCATCTGAGTGAAAAGCGATATAACACCACAATGCCATCCTCCGATTCTGCTTTCTTGTAACTCATAAGAGCATCATCACATCTTCCTCATAACACCTCAACGCGAGGCCCTGTCTGTTCCCAGCAATAACATAAGATTATGAAGAAAAGGAGATATGTCGTGAAAAAGATTATCTTCATCTTCCTGACATTGTGTGCTGTAGTGGTATCGATCAGCACCTCTTTTGCGGTTGAGACGACCCTGTTCGGGCCAAAACAGTATCTGCGAACCAAGGGCAAACCCAATGCATATACGGACACTTTTGCCGCGACTTGCGCACTTCCATCGACAGGCATGCTCACCATCTTCAATGGCGATGAAGACGGTGGAAACAGGATAAATAGCGCTCTGATCTCTGTAAACGGGGAAAGGATATTCCAACCACGCGATTTCAACCAGCAGTTTTACTGTCTGGAAGCCCCGATTAATCTTGTCGAAGATAATGTGCTTGAAGTGGAACTCAGAGGCAAGCCCGGCAGTTATCTTATCCTTTCGATAACTCGGGAACTGCCGGACCCACCCGTTGTCACGATATCCGCCACCCCCGAGATTATTCACACCGGTGAACACGCAATTCTTACATGGTCTTCTACCAATGCGGACGCTTGCATTATTGAGCCGGGGATCGGCAGTGTTGGTGCAAACGGAGCTGTACAGGCATCACCAACAGAAACCACCACATACACAATCACGGTGACCGGACCGTGCGAGACAGCCACTGCCGATGTTACGGTAACGGTTATTCCGATAACGGTGGAGATTACATCCCCTTCTGAAAGTGCGACCCTATCCGGGCCTGATGTTATGGTACAGGGGACAATGACCAACTTTTCAGGTGCCGAGACCGGAGTGGTTGTCAACGGAATAATAGCCGTCGTATCAAGCGGTCAGTTCTTGGCAAGCCATGTGCCAGTGGAGGAAGGTCAAAATACAATTACCGTTACCGCTACAGATATCAATGGTTTTATAGAAACAAAATCCATCACGGTAAATGTTGAAACAACGGGAGATTTCATACGATCATTTACTGACACAGAATCGGGTACGGTGCCACTTGAAATAACCCTGAAGGTGCTGGGAACATTTAGTTTTACAAGCTCCTTGATTACTTATACCGGTCCCGGCCAAGTGGACTTCCCTGAGAATTCAATTGAAAACGAGCATACCGCAAAGATGACAACGCCCGGCGTCTATTACTTCACGGCACACGTTACTGATTCTGAAAACAATGTTTACACCGATACCGTTGCGATACAGGCACTCGATGAAGCGGAACTGGATGCACTGTTGCGATCCAAGTGGGAAGGAATGCGCCAGGCACTGGCTCAAAATAATATAGCTGCTGCGACAGGCTACTTTGACGATTCCAAGAAAGACGCTTACTACAACATTTTTACAGCCCTTTCGTCAAAGCTCCCGCAGATAAGTCAGGAACTTGATGATATTCAGTTTATCAAAACAATGTACAACGCTGCAGAATATGACATAAGGACAACCAGGGATGGAAAGGAATATTCCTTTTACTTGTTGTTTGTGAAGGATGAAAATGGCCTGTGGAAAATAAGGTCATTTTAAACATGAACACTCGGCGTGTGTCAAAATAATCCAAAAAGGATAGGGAGGCAAAGCATGAAGCATTCAACAACATGCCTTATGGCTTTCATATGTATTTTCTTTTTCTCCACCACAGCGTCCGCGGGATGGTTGGTATTTCACAAACCTGCCTTCAGGGGGAAGGTCATAGACGCGGAGACGAAGGAGTCTATCGAAGGTGCCGTTGTCGTGGCGGTGTATAACACACATACGATCATAAGCGGTCCGGCAGGGGGAGACACATCCGTCATAAAGGTCAAGGAAACACTGACGGATAAATCCGGTGAATTCCGTTTTCCTTCCTACACGAGACTTATGCAGCCCAACGCGATTGATTTTGATACCGAGTTTATCATTTACAGGGCAGGGTATGGGAATTTTCCCAGACAGAGAATCAGTCCGCCGAAAGGGTTACCAAGTGATACACTGGAACAATATTTTCTCGAGGACCAGTTCGGGAAAGAGGGCGAGGTGACAATAACAACCGGGAAAAAGAGGGGCAGTAAACCGAGGGTTATCTACGGGGTGGTTGAGCTGCCAAAGATGCAAACTAGAGAAGAGAGGCTCAGGGCCAAACCGAGAAGGCCAACGGATTTTGGATCAAAAAAACTACCTCTTTTATATAAGGCAATCAATGAAGAACGAAAAAATTTGGGGTTAAAAGGTGAAATAGAATAATTCTCACAAAAAGGGGGAAGGAATGATGAAAAAGGCGATATTACTGACTGTTGCAATATTGTTAAGCCTTGTCTCCCTAGATTATGCTCTTGAAACTGACACCCATGAACTAATAAATGAATATATTGTAATTAATGCACTCAATGGATTCTCATTACATTTATACCTTAAAGAACAATTAAATATCGACAAAGGGATTGAAGAAATCTTTGGAAAAAATGAAGTGTCTGAATGGCTAAAGAAAGGCGGCAAATACGAAGACAAACCCAACTGGCACACGTTCTGGGGACGTTCGGTCAATCATTTTCACAATCCTTTAACTGACGAAGGATACAGTGGCATATGGGGGGTAAGCTGGCTTTCCGGTGTTTCTTCTGTCCAATGGTCTCAAAAACCTGTCGGGACCCAGAGTCCCGGAGGTCATTACTCGTGGCATGATGTCCGGGAGTATTTCTATATCGCCTTGACCGCTCCAACCAAGAGCGAGCGAGATGAAAACTTCGCCGAAACATTCAGGGGACTCGGGCAGCTGATGCATTTGGTGCAAGACTTGTCCGTGCCGGCGCACACAAGGGACGATGGGCATTTGGGGTATCTTAGATACAACTATGAAACGTGGGCACAGAGGAACATTGAAAATATCAGCATATATGATCCGGAATACTTTGATTCTTCCGCACTAGATATACCCAACCCCCTTGCCGCTGTTCCTGTCGCCAATCTCTTTGATACCAACCAATATGACGGATCGAACCCTGACATTACGGTCCGAAGTGATATCGGCCTTTCGGAATATACAAATGCCAATTTTTTCAGCAATGACACAATTTTTAACGATTTCCCCTATCCTGCGAAGGACAGTGTATTCCTGGATGATATTTCAATCCCGGACCCCCGATATCCTGACTTAGATATTTTGAGAAAATACTTCCATAAGGTGAGTGACGGAGACACGGGGTATAGACTGGCAACAGTATCATTTCTAGAAGGATCTGAAGAGGAATGCAACCCCTACTGTTCTGATTGGTTTTACGAAAACGCAGCTTTGGATAGTGAAGTGTACGGGGATTATGCAGCGCAGCTTATTCCACGAGCTGTGGGCTATTCCGCCGGTCTTCTTGAATACTTTTTTCGGGGGAAAATTGAGATGGTTGACGATGATGTAGCAGGCGACGGCTATGTCATAGTGAACAAGTCTGACGAGGACATGGACGGAGTGTTTGAACTGTATTATGACAACATGAATGACGAGAGAATACAAATCGAGAGCGGCGACTTCCCAATAACAACCGTAATATCAGGGAATACCACGAGCGGCCACATTGACTTCACGGCGCCGGATGATGCAAAAAAACCAGGCGAATACATCCTTGCCTTCAAAGGAAGACTTGGAAATGAGCTCGAAGCCATAGTAGGATTCATTCCTCAGCCATGTGCCTGGGAACCATTCGATGGGCCTGAGTATAATTCGCTGAGGCCTTGGGATGCGAGATTTTCTGCATCATCACTTCCGCCAGTGATAATTGACCAGCAACTTGTATGGAGGAACGTTGAAGCGGGTGATCATGACCTTTGGATAAGAGACAACTCCTACGTTCCAAAAGGAAGGTACATTAAATATAGGACATGGGTGGATGTGCATGTGCCGTCCATTGACCCCGGATGGTATTGGGGACGTTCTTCATACGCTTTTATAACTATATGGGATGATAGTAACCGGGAACTTTGGATATTCTTATATTGTGCCTACAAGGCCTATCTTCCCGCCTTGCACATAATGGCTGAGTCTTTTACTCCCACAGAGAGAATTCATGATCTGTCTGCGTTTGGGCTTGATACGGAAAACCTTAGAGGCATATCTGTGGAAGCCAGTAACGGGTGGGATGATGGGAGATTTACATGGTATGTCGATTACATTGATTTCAAGGATGAATTAGAAGAAGGCGAAGAAGAGTTGCTCTGGTGATACGTTCGGTCCAGGTAGATATCCGACCTTCAAAATGATTTTACATATCGAGGCGAAATAACAAAGGTTTTGACTAGAACAGGGGGGAGTAAAAAGCACTTGACAAAAGGTATCAATTGATACTATCCTTATGACAAGACCAACGTACAAAGAGCTCGACAAAAAAATAAGCCAGGCAAAGGAAGCCATATCGAAAGACGGCATCTATATTCTTGAGCCCCACGTAATAGCAATGGATGCCTTGGAGTTGGGATACGAGATCGGGAATATAAAAGCAGTTCTCTTAGAACTCCTTGCGGGCATGACTCCACAGCAATACGTTGGTTCTTATCCGCCGCAGAAATCGTATGAGGAGGATATTCTCAACTGCGATTTATTTGCTTTTAAGAGAGATTCAAAGCGTTTTGGCTGTGAGGTATATGTAAAGTATGCTCTGAAAAAGGAAGAGTTATGGTTGGTATCTTTTCATCAGCATCGAGACAAAGGATAAAAAATGAAAAAGCTTATATGCCCCAAAGATAATAATGAGATGCGCCTTGAAAAAAAGGGTAAAAACGTAACATTCAGGGACGTTGATGTACAATATGAAACGGAGTGCTTCGTATGCCCTGTGTGTAACACCGAAGCAGCAACCGTAAAGCAAGCTAATGCCATTCAGAAAAGTATTTCCGATGCCTTTCGAGAGAAAACAGGGCTTCTGTCGGGGAGAGAAATCAGGGGAAAAAGAAAAAAATTAAAAATATCGCAACAAGAACTTGCCGATAGAATAAAGGTAGGAATCGCAAGCATTAAAAGATGGGAAGGATCGCAAATCCAGACGAAATCAATGGATAAAGCGCTTCGGGAAGCCCTTGCAGGGCAGAAAAGTGGCAACATATATACTGGTAACAAGATTTTTTCCTTGGGTAGGATACGTCTGCTCCTGAGCCATTTTGAAAAAACACTAGGCCGAATAATACTTAAGGAACAAGATAACGGGCTTTACGCAGCCAAATACGCTTGGTACGCAGACATGATCGCTTATCGAGACCGAGGAGAAAGTATAAGCGGATCAACTTACGCCGCGCTTCCTCAAGGACCACAGATAAACAATTACAGAGATCTGATTGATGAAATCAAACATGCAGATATTACCTGTGTTGATCCATTAACTGCCGAGGAAGCGAAAATAGTAAGAAAGGTCGCCATGACATTTCCAAAGAACAAGGATGTATATGAGGCGACCCATAGGGAGGCAATTTGGAAAGAAAAAGCCACCGGCGCCCTGATACCGTATTCGGATGCAGAGAGAATGACCGAATTATGTGGCTAACATGACACATTCCCCACCCGCAAAGACAACACACCTTCTGTTAGCAAAACATCCTATTCCCAAGACGTAACCGCCCAAGAATTTCGCTACGGGGGCTTGTGCACGTATCCCCTGAATCATAAATCAATACAATTGACAGGCCCTTTTTTCAATGTTACGTATCAAACACTGAGAAATCATTCATACAAAACAAGACAAGGGCTGAGGGGTTCTCATGCAAACCAAAGGTGTTCTGTCGGAATTGAAAGAAAGAGAAAGACAGGTCCGGCGTGATATCATTATCGATGCCGCGGAGCAAGAGTTCGCGGAAAAGCCTTTCGATAAAGTCTCCATGAGGGCCATTGCCCGACGCGCCGGCATATCACCCGCCATCATCTATCAGCATTTTCCGGATCAGCAGACACTCTTTGTCGAAACGTTCGAGAAGGGGACAGACGAGTTTTTTGAGAAGATATTCACCACCATCAACGAGTCGTCTGACGGGGCCCTGGAAGAGATTATTGCCATCTATGTCGAATTCTTTACCTATCATGACCAGTATTTCAGGATGATGATGAATTTTTTCTTAAGCGCCGCCGTGGACCCCGTGCTTTTTGAAAAGCTCACCGTGATCGAACGAAAAATTCTCGATCACATGGATATCACTTTCCAGAAAATGAACGTGGAAGGCAACATCCGGGACCACTCCCACACACTGTTTGCGGCGTTGAGCGGCATTGTGGCCACGTTCCGAAACCATCCGACAAAGCGCACCGAGCAGGTCCTGCAGCACCGGCATAAAATAGCCAACCATCTGGCACAACTCTTCATAAACTCTTAATATCCTTTAATCAATTGCAGAAGAACAAAAATGCCTTGACTTATAAACACCGTTTATTTATGTAAACATCGTTCTAGCAGACCGTGAAGAACATACCCATTCTGGGCTGAAAAGGGGCGGGAGGTCATCACATGTGCATGTCTGAGGCTGTTGCGGCGAAACAAACTGTTGCCACCGATATGGATACATTTTTCAATCCGTCTTCCGTGGTAGTCATCGGAGCATCTAACGCGATGTTTAATCTGGGCGCGACCATCTGTAAAGTCCTCACCGAGGATGTGGGCTATCCCGGCCGGGTGTATGCCGTCAACCGCGCCGGAGAGGATGTCTGCGGCGCCAGGGGATTCCGGGCACTCGACGATATTGGCGAACCCATCGATGTGGCGGTGATCATCACGCCCGCGTTTGTGGTTCCGGGATTTGTCCGGCAATGCGGCGAAAGAGGCATTCGTAACGTTATCATTGAAAGCTCGGGATTCGCGGAAGAGGGCGATGAGGGCAGGCGTCTCCAACGGGAAATCGACGAAGTCATGCGTCTGTACCGGATACGCATCATCGGCCCGAACTGTCTGGGCGTTTTTGACAGCGACACCAGGTTCTGCACCATGTACGGCTCCAACCACCTCGCCCCTCTGGTCATCCGGCACCCCGGCTCTGTCTCGTACGTCGTGCAAAGCGGCGGCGTCGGCGCGCTGATCGTGGAGCGCCTGATAGAAGACGTTTCGGGCATCAATAAGCTGGTTTCACTGGGCAACAAGGCGGATCTGGATGAAGCGGATTTCATCGATTATTTCGATACGGACCGGACAAAGGTTATCGCGCTCTATCTCGAAAGCGTGGAAGACGGTCGAAAGCTGATGCAGTCCGTCCGGCGGACGCTCAAACCGGTGCTGGTTTACAAGTCGGGCAAAAGCGAGGCCGGAAGCAGGGCCATCATGTCGCACACGGCGGGAATGGCTCAGAACGACGCGGTCTTCGACAAGGCCTGCCGCCAGGCGGGCATGATCCGACTCCATTCGCCGGAAGAACTGTGCGTGCTGCCGAAGATGCTGACGGAAATGCCCCTCCTTTCCGGGAATCGCATCGCCGTCTTTACCAACTCCGGC
>JAFGPZ010000256.1 GCA_016935935.1 Deltaproteobacteria bacterium
GATATTCGAGTGCAAGAAATTATCTCGGGCTGGAAGGATTGCTGGAGGTGCATACACGCTGGTAGCAGGTACATGCATTCCCACGCAGGAGCGTGGGAACGAGGTAACCCCTTCTATATTTATGATAATGCTGAAGAAGTTGCTACAATAAGGCCTACAGCAAAAATAACTGCCGCAATGCCCGCACCCGCCACTCCAAAGAGGGGTGCCAGCCCTACCAATAGAAATCCGAATGCAAATCTACCTTCACCTTTTCCCATTATAACCTCCTATGATCCTTTTTTACCTTTTCTATGCTGACGGCGGAGATGGCCGGTGCCCTGCGTGAAAAGATGTTTTTTATCACAACGCCCAGAACATCCACACTATCGCCTGTTTTTATGTCTTCTGAAGGCGATGTGAACATTATTATTCTGATGGCGCCAGTTTCATCTTTAACTATAAAATGAGGTCTGTTGAGCCATCTGAAACTCACCTTTTGTACAGAACCGCTGACTCTGACCGCTGTTCCCGTAGTTCCCAGGGAAATATTTGCGATCTTGAAAGAACGACACCTGTTTATGTACTGGTCCGCCGCCTGGGCGTAACTTCTGCGACTCATCCATGCCAGTGTCATTGGAATGACGATGAGCAAGATGAGTCCAGGGATTGCAAAGAGCAAAAACTGCGAATTACCCGTCGTCAGATAATAATATAATACCGCCAGGGAACAAAATACAAATGTGACCCATGCAAATATAGACAAAACACACCTTTAATCCTGCGGTATCTCGTTTCTGAACATCAGGTAGTATGCCACGCCGATGAAGAGAAAGCCGCCGAAGATATTCCCAATAGTAACGGGGATAATGTTCCAGAACCACACATCTGCCCAGCTGAGGCCGTTATTGCCTGCAAGCAGGCCTCCTACCTTGCCTACCGTCGCCGGATACCAGTCGACGAGAAACTTTCCCGTGGGCAGGAAGTACATGTTCGCCACGCAATGCTCAAACCCTGTAGACACGAAGGCCATGATGGGGAACCAGACGCCGAAGAACTTGCCAATCACGTTATCCGCCGAGATTGCCAGAAGGATCGCGATATTTACCAGGAAGTTACATCCGATGGCCTTGATAAAGCACGACCAGAGACCGGCAGCACCGACGGCCTTGTAGGTAAGTATCTTTCCTACGGCAATATTGATAGCAGACATGCCGAAGGCATTGACGGCCATGGTTCCGTCCGCCTGCCCATCGACCAGTGGTCCCACGGCCATAATGTAAGCGTAAAAAAAGGAACCTACGATATTTCCGATATAAACCCAGAACCAGTTTCTCCACACGGCGTTCCAGCTAATCTTCTTCATCATAGCTGCCAGTGGAACTAGCATACAGTCTCCTGTAAATAGTTCCATTCCCGTCAGGACGATCGCGATGAGGCCGACGGGGAATACGGCGCCCCCTATGAGTTTGGCCATTCCGGCTCCGAGATGGGGTGCTACACCGGTCACACATACGGTACACAATGCGCCTCCAATTGCGATATAGGCGCCTGCCATGAAACCTCTTATCAGTAATTGAAAGACCGAAAGCTTTGATTTATAGGTTCCTGCGTTAGATGCAAGACCAACTATCTTAGGTGGTGCGTTAAATGCCATACCTCTTCCTCCTTCGCTTTATAATTTAGATTGTTGCCAAAACAACCTTAAAAAACACCTTATCTGTATTCACTTCACGCTGCCTCTATCTTTACCGCGCACACCTTATATTCAGGGATCTTACCAATGGGATCCATGGCGGGATTGGTAAGGCGATTGACTGCCGCTTCACTGAAATGGAAATTGGCAAAGATCGTTCCCACTGGAGAACGGTCTGTCACTTTCGCCCGTGCCGTCATGTGTCCTCTTCTGGTGGTTATGCATGCAGGGTTCCCATCTTCGATGCCGTATTTCTGTGCATCTTCGGGGTTAATCTCTATCAGACTTTCGGGGCACCTTTCAGATGGACCTTTTGTGCGGCGGCTCATGGTGCCCGTATGATAGTGATATAGAACGCGTCCCGTATTCAGGATCAGAGGATACTCGCTGTCAGGCAGCTCTGCCGGCTCTATATATTCCACTGCGTGAAAGAGACCAAGCCCCCGGGAGAATTTGTCCTTATGGAGATATTTTGTCCCGGGATGATCAACGCTTGGGCAGGGCCACTGAATGCCTTCCTTCTCGATTCGCTTGTAGGTAATGCCGGCGTAGCTGGGCGTTACCACATTTATTTCCTTCATGATATCTTCTACAGTGGAATAGTCCATTGTGTATCCCATGCGTGTGGAAAGATCGGCGATGATCTGCCAGTCCGGTTTTGCTTCACCGGGGGGATTAACAGCTTTCCTTATTCGCTGAACCCTCCGCTCCGTGTTCGTCAGTGTTCCGTCTTTTTCCGCGAAACACGCCGACGGGAGTACGACATCTGCAAGTTCAGCCGTTTCATTAAGAAAGATATCCTGTACCACCAGTATGTCAAGATTTTTCAATGACGCTTCCACATGAGACAAATCTGGATCACTCAGCATTGGATTTTCGCCCATAACATAGAGTCCCTTTATATTTCCCTTGTGGGCTTCCTCCATAATTTCCAGAATGGTGAGTCCCGGTTTTGCCGGAAGGGAGATATTCCATGCCTTTTCAAAAGTTTCACGAGACTTTTCGTTGTTAACGGCTTGATAGGCTGGAAAAACATTTGGAAGGGCACCCATGTCACAGGCACCCTGTACGTTATTCTGGCCTCTCAGTGGGTTGACACCTCCCCCTTCGATGCCCACATTACCGCAGAGCATGGCAAGGTTGGCGCAGGACTTAACGTTATCCGTACCGGTAATGTGCTGAGTGATTCCCATTGCATATAGAATGGATGCCTTTTCAGCCGATGCATACAGCCTTGCCGCCTTTTTCAGGTCTTCGGCGGGTACGCCCGATATATTTTCCACGTATTCGGGGGTGTATTTTTTTACGACATCTCTCATGGTCTCGAAGTTTTCCGTTCGTTTTTCCACATAGTTCCTGTCATAGAGTTCTTCGCCAATGATGACATTCATTAACCCGTTTATGACGGCAACGTCGGTTCCCGGGTTCTGTCTGAGCCATATGTCAGCGTATTTCGTGAGGTCAATCTCACGGGGATCGATGACAATAAGTTTTGCCCCGTGTCGGCGGATGGCACGTTTTACCCTGCTCCCTATAACGGGATGGTTTTCCGTAGTATTGGTTCCCGTGGCCAGGATTACATTGGAAACATCTAACTCGCTGATTGAATTCGTCATTGCGCCACTTCCGAATGCAGCGGCCAGACCGGCCACCGTTACGGAGTGTCAGAGACGGGCGCAGTGATCGACATTATTCGTACCGATCACCGCTCGCATGAACTTCTGGAACAGATAGTTTTCCTCATTGGTGCAGCGAGCCGATGAAAGTCCCGCTAAGCTTTCTGCTCCATGCTTTTCCTTGATGGAGTTAAACTTTCGGATGATGAAATCGTAGGCCTCGTTCCAACTGGATGCTTCGAGTTTTCCTTCTTTCCTGATAAGGGGCGTTGTGAGACGATCCGGATGAGTGATAAAATCCATGCCGAATCTCCCTTTGACACAGAGACTTCCATCGTTTGGTTGTCCGTATTCTCGATTACCGGTAACCTTAATGATCTTTCCATCGTGCACGTTGAGATCCAGTTGGCATCCTACGCCACAGTAAGTACATGTTGTCCGTACCTTTTCAATTTCCCAGGGGCGACCTTCAAATCTGGCCTGTTTAAAGGTGAGGGCGCCTACGGGGCATACATCGACGCACTGTCCACAGAATACACACTCCGAGTCAATATAATCGGCATCGAATGCGGGGCCAACTTTTGCACGGGATCCTCTGCTGGAAAAGTCGAGGATTTCATTTACCTGAATCTCGTTGCATGCCCTTACACAGCGTCCGCAGAGTATGCACTTATTGAGATCTCTACTGATCATGGAGTTTGTATCTTCGACTCTGTAACCCGGAGGATCGATATTAAACCTGGGCAATTCGATTTTCATATCATAGACCAGATCCTGCAGTTCACAGTTTCCGTTCTTTTCACAGGTAAGACAGTTATGATCTCCCGATGCCCACAGAAGTTCAACGATCATTTTTCTCGCATTAAGGACTCTTTCAGTGTTGGTTTTTACGACCATTCCGGGGCTTGCTGGCATACAGCAGGATGCCACCAGGCTTCTGGCATTTTCCACCTCGACAACGCACACACGACATGCACCCACATTCGTCGTTCCCTCATAGTAGCAGAGGGTTGGTATATGTATGCCATTTTCCCGAGCGACTTCCAGAATTGTCTGACCTGTTGTTGCCTCAAACTCCCTTCCATCGATATTTAACGCAATCTTGTTACTCATTTCTTGCTCCTATATGAATTGTACATAAGATGAATGGTGAGTAAAATTTTGATGCACCATTTCCCGAGGTTTCTATATCTCGGCATCGCATCTCAGGCAGCGTGACGCCTCCTTAATAGCCTCATCTATGTTGAACCCCAGTTCAACTTCGTCAAAGTTTGTTTTTCTGACTGCGGCATCGAGTTCGGGCATGGCGGCCTGAGGCCTTTCCTCTGTGTCTTCGTCGATTTCAAAGGGTATATCTATTTTTTCCCCTTCAACTGCCTCCCAGTCCGGTTCATTGTTTCTATTGCGTATCGTCCTGTCTATCTCCTCAGCCGCCTGGTGTCCCGCTGCAATTGCTCCGATAACGGTCCATGGACCCGTTACGGCATCACCGCCGGCAAATGCGGTTTCATTAGTTGTCTGAGATTTGCTGTTTTCCACGATGTCTAAGCAGTCCCATTTATTGACAGCGATTCCGCTTTTATCTGGAATGAAAGACAGGTCGGGGGACTGACCGATTGCGGCGATTACGGAGTTCACGCTAAGCGTAAAATCGGAACCTTCCACTGGAATGGGTCTCCTGCGTCCACTGCGATCGAAGTCCCCTGTCTTCATCCTCTGGCATGATATGCCCTGGACTCTGCCGTCTTTCCCAAGGATTTCGGTGGGGGCGACATAGTACTCAATCTTAATGCCTTCGTGTTCTGCCGCAACTATTTCCTCATCGGCAGCGGGCATGTCCTCACGGGTTCGCCGGTAAATAATTGTTACCTCTGCGCCCAGTCTCACAGCGCAGCGTGCAGCGTCGATTGCCGAGTTTCCTCCACCAATGACTGCAACTTTACTACCAAGTGATTTTTCACCATTCAGCCAGGCATCTTCATTGATGTTGAAATCCCTCAGAAATTCAACACCTCCATAGACGCCGTGAAGTTCTTCCCCTGCTATGTTCATCTTTATACTCTTGTGTGCGCCGGGGGCAAGATAGATGTAATCGTAGTCTTTATCGATCATTTCGAAGGAGATGTCGCGTCCGATCCGTGTATTGCAGACAATATCAACGCCGAGTTTCCGGATATCATCCACCTCCCCGGAGAGTATGTCCCTCGGAAGCCTGTATGAAGGAATACCGTAACGTGTCATGCCGCCCGGCTCTGGCAGCTCTTCGAAGATCGTTACTTCGTAACCGCGAATAGCCAGGTCTCTCGCGGCAGTGAGGCCTGCTGGGCCGGCTCCGACTACGGCGATCTTTTCCTTTCGCGTAACAGATACAGGTTCAACATCCGGTCGTTGCGCGTTGTCGGTTATGAACCGTTTTATGAATTTAATGGCCAGCGATTCATCCAACGTTGATCTTCGACATTTCGATTGACATTGGTGGTCACACACCCTTCCACATATGGAAGGAAAGGGGTTTGTTCTGAGAAGTACCTTGTACGCTTCGTCAAATCGTTGCGCACGAACCAGGGCAAGATAGGACGGAACATCCATGCCGATGGGGCAGGCATTCTGACAGGGTGACTTGAAAAGATCGGCACAGACTCCGGCGGGGCAACGCTTTTCACGTATATGCGCTTCATATTCGTTTCTGAAATAACGGATTGTGCTCAGAACAGGATTTGGTGCTGTCTGGCCGAGCCCGCAGAGAGCCGAATCCTTGATGATATAGGCCATTTCCTCGAGAAGTTCTATATCTCCCTCCTTGCCTCGTCCCTGACAGATGTTGGTGAGTATTTCCAGCATCCTTTTTGTTCCTTCACGGCAGGGGGAACATTTTCCGCACGATTCATCCTGGCAGAAATCCATGAAGAAACGGGCCATATCGACAGGGCACATGTCTTCGTTCATGACGATCAGTCCACCCGATCCCATGATAGCGCCTAATTCAGCCACATGCTCGTAGTCTATCGGCGCGTTTAGATGTTGTACCGGAATCATTCCGCCCGAAGGGCCTCCAAGCTGGGCAGCCTTGAACTTTTTACCTTTTGGTATGCCTCCTCCAATATCATGCACTATGGTCCCAAGCGAGGTGCCCATAGGAACTTCTACAAGCCCCACATTATTGACGTCACCGGTAAGGGCAAAGACTTTGGTGCCTTTACTCCTCTCGTTTCCAATGCTGGCAAACCATGAGCTTCCTTTGGCAATGATCTGTCCCACGTTGGCCAGAGTTTCGACGTTGTTCAATACACTCGGTTTTTGCCACAGTCCTGAAACGGCGGGAAAGGGCGGTCGGGAGCGTGGCGTGCCCCTGTTACCCTCGATTGATGTCATGAGAGCCGTTTCTTCACCGCAGACGAAGGCCCCTGCTCCCTGATAAACTTCCAAATCAAAATCAAACCCTGTATCGAGTATATTATCTCCCAGAAGTCCGTATTCTTTTGCCTGAGAGATGGCAATGTCCAGTCTGCGGAGGGCTAACGGGTATTCCGCCCTGCAGTATATATAACCCTTGTTTGCGCCGATTGCCTTTGCGGCGATTATCATTCCTTCAAGTACAGCGTGGGGATCTGCCTCGAGTACGCTTCTGTCCATAAATGCCCCTGGGTCACCCTCATCGGCATTACAGAGAACGTATTTAATATCTCCCTTAGACTGGGCGGCAAATTTCCATTTCAGCCCTGTCGGGAATCCTGCCCCGCCCCGGCCTCTAAGACCGGAATCGAGTACCTCTTGCACAATTTCTTCAGGACTCATTTCCGTCAAGGCCTTGGCCATTCCGGAATACCCGTCACGGGCAATATATTCATCTATTCTCTCTGGATCAATTAATCCTTTATTTCTGAGTACTCTCAGTTCCTGGTGTGCGAAGAAGGGAATGTCTCTCATTTCCGGAATTGTCTCTTCCGTGGAAGGTTCTTTATAGAGCAGTCTTTCTACCGGCCTTCCCTTGAGAAGATGTTCTTCGACAATTTCGGGTACGTCTTCCGGTTGAACCAACATGTATATGACACCTTCGGGGTATACCACCATGATGGGTCCCATGGCACAAAACCCGTTACATCCGGTTTCAACAATTTTTATTTCATCGGAAAGTTTCTGTTTGTTGATCTCTGCAGCAAGAGCCTGTTTGACCTTTCCACTTCCTGTCGCGCGACAACCGGTACCTCCGCAGACCAATATATGAGACCGAAATACCTTCATCGGATAGTAACCTCCTCGCATGTGTGTTTTGGTGTCATCTTCATATTAACCACTAACCATTTTGTTCCTTTCCCTTGGCGAGAACGAAAGGGGTTTGTATTTCGCCTTCCAGAATGTGTCTCTTGAAGATCTGCCTCATTTTATTTGGAGTCATATGTTCATAAACTATCGGATCTTTTTCAAGAATTTCAACGGTTATCTCAGGTTCCCTGCTGCATAGCCCCATACAGCCTGATGTAGTTACAATAACATCCGATACGTTTGACTCCTCTATTTCGGAAAGCAGGGTGTTCATCACCTCTCTCGCGCCGGCAGCTATACCGCATGTCCCCATGTGAACCGTTACCTTGACTCTGCGATCACCTTCCCTCAAGGCATTTTCCGCCTGCACTCGTTCCTTAATCCTTTTCAGATCTTCCACTTTTAATTTGGCCATTTTCGTTCACCTTCTTGATTAATTGTACTCTTGTAATATGTCTTTAAGTTTGTCAGGTTTTACCCTTCCATGGACATCATCGTCAACGACGACGACCGGCCCCAGTCCGCATGCACCGAGACATCTTACCGTTTCGTAGGTAAACAACCTGTCGGGTGTTGTCTCTCCCTCTTTAATACCGAACATTTTTTCCACTTTTTCTGCTATCTTCTTTCCGCCCCGGACATAGCATGCCGTCCCCAGGCATACCCTGACTACATGTTTTCCCCGAGGGTGCATTGTGAAGAAGGAATAGAATGTGACCACGCCATATACATGGCTGAAAGGAATATTAAGTCCCCGCCCCACTCTCCTCTGAACAGGAGGTGGAAGAAACCCCAGCAGCTCCTGGGCCTCTTCTAAAAGAGGGATAAGTCCCCCGGGCCTGCCTTTGTGTTTTCTTATTATTTCATCCAGCCTGTCAATCTGTTCCGATGTAAATTCTTCCAAAAGCTCATTGTATTCGAGATCCATTCCCTTATTCCTCCATATAGAAGAATCTTTTGAAAGGAGATTATTGTTCAACGGCAATCTCCTTCAGCTCTTCTTCGATAAATTCCTTTATGAAACGCAAGACTCGAGCATTGCTTAAGGAAACACCATCCAGTTCCTTCCTTATCTCTCTAGTGTCCAGCGTAAATGCCAGGCCGTCCTTTTCGTGGGTGTAAAGAAAATCTATATCGGGATTGCCGGCAACAAGGGCTGTTATTGTATCTGACATGCTTCCAAGTGGCTGGCGGTCTATATGGCTGTTCTTGAATACAGCCAGTACATGTGTGCCTTTTCCTTCTTCTGTTTTTAAAGAAAGACGCCCGCCGGCAGTCTGTGCGGCCTGATCAAACAGGGGGAGTCCCAATCCCACATTGCGGACCTTTTTTGTAGTGAAAAAAGGATCGAGAACCTTGCTTGCCCTTGTTTGATTCATGCCTTCGCCATCGTCGGTAATCTCAACAGTCAGTCTATCGCCCAAGGTGTCTTCGTTGATGTAAATCTCTACCAGCGTCGCAGCGGCTCGTATGGAATTTTCCACTATATCAAGAATATGCATAGATAATTCCAGCATATTTTACTATCCGATGTATCTGCCACTCTCCCCCGACATGGCCAGTTTTAGCTCACTGATCGAGGGGGTTTCCATATAAATTGTGGTAACACCCCCGCCGATTTCGTCGATAAAATGAGCGTCCGACGATGTGATAACGGGATAGCCGGATATTTCAATATTTTGTTTCCTGCCGGCAGTGGATATTTCAATTGCATCTAATCCCAGATCCGGTGGTATGAATCCCAGTTGCCCGATTATGCCGAAACTCTCACGGTCCACATGTGCTGCTATGGCAACACCATTGAGTTTATGGATTGACTCTACTATTTCTTGCAGCGAAAGATCTGTGGCTCCCAGCAGCAGCCTGTCATTAAACCCTTCTACCTCGTTCATCTCATTCACTATCGGCTGGCATCCGAAAATCTCTTCCCTGTTTGTTCCTTTCAAGGAGCGGTAGACGATATGCTGGATATTTTTCAAAGTCTTCGTGCTTTCAAAAAGCGCCAGGATATGGACTTCTTCCCTGCTCGTTATTTCCATTCCCGGAAATACAAAGACTGGTTTATCGGCTGCAGCAAGCAATACATATTCTACGTTTTCAGAAGCATTGTGATCGCAGACAGCTATGACATCCAGTTTTTCCAAAACAGCCTTATCGACCAAAGCTGAAGGGGACATATCAAGATCTGCGCAGGGAGACAGGCATGTATGAATGTGAAGGTCACACCTGTATCCTCTTAACATCTTCCCCTGACCCCGGAACGACAATAGGTACTTTAGAGATAAATTACCCTTTTCATAAGTTCGTATACTTTACCCGCCACTTCGAAGCAGGGAAGCGCTGATGAAAGGATGGGAATCCCAGCCTTTTCCGCCTTTTTGACAGTCTCTTTATCTGGTTCCCTGTTCAGAACAAGTATAATCCCAGAGTGCTCCTTAAGCTCTGCTACTGCTACAATGTTCTGATGCGATTGGATGGTGATCCACACATTGCCCTTTTCACTGTTTGCGATGACATCACTTAAGAGATCGCCGACGTATCCGCCTGTAACACTACTGTCTAGTTTTTCCTCGCAGCATCTGACGGTGAGGTTCAAGGATTCAACTAATGACATAAGTTTCATGGCTTATTTCCTTGCTCAGCTTTGGTGTCAATTGATATTTTAAGGTGAGCTCCAATATTCGGCGATGAAGTAATTTTAAAAAAATCGGAACACCGTTTTATATTGGAAAGACCCATGCCGGCGCCAAAACCCATATTCCTGATGAGATCAGTTGCTGTAGAATATCCATCCCTCATTGCGAGCTCAATATCATCAATGCCGGGCCCTTCGTCTTCCGCGTCGATTTCTATCTTGTTTGGATCAATACGGAGTGTTATATGCCCAAATCTTGCGTAGGATATAATGTTCAGTTCCGACTCATACGTCGCAATTGCCGCTCTTCTCTGTATCTCTCCGGGGTATCCCATATCTTTGATGATACTCTTTACACGAAGAGAAACAACCCCGGCTTTATCGAAGTTTCCCCCCTCTATAGGGAAGCTATTTTTATACCGTGACGTAGAAATCAACTATCTGTCATTCTCCAATTTTTTGGACACATCCGACCATGCCGTTCACATACAGCCTTCCTGATGTTTCAAAAAGAATGTATTTTGTAGAAACAATCGGTATGTTCAGTTTTTTGGCCAGTTCCACCGTTTCTGCTGGTGGTATTTTGCCTCTTACTATTACAATGGCCGACGAATCCAGAATGCTTGCCGTTCTCACAACCTGTGGATTTGTAAGGCCGGTAAGAAGAAGACTGTTAGGTTTGGCGAATGCCAATACATCACTCATAAGATCGGCGCTGAAAGCAGTTTTTACCTCCAGATCTAGATGGTTGTCTCCTGTGAGGACTGTACCATCAAGAATCTCTACTAACTTGGACAGCTTCAATTCGTTACCTTATTTAAAATTCTCTAACTGAATTGATACTACATTATAGGCAGTAACAATTAGCACCTATCACATGACATTTGGTTCTGTCAATTATTATTTTATGTATAAAAATTTTCTATTTTTTCCTTGACAGAGCTGCGAGCCTCATCTATAAAGGGATTATGACTATAGGTCAGAAACTGACCACCATTCATTTTTTGTTGACATTCAAAAGGGCAAACAGTGGACACTGAGAAAAGAAGGAAAAAAGAGAGGGGCCAGAGAAAAAACAACATATTGAAAGTTGCCCGGAAGTTGTTTCTTCAAAAGCGTTTCAATGACGTCACGGTTTCACAGATTGCCCAAAAGGCTGCCTTGAGCAAAGGCGCCATATATCTTTATTTCAGAAGCAAAGAGGAACTATATACTCAAATACTCTTGGATGATATCGAAAAATTCCACGACAGGGTCGCTAATATTTTCATGGAGGAAAGGTCCGCATCCGTCATTATTACTGATTTTGCCGATTTCTACACAAATTTTTTCCTGGCCGAGAGAGAATTGTTCAGAATATTGATAAATTTCATGGTTAATATGAATAACGTTAATTTCACTGGGGAAATGAATGAGAAGGTTATTCGTGAGACAAATAAGACTGTTTCACTTATCGAGGGAATATTACAGTACGGTGTCCAGCAGGGAGAGTTCAAACTGGAAAACGAAGAGATCAGACCAGCAAGGAATGCCTTTTGGGGACTGTTGAATGGAATAATATCCCTCCATCTCTTCGTCGGCAATGAGGCAAAAAGGGAGGAGAGGATACGGATTAACATTAAAAAAGGTTTAGACATTTTTATCGGGGGGCTGAAGGGCCTGAACCATTGAAGGAGGTAAATCTATGGGTAATCTTTTGGTAAACACGAGGGATCAAAAATTTATTCTCTATGAGCAGATTGGTATTGAAAAACTTTTCCAGTTTCAGCGTTACGAAGACTACTCCAGTGAAGTTGTAGATATGCTGTTGAGCGAGGCGGAAAAGATGGCGGTAGAAGACATTCTTCCCACCTATGAAGCTGGCGATAAAGAGGGGTGTTCTTTCAAGGATGGTAAGGTTTCTGCCCCCAAATCGTACCATGCTCCCTACAAGAAATTTTGCGAAGCGGGGTGGATAAGCGCACCACAGGATCCTGAAATAGGCGGCCAGAACATGCCTATCGTAGTATGGACGGCCTGCGCGGAATTGTTCAACGCGGCAAATTTCGCCCTCATGATGTATCCTGGGCTTACATGGGGGGCGGCTGGTCTTATTAAGAAGTATGGCACTGAAGACCAAAAAAAAAGATATATGCACAAGATGTTTTCCGGTGAATGGGGAGGCACCATGTGCCTCACCGAACCCAATGCAGGAAGCGACGTGGGGGCAACGAAAGCTACGGCCCGAAGGCTGCCTGACGGGCGATTCAGTATAACGGGAACTAAGATGTTTATCTCTTCTGGCGACCATGATCTGACAGAAAATATCGTTCATTCCGTCCTTGCCAGGATCGAGGGAGACCCTCCTGGAACCGGAGGTATTTCAATTTTTATCGTTCCAAAATACAGGGTCAATGATGACGGAACTTTGGGAGAATTCAACGATGTCGTAACAGGAAATATCGAGCATAAAATGGGTATCAAGGGATCCGCTACGTGCACTCTAAATTTTGGTGAAGATGGAGATTGTATCGGAGAAGTCCTTGGGGAAGAGCGAAAGGGGATGAGGGTAATGTTCCAGATGATGAACGAAGCCCGACTGGAAGTGGGTATGCAGGGGTTGGGACATTCCACTGCTGCTTATGAGCATGCACTGCAGTACGCGAAAGAGCGCGTACAAAGCAGGCCGATATGGGAAATGACCAATCCCAGTGCTGCGCCAGTTCCGATTATTCAGCACCCTGATGTCAGACGTATGCTCCTATGGATGAAATCTTACGTGGAGGGCATCAGGGCGATGAACTATTTTGTTGCCTTTGCCATAGACATGGCAAATATTGCTGAAACGGAAGAAGAGAAGAGTAAGTGGAGCGGATTCGTAGAGTTGCTCACACCGGTCTGCAAGGCTTTTTCATCGGATATGGCCGTTGAGATATGTTCTCTCGGAATAGATGTATACGGCGGCTATGGATACATTTCGGAGTATCCCATGGAACAGTACATGAGGGACGCAAAGATTGCATGCCTCTACGAGGGGACTAACGGTATTCAGGCTTTGGACCTTGTAGGCAGAAAACTGGCTCAGAAAAAGGGGATGAATGCTATGAACCTCTTTAGCGCCATGGGCGACACGTGCCAGAAGGTGAAAAAGATCGATGCACTGAAAGCGGCAGCGGCAAGTCTTGAGGATGCCTATGCCTCTGTTGCTGCTCTGACTATGCAATTCGGCCAGTGGGCCAAAAGCTCCAGTATGATTATGCCCATCTTGAATGCAAGACCCTATCTCATGATCATGGGCGATCTCGTCGTGGGGTGGAAGCTGTTGGAGGGAGCAGGGATAGCTTACGAAAAGCTCCAGTCAATTTATGAAAAGGCCGGCGCCGATGAAACTAAGGCCCGTCGGAGGGCGGAAGATCGAAAAAATCCTGAAGCCGCATTCTATCAGGGGAAAATTGCTGTGGCCAAGTATTTTATGGCAAATATAGTTCCCACGATCAAGGCCCGATGTGGGGCCATACAATCTGGGGACAGAACTCCAATCGAGATGCTGGAAGAATCTTTCGGGTTTTAAAAGACTTCCACTTGTACTATGATAAGAGAATAAGCTTGGAAAATTCAAGCGGATTATTCGAGAAAAGGGTGAGCATACGAGCACTTCTTTACAGATAACGTAACGCCTATAAGGAGGGTATGACATGTCATACGAAATAAAGAAAGCCGCCGTTTTAGGGGCAGGGGTCATGGGCGCCACCATTGCCGCCCATCTTGCTAATGCGGGGATTGAAACATTATTACTGGATATTGTTCCCTTTGAATTGACTGATGAAGACAAGAAGAAGGGGTACACGGAAAAAAGCCCTCAGTGGCGAAACAGCTTTGCTGCAAAGGGCTTGGACGGTGCGCTGAAGTCAAAGCCGGCGAGTTTCTATTCCAAAAAGTATGCCTCGCTGATTACAATCGGCAACTTGGAAGATGATCTGGACATGCTTGCAGGGGTAGATTGGGTCATAGAGGTTGTTGTTGAAAACCTTAAGATCAAGCAAGATCTCTTTGCCAGGGTAGAGAAGGTAGTTAAACCGCGTTGCATAGTGTCGACGAATACTTCGGGGATCCCTATTAAGGACATTTCAGCTAAATTTGGCAGTAAGTTAAAACAAAGCTTTTTGGGTACTCACTTTTTTAATCCTCCTCGCTATATGAAGTTGATCGAGATAATTCCAGGGGAAGAGACCAGTATAGAGATTGTCGATTATATGACAAAATTTTGTGAGGAAGTATTGGGGAAAGGCGTAGTCATTTGTAAGGATGTTCCCAATTTTGTTGGGAATCGTATTGGTGTTTTTGATATTGCCAATGCGCTGAAAATCATGGTGGATCGGGGGCTCACCATAGCGGAACTGGATGCCATAATAGGCAAGGGTGTCGGCAGACCGGGGTCCTCGATAGGGGGTACAATGGATCTCGTCGGGCTTGATACGGGCTATCATGTAATGAACAACCTGTATGAAGCCGCTACTGATGATGAAATGAGGGAGTACTTTGCCCCCAGCGATCTTATGAAAGAAATGATGGAGAGAAAGTGGCTTGGCAATAAGACCGGTCAGGGTTTTTACAAGAGAACCAAAGATGCCCAGGGGAAACGAATAAAGCTAGCGCTGGATTACAATTCACTGGAATATGTTCCCTTTAAAAAACCGAAATATGCTTCTGTTTCCGATGCGAAAAAGCTGGAAGCAGGATTTGAAAAAAAGCTGTTGGCGCTCTTCCATGGAAAAGATATTGCTGCTGAGGTGGTCAGGGAATATCTCTGCAGAAATCTGATCTACGCGGCTAACAGAATCCCGGAAATATGCGATACGATCGTAGGGATTGATAACGCCATGAAATGGGGCTTTAACCATAAGCTTGGGCCATTCGAAACCTGGGATATGCTCGGCGTAAAAGAAGCCATTGATGTCATGAAATCGTTGAAACTGAAAGTCCCCAAGAAGGTGACAGATATGTTAAAATCGGGGGCACAGTCTTTCTATGTCAAAAAGAATGAAGGAAAATATTACTACGACTTTGAAGCGGGGGACTATGTTAAGTTGGAGGATAATCCAAGAATTGTTCTTTTGCCTTCCTTCAAAGAACGTAAAAAGACTGTCAAGGAAAACGCGGGTGCTTCACTCCTGGATATCGGAGATGGTATTGCATGTCTGGAATTTCATACCAAGATGAATGCCATAGACAGAGATGTAATAGCAATGATCTATGACAGTTGCGATATCGTGGAAAAGGAATTTCTCGGGCTCGTTGTTGCCAACCATGGGACGAATTTTTCCGTTGGGGCTAATATCTTTCAGGTTCTTATAGCCGTGCAGCAGGCGGACTGGGACCTGCTCGATGATCTGGTTAATAAGTTTCAGTACGCGAATATGAGGATGAAATATTGCGAAAAACCAGTAGTGACTGCCCCTGCCGGAATGGCGCTGGGTGGTGGCTGTGAGATGTCCATGCATGGGGCGCGTTGTCAGCCCTGCGGGGAAACCTATATCGGACTTGTAGAGGTGGGTGTAGGTGTCATCCCTGCGGGAGGTGGGACGAAGGAACTGATGGTTCGATGCACCGAAGGGATACCAGAAGGCTTGATAGAAAATGGCCTCAATCTCCAGACATATTACCAGAAGGTTTTCGAAAATATCGGTATGGCCAAGGTTGCTACATCTGCCGTGGAGGCCATGGAACTCGGTTACATCAGAAGGACGGAAAGTATAAGCCTGAACCGTGATCACCAGATATGGGATGCAAAGGAGATTGCCTTGGGCCTGTCAAGATTCTACAGAAGACCTAACCCCTCCCAAATACCCGTTATGGGTGACAATTTCAAGGGTATGGCCGCTTCCATCCTCTATAATATGAGGGGGGGTAACTTCATCTCCGATTATGATGTTCATGTGGCAACAAAGCTTGCCGATGTTATTTCCGGCGGTGACTGTCCCGAAGGATCCTATGTTACAGAGGAATACATCCTCGATCTCGAGAGGGAGGCATTCTTAAGCCTCTGTGGCGAGCAGAAGACACAGGATAGAATAATGCACATGCTGATGAATGGAAGGCCGTTACGTAATTAAAATAGATTGACTCGGTGCTGTAATTGGAACAACCGAGCCGTTACGAAAAACAAGGAGGAAACGCGATGCGAGATACCGTGATCATTGAATCCGTGAGGAGTCCTGGAGGGCGTTATAAGAGAGGGGGGCTTGCCAATACAAGGGCCGATGAGATAGGAATTCAGGTAGTGAAGGGATTGATGGAGAGAGTTCCGAAACTGAAACCTGCAGATGTGGATGATCTTATATGCGGGTGCGCCTTTCCCGAGGCGGAGACCGGGATGAACGTGGGCAGGGTTGTGGCGTTGGGTGCAGGTCTGCCTATTACCACGTCAGGGATAACGATCAACCGTTTCTGTTCTTCAGGTCTTCAGGCAATTGCCCATGCCACCGCAAGTATAGCAGTGGGTTGGGCCGATGTGGTTATAGCGGGAGGCACGGAATCTATGACCCATATACCGATGGGCGGAGGCATATTCAGGCCTCACCCGGAATGGGGGGATCTGCCGAATACCTATGTCTCAATGGGTGTGACTGCCGAGAATGTTGCTGCTAATTATAAGGTGTCCCGGGAAGATCAGGACAAATTCGGGATGGAGAGCAACAGAAGGGCCCATGAAGCAATAAAGACGGGGAAATTCAAGAAAGAGATCATTCCGATCAATGCCGTAAGATACACGCTGGATAAGCACGGCAGGAAGGTTAAAGAAAGAATAATATTTGATATGGATGATGGTGTCAGATGGCCTACCACGCTGGAGGCCATGGGGAAGCTTAAGTCACCCTTCAAGGACGGAGGCTCCGTTACGGCTGCAAATTCATCGCAGATGACTGACGGCGCTGCATTTACTCTGGTAATGGCGGCGGAAAAGGCGAAGGAACTGGGGCTGAAACCCGTTGCCCGCTTGACGCACTTTGCGGTTGCCGGTTGCAAGCCGGAAGAAATGGGGGTAGGGCCCGCTGTGGCGATTCCAAAAGCCTTAAAGATGGCGGGCTTGAAAAGCAAAGATATAGACCTTTTCGAGATAAATGAGGCCTTCGCCGCCCAGGCCCTATATTGTATACGAGAGCTTGGCCTCGAAAAGAGGCTGGAAGCAGGCGATATCAACCCAAACGGAGGCGCCATTGCGCTTGGTCATCCTCTTGGTTGTACCGGCGCCAAGCTGACAGCACAGCTTATTCACGAATTGAAGAAGAGAAAGTCGAAGAGGGGAATTGTCTCCATGTGCATCGGAGGCGGGATGGGTGCTGCGGGAATCTTTGAGATGATGTAGAACGTCCACAGTCTTTAAAAAAGAAAAAGCCATGGTCATTTGTATGACCATGGCTTTTTCAATTTCCCTTAGCAGCCTTTTCCGTGTAGGTGCCGTAATGGGCCGTTCACATGATTTTTATCATAAACGCCTGTATAACCTTGACAGCATATGAAAATTACCATAGATATAAGCGCTAACCGAGGAGGAGAGTAAAAGCATATGGGATCAAAGAGGAAAACTAAAGAGAGACACATTAAGGCAACGAAGAAAAAGAGGCTTACGAGACGGTTTTTCCTTTCAATCATAATTCTCGTTGCGGTCCTGTTTCTTGTATTTTTCTTTGTTTCTCTCTTTGACAAAATCTATCCTCCGGCTACGGGTGAAAAGGTTGCAGCAAAAAAGAAGGAGAAACAAAAAGTAGAACTATACTTCGCCGAGTCCAACGAAAGATTTCTTGTGGCCGAATCCAGGTATATACCATGGGAAAAGAAAATTGCAGGGCAGGTGGAAGAATTGGTAAAGGCCATCATTGACGGATCTCATACAAATCTTGTAAGAACCCTTCCAGAAGGGGTTGTGTTGAAGGATATCAGGGTTAATGGTGAGACAGTTTATGTAAATTTTGATCAAAATTTAAGCCTTCTCCATCCAGGTGGCAGCGCCAGTGAGATGATGTCTATATATTCTGTGACCAATACGATAATTTCAAATATAAAAAGTATAAAAAAAGTCAAATTTCTTGTAGAGGGAAAAGATTTAGAGACAATAAAGGGACACGTCGATACAAGGCAGCCTTTTTCAATAAACAGGGAACTGATAGTTAAAAGTCAAACGTAGTACAGGCAGGTACGATGGTTACACAGGCAAAGAAATCGCAGATAAGAAACATCGGGATAGTCGCGCATATCGACGCCGGGAAGACTACGGTTACAGAACGAATACTATTCTATACGGGACGGTCCCATAAAATGGGTGAGGTACATAATGGTGAGGCCGTTATGGACTGGATGCCTCAGGAACAGGAGCGGGGCATTACGATTACGTCTGCCGTGACCACATGCAACTGGAAAAACCAGGAAATTCACATTATTGATACACCGGGACATGTCGATTTTACAATAGAGGTAGGGCGTTGTCTAAGAGTTTTGGATGGCGTTGTGGTGGTGTTTTGTGCCGTCGGTGGCGTGGAACCTCAATCGGAAACGGTTTGGCATCAGGCGGATAAATACAAGGTCCCCAAGATAGCCTTTATCAATAAAATGGACAGGCCGGGGGCTGATTATTTTGGCACCATAAAAACGATGGCCGCTCGGTTCAATTCCATGCCTTTGCCTATTCAGATACCTGTGTATGATAACGACAGATTTGAAGGGATCATTGATCTTATAAAGCAGCAATTTGTTACATGGGACGATAATACGCTGGGAGTTCAATACAGCAATTCCGATATTCCGTCACGCATGGAATTGCAGTCAAAAAAATACAGGGAAAAGATGATCGAAGCGATTGCCGAGATCGACGACGCATTTGCTGAAAAATATCTTAACGGAACCGATATTAGTGAAGAAGAAATATTGGAGGCTATACGGAAGTCTACAATTTCATTGAAGCTGGTTCCCGTAATGTGCGGAACGGCTTTGAAGAACAAAGGAATACAGCATTTGCTTGACTCTGTAGTGCATTTCCTTCCTGCTCCGGAGGATGTTCCCCCCATTGAAGGGGTAAATCCAAAGACGCAGGAAAGGGAAAATCGTAAAAGCAGCAACAAAGAAAAGTTTGC
>JAFGPZ010000257.1 GCA_016935935.1 Deltaproteobacteria bacterium
AAGATGATTCAAGCTGCGAAGAAGTATGGCCGTATCATGCAGGCGGGCACGCAATATCGTAGCGATGAGGGTCTGGCCCAGGCGGTCGATTACGTGCAGAGCGGCAAACTCGGCAAGATTCTTCGCGCGCATGTGCCGTGGTATGAGTTGCGGCCCGGTATTGGCCGCGTGACGGCGTATACCCCGGACTGGCTGGATTATGATCTTTACTGCGGGCCCGCCGAACTCAAGCCACTGCGACGTAAAAAACTACATTATGATTGGCATTGGCTGTGGTCTACAGGTACGGGCGATCTGGGCAACAGCGGTATTCACGCGTTCGATTTCTGTCGGTGGATGATGGGCTATAAAACGCTGCCGCCGCGTGCGATATGTGTCGGTGGACGATTTGGGGTTGATGATGTAGCCGAGACACCGAACACACAATTAACGCTGCTGGATTATGATGATGCACCAATTGTGATTGAGGACCGTAACTTGGGCGACAGGAAAGGTTCGAGGAATCTCGATCATGTACTTGGTGTGCGTGAAGGAGTGATTGTCTATTGCGAGGGCGGCTACTTCGCGGGTCTGCGTGCGGGTGGTTGGGTTTATGATAACGACGGCAAGAAAATCAAGCAGTTTGTCGGCGGTGGTGGGGGCAATCATACGGCGAACTTCATCGAGGCCGTTCGCCGACGTGATGCTTCGATCCTCAAGGCGCCGATTAAACAGGGCCATATTTCGTCTGCATGTTGTCATCTGGGCAATATTTCATACCGTCTAGGTGCATCGGTCACGCCGGATCGGATCAAGGCGGAATTCAAGAACAGTAATCTGGCGGGCCGGATATTCGACAGCATCACTGATCATCTCAAGGCTAATGAAGTCGATCTCCGACAGAATCCCTTGAACCTCGGTCCCTGGTTGACAGTAGATATGGCTTCGGAAAAAATCTTCAAAGCAACCGGCCCTAAAGAATCTTTAATTACAGCGGAAGCTAACCGACTTGTCCGTGGATCCTATCGCCATCCTTTTATTATCCCGGAAATCGTGTAGGAATTGACTATACGAACAAAAATGCACTGTCAGGTATCCTAAACGTTTAATGCAGGTGCTGAGAAATCACTGAGGTACTCAGAGACAAAAATCAAAGGAGAAAAGTTGAATGGCTTCGAACATCAGAAGAAGAGATTGTTTGAAGGTGATTGGGGCTGGTTTGACGGGAGTAGTAGTGGACGGTCTTCAAGGGCAGACATTTGCCCATGCTGAAGCCTTTGCATCCGGCGGTGAAAAGCCAAACATTATATTTATCATGGCCGATGATCTGGGGTACGCAGACCTTGGTTGCTATGGGCAGAAGCTTATCAAGACCCCGTGTGTGGACCGGATGGCAAGGGAAGGGCTGAAGTTTACGCAGTGCTACACGGGTGCTGTGGTTTGTGCGCCGAGTCGCAGTGTGCTCATGACCGGCCAGCATACGGGCCATACTCGC
The DNA here is from genome assembly GCA_016935935.1 of Deltaproteobacteria bacterium. The sequence goes on from JAFGPZ010000257.1 coordinate 1,475, forward strand.
ATTCGTGACAACAAGGGAATCAACACACCACCTCACGAGGGACAGAACGGGCGTATACCTCTTCGTCGGGAGGATTTCACTGTGGCTAAGCTGCTCAAGAATGTCGGCTATCGGACTGCCATCACAGGTAAATGGGGCCTCGGCGAGCCCGGTTCCACGGGCCTTCCCAACGATCACGGATTCGATGAATGGCTCGGTTATCTGAACCAGGACCACGCACCAGACTACTTCACTGACTTTCTCTGGCGGAACAAAAAGAAACAATCCATCCCTGAAAACGCCGGTAAAAAACGTAGAGTCTATTCACACGATCTATTCACAGAGTTTGCGCTCGACTTTATTCGCGAAAACAAAAACCGTCCCTTTTTCCTCTATGTTCCCTACTGCATCCCCCATGCCAAGCTCGAAGTTCCGGACATGGAATCCTACGCCGACAAGGATTGGCCCGAGGATGCAAAGATCTTCGCCGCCATGGTCACACGTATGGACCGTGATGTCGGACGTATTCTGGATCTGGTGGATGAACTCGGCATCGAAAAGAAGACAATTGTTTTTTTCTGTTCAGACAACGGTTCGGCCCGTGGCTGGCGTGGTCTATTCGACAGTTGCGGCCCCCTGCGTGAAAAAAAGGGAAGCGTTTATGAAGGCGGTATTCGCACACCCATGGTAGTACGCTGGCCCGGCAGGATTCCAGAGGGCAGAACGAGTAAAGCAGTCTGGTACTTTGCCGACTTTCTGCCGACATCAGCCGAACTTGCCGGTGTCAGACCACCTGAGAACATTGACGGTATTAGTGTGGCGGAGGCATTGTACTCGGTGGAACCTTCTAAAAAGCTGACGAGTAAACTTCGAAACCGATTTCTTTACTGGGAGGCCCACGGTAAGAATTTTCACCAGGCGGTGCGTCATGGCGACTGGAAAGCCGTGTATTCGAGACAAGATAAAACTCTGGAACTCTACGACCTTAGCAAGGATATTGGGGAAACGAAAAATGTTGCTACCCAGCATCCTGAGATTGTTGAGAAAATTAAAATTTATCTAAGAACATGTCGGACCGATTCGATCCATTGGCCCTTATCTCCTTTAAGGCGATAAGATGTGAGCCAAAAATCTGATTATAGATAAACAGCACGTTGTGGGGGATAATCCAATTCAAATGGAGAAAATGATGTTAAACGAACCTTTTTCAATTTTAAGGAAAAATGTCATAGTATGTTATATCATTATGCTGTTGCTGATCCATTGCGATTTTGTTTACGGATTTCATAATAATAACGCACGTATTATCTTTGATATCAATCCAAAACCTGAAAACAAGCCAGTTTTCGACTGGTTAGAAAAAGAAGATATTTGCTGGGGAATTGAGGTCCCATGGTATACTTCGGAATCGGAAGTTCGAGACCTTCACTCAAAGGGCTGGGAAGTGCTCGTGCATCTCCATGCACATCCGGAGACTCTTAAAAGACACTGGGAGTATAAAGGTCGAGAAGTTCCGGATGTCGATACTGTACTACAAAAACATATTTGTGCCGCCGATGGCCAAATGAACGAAGTTAACTGGATGATGCTCATCGAAGATGATTCATGTGGCGTTGGACACTCTCAGGAAATTTTTCAGGCAAAGCCCAAAACCCATGCCCAGGCAAAGCAACTACTTGATGAACATTTGAAAAAGGCACACTTGGTTGCAAGTTCTTATCCGGAATTATTGAAATGGGGCATATGCGGTTTTGCAACTTCGACGCATTCCTTTGCATCACATGGACTCGATTGGCTCATACTTGAACGGGCTAACGACGATGTTGATGACCTGCAGACGGGAATCGCATTTGCGCGCGGTGCGGCAAGCCAATATAGTTGCAAGTGGGGGCTGGATTTATCTTTGTGGTGGGGTGTCATCAATGGTTGTATTCAGAATCTGCCGGCATCATTTCATAAAAGGCATTTATATATCGGATACTTCTCTGGCGCAAAGGCTTTTCGAATAGAAGGGGGCGATCTTTTCTGGGATCGCAAAAACAATCGACTGGCCGAGCTGGCAAAGACTATTCAGGAATTTTCTGAATTCTCTAAACGATTTTCACCTGACCAACCGGACGTACCAGTCGCGATAATGCTACCTGAAGATCACGGCTGGATGACACCGCCTTATTGGAGAATTAACAATGAGGCATGGAATTATTCACATATTCCGTATCGTCCCGGTGACAGGGGAATTGATTCATTTTTTTCTAATGCGTTTCCAGGAAGTAATTTTGCAATGCAGCCTTTTCCTTTCGGCAGCTATGACATTGACGAGCCGCCTGCCAGCCCCTTTTCTCTGTCATGTGTGACACCTCGCTTTGCCCCTAATCCCGAAGATGTCAGAATAGCTGCGAAACCAATCTCCTTCGGCCAATTCATTGACCGCAATTCTGCGAGGGAGAAAATGAACAGGTCTTTTATTGATCCCGCGCCATATCGACCAATGGGCGATAGTCGCTGGGGTGATATTTTCGATGTACTTACTACCAAAGCAGAAACTGAAATTATGAGCCGTTATAAATTGCTTATTCTGCTCGGACAGATAAAGTTGACTGATGATTTGAAGCAAAGACTTTCGATTTATGCCCATAATGGTGGTATGGTAGTTTGCCCAGCAGGCGTAATCGGCCCCGAAGATAAGCAATTAACAGGTCTGGAAATGCAACCGGAATTCAGGGTGGCGAGAGCTTGGAGTTGGCGAAATCAGCCAACTGTTGCCGAGTCCTTTCATTATCTGCCTGTAGAACCGGTGGATAGTTCAACTCTTATACTGGCAAAAACCGCTACTGGCAGGCCATTAATTACACAAAACCAACTGGGTAAGGGCTATATTTATACCTGCACCGTGCCATGGTATGAAGGGCCATTGGGCCAATTTGTCGGTACAGCTCTTCGAATGATGAATAATATAATTGGGCCAATTCAGCCAGTGATTGTCGAGGGTTTGCCCGTTGAGTGGGTGAGTACACAAGGGCCTAATAGGAGAACTGTATTAGTCGCAAATCACAGTGAACAAAAATGGAAAGGATTTGTAACAGTCAGAGAAATTCCAATAGACTCTAATAAATGTGTCGATCTAATAACCGGCAGCGTATTGTCTTTCCAGATCGAAAACAATAGCGCCAGGATACAAATAGAAATCCCGCCCTTTGATGTTCGCATCTTACGTTGGGAATAAATTTATATCCGTCCTTTAGTTATTTCTCAGTAAATGAAAATTTTTGACAGGAATTAGTACATGAGAAAAAATTTTGTTATTTCCGTAATTGTTTGGACTTTTATATTCGGGTCGTATGCTGATGCTAAGCTGAATTGAATAATATGTGAACAGTTGCATAACTCTATGCCGAAAGAATGGTTATCCGTTCAGAGGTAAGTTACTTCGAAGACACCTCGCAAGCGACGTTTGCTCGTGTGCGGATCGAAAACCTGGATGGTTTGCCGGTGTTATATGAAAGGGAATTTATATTCGTGAAAAACCGCTTTCTGGCTACCCGAGAGATTGTCACTTTTGAGGAAAGCTTTCAGGCTCGTGTCGCTCCGTTGTGGAATACACAGAACATTGGACCACAAATAGGAAGTCATTGGGCAAATACTTTTATCAGTACGCCAGTTGGGGATAATGGCAACCGCAGCATGAAAATGCCTCCTGTGGATCTTCTTGTCTGGTTTGCCCCGAGTAAAGACTGTCGTCTACAAGTAGTGGATCGTTTCATCTCCGATCCACGCACGCGCGACTGTCCAACCCAAATACGCTATATGTGGGAAGGAATGACTCAAATCGGACAAAAACTTGCATTCACTCAAGTCTACTATCCTCATCTCCCATACCGGCCTCGCGCTTCGAGCAATAATCCCAATCCTGGCCTCAAGGCAGTATATGCTGATGGTATGCAGGCTACGGCTGGTGCAGGGGCTATTACTATCCTGCAGGACGATGTAGAGGTTAGTGTTCTGCAATTCGAATTTGAGCCTGGGCAGACCGAATACGTAGTATTCAATCCCAAGAGAAAACGCCTTAACATTGACTCAATAGAAATCCAGCAAGCTTATACGTATCAGAAAGCTGAAAGATAAATTTATAACTAAACTTTTGCATTTTTAAGGTAAAGCCAATTGAACCTTAATACGTTGAAAATTCCATCCATCATCCTCGATACGTTCGA
>JAFGPZ010000258.1 GCA_016935935.1 Deltaproteobacteria bacterium
ATACCGAAACCCTGCTTGATAGCAGCAATACTGCCGACGGTGATGAAAACATAGTCAGCACCTCTTCCTGAGGTGAGTTTCCTGACCTGTTCAGCCGCATCGTCGCCGGTCGCGTTAACAGCATGGCTAGCGCCGAATTCCAAGGCTTTTTTCATTTTATCGTCCAGGGTATCGACAGCAATGATCGGATAAGCTCCCGAATTGGCGGCTCCCTGGATAGCATTAATACCCACACCGCCAGCACCGACGACGACCACACTCTCGGACGGTTTGACCTGAGCACGATTGACCACGGCACCATACCCTGTAATGACACCGCAAGACAGCAGGGCTACCCGGTCCATTGGCATGTCGGCGGGGACTGCAACCACCTGAGACGCATCTACAAGGACGTACTCGGCGAAACCGCCAACGCTGCCTCGCTGCGCCAATGGTTTGCCGTCCTTATTTGTCAAACGCACGTGCTTGGGTGGTCCGAATCTGTTCAGGCACTGGGAAGGCAACCCAATATTGCAGAAATGACAGTTACCACACGAATACATCAGAGACACCATAACGGGATCGCCCGATTTTACAGACGTAACGCCCGGCCCTAACTCATCGATATAACCTGCAGACTCATGCCCGCCCACGAAGGGCACCGGACCGGGGAGTTCTCCTTTAATATCATGGATATCACTATGGCATATTGCTGTTGCCGCCAAGCGTATCTTGACTTCTCCCTCAGCAGGAGCAGCCAGTTCCGCATCTTCTATTACCAGGGGTTTACCAAATTCATAGCAAATAGCAGCTTTCATAATAACCTCCTATATAATATATAGGCATTTAACTAACAAGCCTTATAGACATACTTGCCCCACATTACCTATTGCTGCGGGCAATTTCAACGATGACACAATATCACGATTATCTTACCATTCATGTGTGAGGTGATTGAGATGATTACAGGTACAATTACACAGATTTAATACGTTTCAACATCTAGATTATAGGGATAATCGTGATATAAAACAAGCTGATGTTAAGTACACAAATTCATATCGACTTTTTTCCAAAAGTCTTCTACGGTGCCATTTCTGAAATACAATACTCGTCTGTATTATTCCGGTGTTGCCAAAGGGTTGCGAAATATTGTAGTCTCTGCTGGGCAGAACATCAGTGTTTGATGAATGTGTCAAGGATAGAGGTTATTTACTTGACAGAGAAGCCAAATGAGACTACTATACATAGCGAACACAATCTTTAAGCAGATTTAAAAATCCCCGTTTTTATAGGAAACCTTGATTATCGATAGAAGTGTATTTTTTAGTATATGGCTGTTTAGTCATGTAAAATGCGAAAGGGGGTACAAATGATTGAAAAAGGGAAGCTGGCGAAGATTGTCGGTGCCGGCAATGTAACGTATGAGCAAGCGGCGCTGGATGCGTATTCCAGCGACATTAGCTTTGTGAATGCGGTCAAACCGATATGCGTGGTGACGCCCAAAAAAGCTGGTGACATTCAGATGATAGTCAAACTTGCGAATGAAACCCAAACACCACTCGTGCCGGTAAGTTCCGGTCCGCCCCATTTCCGGGGTGACACGGTTCCCAGCATCGGCGGGGCTATTGTTGTAGACTTAAGCGGAATGAAAAAAATCATCAACGTAGATCGGGCACGTAGAGTTGCCATGGTCGAGCCGGGCGTAACCTTCGGTGAATTGATACCGGTGGCGGAAAAGGAAGGCATCAGGCTAAATATACCGCTATTACCGAGAAAGTCGAAGACAGTTATCGGTAGTTTACTCGAGAGAGAGCCAGTTATAATGCCGAAGTATCAATGGGATATATCGGACCCATTGGCCTGTCTCGGAGTAGTCTTCGGCAACGGTGACGAGTTCAGGACCGGACAGGCAGCCGGTCCAGGCACAATAGAGGAACAATGGGCTGTGGGGGGTGTACAAAAAGCACCGTACGGGCCCGGTGTTGCTTCCTGGCACAGACTTGTCCAGGGAGCACAGGGGACGATAGGCATTGCTACCTGGGCGTCCATGAGATGCGAATTACTTCCCAGTGTTGAGGAGCCTTTCGTGGTCGGTTCGTCCAACCTTGATAAGCTGCTCGAATTATCTTCCTGGCTGATAAGGCTGAGAATGGTAAATGAATGCTTTATCCTTAACAGCACCAACTTGGCAGCTATCTTTGCGAAGAAATGGCCCAATGGCTATCAAAGTCTCAAGGATGCTTTACCCACATGGACTCTTTTCTACAATGTAGCCGGGTACGAGATCCTCCCAGAGGAAAGGGTCAGTTCTTATATCGAAGACATCACCGATATCACCAAGCGGCTGGGGGTAGAAGCTGCAAAAACAGCCGGCGGAATATCGGCCAACGAGATATTGAAAGCTGTCCAGCAACCTTCCGCAGAGCCTTACTGGAAGCTCCGCTATAAAGGTGCCTGCGAGGACGTATTGTTCCTGACCATCAATGATAAACTCGAAGGGCTTATCGAAACAATGAATGAAGCAGCAGAAAAAGCCGGCTACTCCACTTCAGATATGGGTGTTTACATCCAGCCGGTAGTTCAGGGCACCGGCGTCCACTGTGAGTTCAACCTGTTCTACGACCCTGATAATTCAAGCGAGGCTAATCGAGTCAAGGGATTGTCCGCGGCAGCCGTGAAAGCCTTGATGGCTGGCGGCGCATTCTTCTCCAGGCCTTATGGCGAAAATGCCGGGATGATTGTAAACAGGGATTCGGCTACTATTGCCGTACTGAATAAGCTAAAGAAGATGTTCGACCCGAATAAAGTTATGAACCCGGGGAAAGTATGCTTCTAAGGCATATGGAAGAAGATACTCACACGCGAATAAATAATAGGAAGGAACGAAGATGGCATTAAAAGATTATCAAGGCGATATGGGAATGTGCTGCCGATGTTCAGCCTGTAAATTCGTACCCATGCAAAAGGTGAACGGGTCCGATTATTCATATGCCTGTCCCAGCATAGCAAGATATAACTTCCATGCCTACTCCGGCGGCGGCAGAATGAATATCGGTACGGCAGCAGTGAAGAACGGCATGAACTACACGGACAAGCTCCTCGACATCGTATACAACTGCCAGCTGTGCGGCGCCTGCGATATCTCCTGCAAATACGCCATGGACATGGAAGTCCTCGAACCTATCAGCGAATTCAGAATGCAATGTGTCCAGGACGGCAAGACCAACCCCGCCCTGCATAAGTCGGTCGCCAACATTAAGAAGACCGGCTCCATGGTACCTGTGAAAGGCAAGCGGGGCGACTGGGCGACCGGACTCAAGGTCAAGGACGCCACCAAAGAGAAAGTAGACGTCCTCTATCACGTCGGCTGCCTGACGAGCTATGACAAGAACATGCAGAAACTGGCCAGAGCCACGGTCAAAATCCTCGATAAAGCCGGCGTCAATTTCGGCATCGCCGGCAACGCCGAGATATGCTGCGGCGGAAGAGCCTACCAGATGGGCTACCGCGAAGACTTCCTCAGCCAGGCCAAGAAAAACATGGCCATGATCAAGAAAGCCGGCGTCAAGACGCTGGTAACGGGCTGCGCCGACGGCTACGAGGCCTTCAAGGTGCTCTACGATAAATACGAACTGAGGAGTGATCTCGAAGTGCTCCATATCTCGGAGTACATCGCCAAACTAATCAAGGACGGCAAGCTCAAGCCGAGAAAGAAAGTGCCCATGTCGGTTACCTATCACGACCCGTGCCGCCTCGGCAGGCTGGGCGAGCCATGGACACACTGGAAAGGCAAGAAGATACCGGGCGACAGGTTCGTTTTCGACCCGCCCAAGCCGTACAGGCGAGGAACCAACGGTGTCTACGAACCGCCGCGGGATGTCATCAGGAGCATACCCGGCATCAAGCTCACGGAAATGATCAGGATCAAGGAATACTCCTGGTGCTGCGGGGCCGGCGGCGGCGTCAGCGATTCGAATCCCGCTTTCGCTACCTGGACGGCGCAGAAAAGAATCGATGAAGCTGTCTCTACCGGCGCCGAGGCTATCGTTACCGCCTGTCCCTGGTGCGAGAAGACCTTCAACGAGGCCATCAAGGAAAGCGGCAGCAGTCTGAAGGTCTACGATATCGTTGAACTTGTCGAGAAGGCAATCTAAGAAAGGGGGTCAATGAATCATGGCTTTAAGCAAAGAAGTATATAAGGAATTCGAAGATGTGGTGGGTGAGGAAAA
>JAFGPZ010000259.1 GCA_016935935.1 Deltaproteobacteria bacterium
ACCTCGTAATGAATTGACACGATAACCGACAGAAATGATCATATCCAGGTTATAGTATTCGATATTACGAGTTATCTTCCTGTCACCTTCAATTTGAACTGTTGCAAATTTTGCAACAGTTGCCCCCTTTGATAATTCCCCTGTTCTGAAGACATTAGAAATATGCCGCGAAACGACCGACTTGTTTCTTTGAAACAATCCTGCCATTTGATTGAGATTCAACCAAACTGTTTCTTTAATTAATTTAACTTCCAAAGATGCCTGCCCGTCTTCTGTCTGATAAATAAGTATTTCGCCGGTATTTATTTGTTCATTCATATGTCAGTATTCCTCTGTTGCTTGAAATATCCACTCACATTAATCCAAGTATTACGTCCCCGGAATTACCTCCTATGAAAGAACTCGGAAGCAGCTCGGAAGTTAATGTCCTCCGGGTTGATTTGCGGACAAGGTAATTCATCGAAAACAGACTGAACGATGCACCGCAGTGACCGGCCATTCTCCTTGAACTCAAGGGTCTTGCCTTCGTCTTTGACTAAAAAAGATTGTATCATCATTTCACTATTACCACGAGCTTCTCTCTTCCCTTAATGGCCATTGTCGAACTAAATACTTTTTTTATGCTTATAAAATTTCTGCATTTGCCAACACTGTGAGAATTGACTATGGAGTTATGATATTGATTTCCTGTATGTAATTTATGGAATGGCGGGGCATCACCGGCTGGCGTAAGCAATGCTGGAGTCGGTCCGTTGTGCATGCCTTGATTAGAGTGTTAATTAGTGACATCTATATATATAAACTAGTAGCCGATCAGGATAAGAAAGGTTCTTAAACATTGCTTTTGGAGCGTATAATCTATATTTTTGCCCTTCATATCTAGCTTCATACCTAACCGAGTTTACTTTTTCTTCAAAAAAGTCATATTCCCAGAAATCATTTTCAGTTCGAGGAGAAATGAGTTTTCCCATAAAACCTATTTCTTTCTTTTGAAGGTCGGTCCTCATTATCGTCACCTTGATTTTGTCTGGCCACTTATCGTTTGCCTGCGCCTCTAATACCGATTTCGGAACGTAATAGTCAAAGTACTGGTTTTCGTAACTGCACCTATATCGGATGGTTTTTACATGCTCTTTAAAAAGATCTATCTCAAACTGAATTGGCCCCTTCCATTCGTCGGACATAACTTTTTCCTTTCTTATTTTTTGAGCTCCAATGCCAAACTGATCAACGGGTTCACCTTGATAAGTTGATATTTGGTGGCTATTCAGGCATATTTGCCCATATCCCATTATATCAATATTATGGCATAATAACCGCGGTGGTTACGAGTGGATGCCATAAAAATAAAATCCCATCTCTCCATTTGTGAGAAACGGGGTTTTATTATAATCTGCCCATGATTCCCTCTTTCTTTGTGATAAAAGGGCTAATCTTGTTTGCTATAATTTAAGTAAATCCAAGAATTACAATACTAAGTTGAAATTATTTGTCAAGGGTTTTCGATGTTTGGAAAATTCATGGTATTCATTTACTGTACGTAATAAAATTATCAAATCGAAAATTGCAGACAGCTTGCAAGTACACACAAAGATTAAAATATTTTTTCGCCGATATTATTTCTTTATCTATAGGATCGAGTAAAAGATGTCACACTTACTCACCCCACATCTTCTCGTATTGTTGCTAATAGTCCCGCATGCTTATGGCTAATACCCAGGATTTTCCTTTTGTCACAGGTTATCTTTAAACTTTCACATTAGTAGCACTCACGTTCATATATAGTAGCAAGAAACGATCAATTTCAGAAGGAGGCGACATGTATATTCTTCAGAAACAGGGTGAACTTTACTCAATAGAAGGCGGCAATTTTGAGATATTAAAAATACCCGTAACTCATCAGGTGACACCTTTTGCCGAAGCTGGGAAGATGGCGTACATCGCTGGTGATGTAAATTTTGAAACTCATTTGCCTGATAACAAGGGTGTTGTGGGTGGGATGTTAGGCAAGATAGTCGGAGCGGGCAAACGGTTAATGGCAGGTGAATCGCTATTTTTTACTTACTTTAAAGGCCATGGCGAGGTTGGATTTTCCGGAACAGTGCCAGGACGAATAATGCCCATCGGCCTTAATGGGGGAACTGTTATAGCTCAACGTGACGCCTTCATTGCCGCCGTGGGGGATGTGGGTATATCCGTAGCCTTTCAAAAACGAGTCGGCGCAATTCTTTTTGGCGGTGAGGGTTTTATCTTGGAAAAGATATCAGGATCCGGAATCGCTTTTATTCAGGTTGCCGGCGATCTTCTCTCTTTTGACCTGCGTGCCGGAGAAACAATGCGGGTGGACACCGGTTCCGCGGTCGCATGGGATGACAGTGTTACGTACAGCGTAGAGGTCATAAGCAGTGTCAAATCTGCCCTATTTGGCGGTGAGGGGCTTTTCTTTACCACGCTTACAGGACCGGGCAAAGTAATTGTCCAGACAATGACCGTATCGAAACTGAGGCAGGAACTCTGCACACCGATTTTAAAGAAATTGGGGAAATAGCATGGTAGAGGGCTGGCGGTTAATTCAGCTGATAACATCAAAAATATGCGCCAAAGATCTTAATGGAACAGGTTTCGACGCTTATACGATCAAGCATCAACAGCAGGTAGCCCGTATATCCAACGCAATAGCAAGAAAAATGGGCTTATCCGATGATCGGATACTGCAAGTAACTCTTGGGGCACTTTTCCACGATATTGGCAAACTTTTCATTCCACGGAGGATATTGAACAAGAAAGGCAATTTAAGCGATGCCGAATATGGGCTAATCAGAAGGCACTGTCTTAATGGAAGGATTTTGTTGGAATCCATCGGCATTGCCTTCCGCATATATCAGATAGCTTTTCAGCATCATGAAAGACTGGACGGTTCAGGATACCCTCAGGGCCTGACCGGTTCTCAAATTCCGATTGAATCTCGAATAGTGGCAGTAGCGGACGTACTTGATGCTATGACACACAACCGCCCGTATCGTCCGGCGCTTGGAGGAATAGATACTGTGCTGAATAAAATAGATTCAGGCAGGGGAACCCTATACGACCCTGAAGTCATAGACATATGTTTTTTGCTTAATTCTGAAAAAGGATGGATTTTTGATGAAGATAGAAGAAAAATTGCCCCACAGCTATCCGGAAAGGAATATGGATTTGACCACCGCAATGGAAATGAACCGGAAGGGGCTTCACTGCGCGAAGTACGGGGATTATAGAGCTGCTATACGTAATTATACACAGGCAATCAGTTTATGTTCTTCTTATAAAACGCCCTATTACTATTGCACTGTGGCTTATATGCGTCTCGGGGATTATGAAGACGCGCTGAACATCATATCCGTATTGATTGATTCGTGTCCGCCAATGGCGTTTTTATATGAAATGCGTGGAAACATTTATTTCTGCCTGGAAAAATATATTAACGCTATTGAGGACTATAACAGGGCTATCAGAACAAATCCTGATCTGGCCTCCGCTTATTATGGCCGAGGAGTTGCTTATGCGGAAACGGGAGATAGCAAGAAGGCTGTTGCCGATATCATTAAATCGTCGAACATGGGACATCCCGACGCATGGCTTTTGACAGTTGAAATGAGAAAAAAGAGGAAGGAGCAGGCTGCCCTGACGGGGAAAGAGTAGCAGACGGAAAGCCATTACAATGAAAAACCTGTTATCAACTTTATCTGTTGTCCTTCTTGTATATATTTTTTTTGTTGTTCCATCCCGTCCAGCCTTCGGTTTTTGTTTCGATGAAGCGGGTGTTCTGTTTGACATACCGCCAAAGCTGCTTCGGGCAATCGCGAAAGTTGAAAGCAATTATGATCCGGCTGCCGTGCACAGGAACAGCGATGGTTCTTATGATTATGGGTTAATGCAGATCAATTCATGGTGGGCTGGCCGATTGGGTGAGGACGTATGGTCAACGATTGGTGATCCCTGTACCAATGTCATAATCGGTGCGGGAATACTGGCCGATCTGATAGAACGTCACGGATATGTCCGGGAGAGTGTCGGATATTACAACTCCCGGAACAAGAAGAAGCGAAAGCGTTATATTGACAGGGTTTTCAAGGCAATGCGGGAGATCGGGGAGTAATGTGCGTTGTTGGACTTCGGGAAGATAGGTGAATCTCTGCATGATATGTCAAAAACATATCAGATCCCTCGCCTTGCGGTAATAGACGAAGTGGAGATCGCTCTTGGCTCCGCTCTAACAAGGGTACACGGCTATGACGTAGATGTACGAATCACGGGAAACGGTACCCTTGACCTCAGAATGGTGGGATATAAGGGGACACGTGAAGGATGTACGATAAGCAGGATATATCCCGAAACGCTCAGCAAACGCACCGTCAGATTTCTGCGCAGGCGGCTTGCGAGAAGTCTGAATGAGCGGGCGGTGCTGGAAGAATTCTTCACGCTTGCTCCGCTCCAGTGCCGTGTATATGAAGGGGAAATATATAAAACTCCCATCCCCGGCAAAGAGCTTTATGTAGACATCACGCATTATGACCCTTATTTCGGTATCAAGAGCTCAGCGTCAGCTGTTTGTAAGTTTATCGAACAACCTTTATCTGAACGGGGAAGATACAGGCTTGGCGATATTCTTATGTTTTATGTTTTGCGTGTCCGGGCGGAACTCATCAACGGGTATCCCAGACTGGAAATCTATGCAAGCCGGTCATCGAAAAGCCTGGTGGACAAACTTATAAAAAAATACATGGCCGATAAAACCGGCAGACCGGCGAACGGCGATATCAAGTGTATAAAGCGTGTAGCCGGCGCTTACAGCAGAGTAGTATCCACGGTACAAATAGATAAGGAAACACTGGACCGGGTATCGAAAGAAGTGAACGAAACAATCAGGGTAGAACTAATTAATGTTTAATATTAAAGCCAAAGCAGCAAAGTTCCGGAAAGACGAGATCACCCTTATAGGGGAGGGATATCGCCTCTCAGATAAAACCCTGGACGGAAAGATACCCCGGCCCCGGGAGATATATGTTCCTGACAGGGATCGCAGCGGTCACATGTGGTGTTTTGGAACCACACGGGTAGGTAAAACCAGTATTATAGAGAACATGGTAGAGCAGGATATCCGTAAGGGATATTCCGTAATCGTTATAGATCCGAAAGGTGAAATAAGTCTTTTTTCAAAGATTGTTCAGATAGCTGAAGAGACGGGGAGGTTAAAAGATCAGTTAATGCTTATGACCCCTATCTGTCCTGATTGCAGTGTACGGATAAATCCTCTTTCGCACTATAGCATGTCGGAAGAATTGGTCGGACATGTGGTTTCCGGCATTGATGTGGGAAAAGAAAAATTCTTCTTTAATGTGGCTTATGAAATATCGCTGGTAATCGTACAGGCCATGATTTTAACCGGGAGTAAGAGAGAAACGCATCATAGAAAGGCGTTTAACCTGAATGACATAAAAAACAGGGTATCTAAAGACGAGCTTAAAATGCTTCAGGGTGAGGTGAATGAATTTAGGAACGATTCTGATCCTGGCGTTGCTGATTACGCGACGCAGTTGAGTATGGATATCGAGAAAATTATTGATTCCCCTCAAGACTACTACAGCAAAATCTCATCCAATCTCAGGGTTGCATTGATGGAGCTGACCAGTGGGAACATAGGAAGGATAGTCGGAACAGCGCGAGGCAACAAACTGATATCGAGATTAGAGAAGAACGAACCCGTTATTTTTGCGGCACATCTCGGCGCTTTGATAACCCGCAGGGCGGCTTACACGCTGGGGAAAGTAATTATATCCATGATCCAGAGTTTTGTTGGGCGCAGGCTTGCGGACGCGGGAAAGGTCAAGCCCCCGCTGTGTTTATACATAGATGAGGCCCAGGACCTGCTTTATCATGGTATCGACAACTTTTTTGCCAAGGCAGGGGGTGCCGACGTATGGATACATGGTTTTGCCCAAAGTGTATCTCAGTTGTATGCTCAGATCGGAAAAGATTACGGCAGGACGATTCTTGACAATACAAACACAAAGCTTTTTATGCGTGTGCCTGATGCGGATACCGCTTCCTATGTCGCTGATCATTTCGGTGAGAAGAAAAAGTACGAATCTGTTCTCAACAGCTCCGGGGGAATAACTGTCAGGGAACAATCCGAGAATATTATAGACCCCACAGACATACTGAATTTAAAGGCCAGGATCTTTTATTTAATGACTTACGGTGGAAGCTATAAGGGAAGAAGCATGGACAGTTCACCGTCAAACCTTGATGTAATATTCCCTTATGCCGGACTGGTCGGCCATGACGCAACTTAAAAAAAAGAACAGGTTTATAATACGGTTGGTGTTGTTTTGCGCGCTTGCCTTCCTGGGAATTGGTGTACTCGGGTACTGGCTGACTTACGTTCCCGCTGTATATGTGCGTTGCATCGAAATCATTATAGTTGTCGGGATATTTACTTTTACCGGCAGATTATTTTGGCGGAAAATACAAAAAAGACCCATATCTCCTATTCATAATGACACGCAGCCGGTCAAGGACAAAGCAAACCAAAAAACAAGCGTTCTGGAGAATTACAACGTAGTAAATCTTCCGGACGGCGGCAGACGCATCGACATTGAAGATCTGTCACGTCTCTGGGTAGACACTGCCCGGCAAAAAAGCGGTACCGGGGTCAATCAGGAACAGCCGAGCAGTAATGTCCCCTCCCCCGAAAACAAAGACGGAGGACAGGAAAATAACAGAGAGCAGAAGTTTGCTCACCCTGACATCATCAAATATTACCGGGACAATATTACAACAAGAAAAGTCGGGTTTATGAATGAACCTGTCCGGTTATCGACCGTTACAGAGATACTGAAACTCATTGACCTGTACGGGGAGTGTCCTTCCGTTGTTGACCTCAGCGCGACATACAGCGGGGCAGGTGAAACGGAACCGGACTACAAATGGTATGAAGTCTCGGTCACGGAGAAAAGCACCACGTGGGATATATTGAGAATGTGCACCCTGCGGGAACATTTACTGAACGTCGCGAAGAAAGTCGAGAGCATGTATCCTGAAGACATAAGAACCCCTTTGTTTATCATTGCAGCGCTTGCACATGATATTGGAAAAATTCCCGGGTCCAGGGAAAAGGGTTACATAATGGGGGATCACCCTATAATCAGTATGGAGATATTGAAAAATAAAGTTTCCACGTTTAACGACCTTCCTGAACAAGACATTAACAATATTACAACAGCGGTATTGAACCACCACAGGCCGGAAGCAGAAAACGAATGGACAGACTGCCTTCAGAAAGCGGACAGGAATTGCAGACAGCAGGAGTTAATGAAGTATACATCGCTCAGAGGTGAAGAATACAGGAAAACCGAAGAGATTGAAAATCTTTTGAATCCTCCCAGTCTCCGGGACAGAGAACAGGAAAAGCTCTCCTCCGAATCTTCGGCACAAAGCGAATATGAGAGAGTTGATATGTCATGGTTCGATATAGATGAGTTCTTTAGAAGGTTAAAACCGAGAATAAACAAATTAAGTGATGATGGTAAGTGGTTCCATGCGGTTTCAATGCCTGACGGGAACGTCTATGTCTGGATTGGCACAGTAACGGAGATCCTTCTTACCCTTGCCGGTGAGCACCAGGAGATAAACATCCTGTCCCTTGCCAGCAACAGTCAGGGGGAACACAGCCTGCTTGCTTCAGCTATGGACATATTCCGGGACAATAATTGTATAGATAAAGCGAAAATACAGGGCGGTTATTTTGGCAGGTGGTTCAAGGTGCTGCATCAATATCCCGCCAGCGAAAAAGGCAAGAAGTGCAGAGAGAGAACACATGGTTTTTTCGGTATACCCTTCAGGATTAACAGTTTTAATTGCAAACCGAGTGATCTTGAAAAGACAAAAAAAGACGACATCATAAAAAGCATCAAGAGTTTTTCGGTCAGCACCAAAAAAGACAACTGAAATAGTGGCACCCATGTTCATATACAGTAGGGAGAAGAAGTTTTGAACGAGTTATTGAATTACATAAACCCGCTGAAATATTTTACGGGGGATCAGTATTCGTTATTCTGGCAGAATCTGTTTACTACAGTACTCTCAGGTTTTTGGGCCAGGATGCTGGTTCTGCTGTTTTTGGGACTAGCTGTCTGGTTTGGCATACGAAGAGAACAGATAGCTTCAGGCATGGCATATTTTATTATGGCCATATTTATAGCTTATGGTGCCGGTATTTTAAGGCTTATGGGTGCGATACAATGAAGAGAACATAAGTATAATGGCAGGGAATAGTGGTGGAGCACCATTGGTCATCAGCTCCGATCAAAAACACAAACCGGCAGGTTTTATTGACGCAATATCCCAGATAGAAAGGAATAATGAACTGGAAAGGCAAGGAAGTGATATTCCTAAAAGACTTTTTACGACAGGACAGAAACTCGAGTTCTGGGAAGTTGGGTGCAGAAGTACACTATGGAGCGGAATTATATCTATTCTTATCACGCCGTTGGCAATAGGCGTTATTGAGCGGATGATACCTGTATTCGGAAGCACTAACCCATCTACAGGTGACCAGCTCCTTGCGCTCCTGTTAGCGGCCAGCTTTGCGATAGGCTATGCCTTTTTTTTGGGGAGGATCGGCATGTTATATGACGGCCAGTATACGAGAATAATGATACGAAGCTTCCTGAACGGTGTTTTTATGAGCGGTATTTTTAAAATTATTTTCGCCATGATATTTTATCATACCCTTGCTTTCGCGGTGTTTACAGAGGCTCGGTTATCACGGATACTGCTATTATTTCGCAATAAGTGGTTTTCTGTACCGATGACAACCCTGAATTCCTGGTACTCGTTCCTGCTCGACTTTAAGGACGTTCTTATCATATCGGCATACTTTATAGCCCTCACAACGACGATATACATATCTGTTCCGTATATATGCATTATGGTCAAACAGTGGAAGAACAGGAAATATTCATTCGAATGTGAGTGAGAAATCCAAAATACAATTTAAAAAGGGAGGCCAACATGGCAGACAAAAATGAAAACATAAAAAAGAAATCCAGGGAAGAGTTTATTCGTGAGATAATAGATAGAAAAGTATCTCTGGTGCAGGAGAGGGATTCAAGGGTAACACTTGTCAGGACAGACGACACAAAGGCGCTGATTGATATGCAGCCTCCGATAGACAAAGCTATTAAGAGGTTGAGAAAAGAGATGGGGAACAGCCCTAAATATCCCATGGAACTGGTTGCCGGAGTGCTCGGCGAGTTTCATGATATACTCGTTGACGTATACAGGTTCGCGGAAAAGGTAACAGAGCTTAGCGGTTTACCTTTCAGGCCGCCCCGGCGCTTTCATCCGTATAAGACAGGAGAGGAAGTTCCCGAAGAAAAAACGGAGATCAATGTCATTGACGTGGAAAAGGCGGCAGTATCAAAGTCATCAAAAACAGCTAAAGCAGCAGGATAGTCAGAAAAAAATAATTTTTTCTTGACAGCTGTGATAAAGCTGTTAAATTGAAATTAGAGTTTTATTTCTCTATCCAGAGAGAGCCCTGTTGGCTGGATGCCTTAACAAAGGAACCGCGGGGACCTAATTTACCGGTAAACGGTTACAATATTAAAACCGCACAGTCCGGTATCTGAGACTGGCAGACATGTCAGGCTAAAAAGGGAGAGATAAAAGCCTTCCTGTCCGTGTTGATTGAGGATAAATAAAGGTTTTATTGCGCCCTTAAGAGAGAGCTTCCTTTTTGGAAGCGTAAAGGTAATATAAATAAAGGCTTATCAGGTCATAAATGTAAGACCGGTAGGCCTTTTTTGTATGGTAAATTCGTTACCCTGATAAAACACTTTAACCCCGGAGGGGAACTTTATTCCCCTTTGGGGGGCTACTGTTTCCTCTCTGAAATTAACAGAAAGGAGGTAGCCATGAAAGCGTTTGCGATGATTAATGCTGTCGTATGGGGAGCGGTACTTATTACTTTGGCTTTCGTATAAGTGAAGTCATAAAGAAATCCCACCATTATTTAAAATCCCAGAACAATTTATTTTGTTGCTCCCGAAGGGAGGCATGATTCTCCCTCGGGGAGAGCTGCGCCTTTTTTCCGGGAGAATCAGGAAAGGAGGTTTGTCGTGTTTACCGCAATTGACGGAAAAGAATTCATCTATTGCTTGACACTTCATTTAGCAGCCTGGGGATTAATGGCTCTGGGGATCATCATGTTATGAAAAAAAACAGGAAAGGGAGAAAGGTTAAAAATTAGAAAGCAATAGACAAGTATAGATAAAGCCTTTCTCCTGAACAGCGAGAAAAAGCGGGTAAATCCTGGGGAAACCGTGACGTTCGGTAAGGACATCATAAGCATATTTTGAATGTGCCGGTCCCAGGGCCCGCTTTTTCTATATGAAAAGGAGAAAAAATGAATCTAAAGAATTTTGCGAATGCTCTTGCCGGCTGGCAGGGCGGAATACCGTTAAAAAGGGGGCAAAGCTGTATCCTTGAATTAAGTGGCGGGGAAGTTGAAGAAATATTTGGTGAAAAGCCGGCAGCGTTT
Source organism: Deltaproteobacteria bacterium (assembly GCA_016935935.1). The sequence goes on from JAFGPZ010000259.1 coordinate 10,586, forward strand.
GCTGCACACGGTCTTACCATAACGATAAAGCCTTCACGCAAAGGAAAATACTTAATGACAGTAAGAAGGGAAGATTAACTGCTTTACTCAATAGAGCGGATGCTTCGTTTAAGTTTTCGTTTTCTCCAGAGCAGTTTGAGCCATCTGGGATCGTGCTGGCCTGCCTCACGAAGGGCTTCATTTACGAAGTCAATATCATTGTCACTGTATGCCGCTCGGTCATGCTTCCAAATATTCTTTTGGAAGTTTCCCTTAATTACTTTCATCTTTGTCCTCTGTGAATTTCTTTAAATTTTCATACCGCAAAACAGTTAAAATGTCAAGCTATTTCTGTATGTTAAAGGAGATTTCTATGGAAATCAGAGAGATAATAGAAAAAGGAATAAGAAAGCACATATCGGTAAAATCGGCTGCTGATCTGGGTGACCGGACAGGATATGTCGGAGCCTCAGATGTCAGTGGATGCATCCGACAGGCTGTGCTTTCAAAGAAACATCCTGCCAGGTTCAGCCTGGCCGCGTTGGTAAGGTTTATAAGAGGGCATATAACTGAAAGCATTGTTAAGTGTGCTCTTGATGCCGAGAATATCGAATACATTTACCAGCCTGAATACACTCATCCCCATGCGTCTTACCTAAAGGTACATCCTGACTTTGTTATTAACGTGAGCAAAGGGGGGATTCTGGTACTGGAATGTAAAAGTGTCGATGACATGCCAAGTGAACCGCATATCGGCTGGCCAAGGCAACTCCATTACCAGATGGGTATCTTAGCTCTCAACGACATAAGCACGGACATTAAGGGTGCGACAGTTGCTGTCAGTGTCGGCGATGGACAGATCAAAACTTTTGATAATTTCCAGCCTGACGCGGCGTTTTTTGGGCTATTGGTAAAAAAAGCTGAAAAGATATGGGACCACCTGAATCTTGACACTGATGCGTCAGAGATACCTACGGAAGAAGGACCTCTGTGCGCATGGTGTCACTACAGACCGGACTGTCCCGCGTTTTCCATCAGCGAAAAAGTACCCGAAGTTCCTCTTTATGACGAACTTGAGGAATATCTTACGCTGAGAACGGCTAAAAATGAAGCGGAAAAAGCCATGAAAAGAATCGCGGTTATCTTTGCTGAGGCTATCGTTAATGCCAACGGCGGTAATGATGGCAGAGCTATCAGGATAGGTGATTCCTTGGTACGGCAAATAACTCGTCGTAATCCCAAAATGAACATCAATGCTCTCAAAGAGTCTCTTCCTGAAGTCTGGGAGGAATATGGAGATGAAGGGGAAACGACTTACGTAAGAGTAAATTAGGTAAATCATAAAGGCAACCCTGTGGGGGAGGCATTTTTCTTCCCCTGGGGGAGATCCGCCTTCTTCACTAATTCAAAAGAAAGGAGGTGGACCATGCAGCTCTATGAAGCAACGCTGTTTCGGAACGGTGAACCGTTTGAAGAAATACTGGTTCAAGCAAATTCTTCCCAGATTGTAGAGGAAAAAACCAATGCGGTCATTGTCAGGGAACAAATAGAAAATGTGGACTTCATGTATGTCCAAAAGTTCTGTCCCGTACCGGGAACATAATCTCAGGAGGGCAACATGCCGGTAATAATTGAGAAAAAAAACAAAAAGACGGGAACGGTGGAGGAAAAGACTTATGAAACCGTCGCTGAGCGATTGCGCAGGTTTCGTGAAAAGTACCCTATCAGCTCTGGATGGCAGGTCACGACAGAGCTGTTTTATGACGCCAAGACCGTGCGGTGCGAGGCGCGCATAATAGACCCGGACAGAAGAATTGTAGCGACGGGCCATGCTGAAGAGGTGAGAGGAAACGGGCTCATAAACACGACATCCGCCGTGGAAAACTGCGAGACGTCAGCGTTGGGCAGAGCCCTGTTCACAGCGGGTTACGGAGGCGGTGAGTTTTGTTCCGCCGATGAACTGTTGTCAGCTCTTAAACAGCAGGAGGACCTCAAAAAGGCTGAGATGAGCCTGAAGAAAAAACAGGCGCCGCCTGATAAAAAGATATCCGCGGCGGGAGATACTCCTCTCCCAGCGGTTAAAAACGATGATCAGAGTCGGCACGGTAATACAGATGACGGCTTGTCCGGATTACCTGAAGGACTGCCCAAACTAGAAGGAGTCAGGTACAAACGCGAGAACAGCCACGTTGTAGCTGAAGGAAGCAGCGTGTACCGGAACAGAAAGGATCTTAAAGACGCAGGTTTTAAGTTTTCACAGGAACTCCGGAAATGGGTTTATCTCGTACAATAGACGGGGGGTGGAAAAGACATGGATCAGGAACTGCTTGGTATCGAAGTAGAAGTTGAGCTCGGTTGTGATAACGACTCTATGTTAGGTGAATTACTGGATCTCGGTACCGTAATTTATCCTGTATCGGACAGGAGGATCCGTGTATCGGCAAATGCCGCCCATGCGGATTCAGTAGTTGCGATTATAAAAAAGCAGGAACCCCAGGAGTTTATTGTTTACCTTTACGACAATATTCGTAACGGTTCACAGAAATTCTACAAGATCGTTCTGAGTGAACTCACGCAGGTGCGGCAAACACAGAAAAAGCCTGGCTATTTTAATAGTTCAGGCTCAAACAAGTTAAAAAAACAATAAAAAGGAGCAAATTATGTATAATAAAGCGACATTAATCGGAAGATTGGGAGCTGATCCTGAAACTAAATATACTCAGTCAGGCACGCCGGTTGCAACATTTAATCTTGCTACATCGGAAACATGGGTAAAAGACGGCGAAAAACAGGAAAAGACCGAATGGCACAGGATCGTAGCCTGGGGAAACCTGGCAGAGATTTGCGGCAAACACTTGACCAAGGGAAAGTTAATCCTTATTGATGGTAAACTGCAAACCCGGTCGTGGGAAGATCAGGAAGGCAATAAGAGGCAGGTTACCGAAATCGTGGCTCAGGGCATGAAAATGCTTGAGTTTGGGAATGGAAACAAGCCCAATAAAACTTCTGTCGATAGCTCGCTAATTCCTGAGGATGATATACCTTTTTGAGGTATTGCACCCGCGTAAGCCATCATAAAACATTGTAGGTATAAAAGGGAAGTTTCAGCATTGTCTGACTTCCCTTTTCTATATCTGAAAGGAGGTTTTTATGAACGAAGCGGTTGAGCAGGTTTTAAGGGCGCAAAATGCCCAAAAGCAAAACTGCATTCCCACACCTGATGAGTTTAACTGGAGGGTAATTTTAAGAACAGCCATGTCCTACAGCGAACTCCTGGGAGGATTTGTTGCTCGCCAGAATACCTTTCTGTTCAGAAACGAACTGAAAAGAGCGGGTTTTGTATGGGACAGGAAAATAAAAGCATGGATTAAACCGGTGCCTAAGAAAGGCATCCCGGGAAACATTAGCCACTAAGGAGATTCAAAAAATGAGAAAAATGCGAATAATAGTATTGGCGTTAATCTTTGTATTCATGCTTTCAGGATGCGCGGCAATGACCACCGCAATAGAGCACAGAAACCTGGAAGTGGAATCAAAGATGTCGGATAGCGTTTTTCTTGATCCGGTGGGACCGGAACTTAAAACGGTTTTTCTGCAGATCAAGAATACATCCGACAAAAATATCGACATTGGAGGCGTTATTTCCAGCGAGATGATCTCAAAAGGTTATCGCATAGAAAGTGACCCTGATAAAGCGCACTATCTGCTTCAGGTTAACGTGCTTTTCATCGGCAAGGCTAAACCTGCGGATCTTCGACAGGCACTTGCAGGCGGTTATGGCGGGCTGGTTGGAGGATTGATCGGTGCCGGGATAGGCCACAGTGTAACTGATTCATCCAGCGGATATCTTGTCGGAGGCGGTGCTGGCGTACTCGCCGGTGGTCTGACTGAAAGAATAACAAATGCCCTGGTCAAGAACGTCATCTATTCTATGGTTACCGACGTTCAAATTTCTGAAAGAACTAAGATGGCTGTGGAGCAGAAGGTTGATTCTGACCTGTCACAGGGATCACAGACAAAAATCAAGCAGGTAATGAAGACGAAAGAAAATTTTAAACGATTCAGAACAAGGGTTGTCTCGAAGGCTAATAAGGTGAACCTCGATTTAGAGGAAGCCTTGCCTGAGTTACGGGTATCTGTTGGAAAGGCAATTGCCGGGATACTGTAATCAGATGCGACAAACGATATGAGAACTTCCCGGAGGGGATAACTTGTTCCCCTCCGGGGAAACAAATAATCCCTCCTTGTACAGGTGATAAGGAGAAACTGATGGAAGTTAAAATCAAGAAAGACCTTTTAGTGAAGGCGTTAGAAAGAATATCAGGAGTTCTCAGCCTGGGCAGAAAGACACATCACCAGGCCGCGCAGTACGTTCTCTTTAAGACAGAAAACGGCGGCGTATCTCTGACCGCCACGAATCTCGTCATCAGTATACGCCTCATGATTGAAGCAGAAATAGTTCAAGAGGGAAGTGCCGCTCTCGCGGGACACAGGCTTCTCAAATATATCAAACTGATTGACGACGATGAGATTGTCATCAGAGATGACAGAATCATTTACGGAAACGCTTCGTCTAAGTTTCACTCTATTCCCGTGGATGAATATCCTGAATTTTCGTTAGAAGAAGCAGAGTTTATCTCTATGGAATCTGATGATTTAAAGGAGATTGTCAGGCAGACCGTTTTTGCAGCCGGTAAGGACGAATACAGGCCTTACCTGGCAGGTCTTTGTTTTGAAAGAAACAAGCATTTCTTGAGGATCATCGGAACAGACGGTTACAGGCTGGCTATCAGTCAGGCAAATTGCTGCGAAAACGCTTCTGCTGTGGATGATAACGACGGAGTTATCATTCCCAGAGAGGCCGTGAAGGAAATCGCCAGAATATCCGGCGACAATGGCAATTCTGTTCAGATTGGCATTATCGGGGATAAGGCGGTCTTTAAGACAAGCGATGCAATTCTGATAACACAATTGGTTGATGGTCAATTTCCCGACTACCGCCCGATAGTGTCTGCCAGGAATGAGAAAGGGTGTATCACTGTAGAAATAAATAAAGACCGGTTATTAAATTCCCTTTCGCGAATGAAAGTTATTGCCAGGGACAACACGAATAAAAAAATGTCCATTACGAAGAACAATTCCTGTCTTACTTTTGAGTCGAACACTCCCGGCGGATCGGTATCCGAAGAAGTGGAAATCGCTGAAGGTAACAACGATGCGTTTAAGATATCTCTTAATTGCAGTTACCTGTCTGATGCGGTTAAGGCCGTTGTGTCGGACACAGTGCAGCTGGAAGTGTGTAATGAAAAGTCACCCTTGATTGTAAGGGGCGACGGAAGGTCGTTACACGTGATTATGCCTGTTGCTGAGGGATGATCATGAATAACATTCATCATTTGGATAAAAACCGGAGAGATTATCATGAAGATCAAATTTGACATTAAAAGTTTTGGTATCACCTATAGATCGCTGAAAGTTTTACGAGATACTCTGGCAACGTCCATCGGTGACGAGATTGCCATAGCGCAAGTTCCTACCGACGATATTTGCTGCGGTTTTCTTATCGTCAACAAGACAACAGGCGAGGCTACCTTCACGGGTGACGGTTTTCGGACTGACGGCGGCGGTGAAGGCGGTGCCGGGTATAAATCGGCTCAGGCACTTTTGAGGCTGTTTGGCCTTTCCTTTTTCGATGTGTATCCTATGGAACCGGTTAATTCTGAGGAAATATGCCGGGGAAACATCGAGGGGATAAAGAAAATATTTCTTGATATGGCGGACGATCTCGAGAGGATTGCGGATTACCGCTGTCCGGTAAAACTAAAACCTCAGTATTTGAGATCTTATTAAGAAAAAGAAAGGTAATACCATGAATGCGTATGAGAAGTTAGGGCTGACCATTGGTAAGCTGGTCACCGAAAAGCAGGATGCCTACGGGGACGCCTTCGGAAAGTCCGGAAAGGTGTTGGAAATTCTTTATCCTAATGGCGTACAGCCCAAGCAGTACAGGGATATGCTGACCATTGTCAGGATCATAGACAAGCTATTCAGGATAGCTAACCGGAAAGACTATAATGGTGAAAGTCCCTATATGGACATTGCCGGTTACAGTCTCTTAGGGCTAACTATTGAATAGCCGGAATAGGAGAAGAATGAAAGGAGATGGATTATGCCGTATTGCATAGTAAGGGCATATACGCACGATGAATACCTGTCACCTCCAGCAGAATTCGCTGCCTTTAAGGTAACGAAAAACCTGGTTCGTGTGGCAGAGTCTCGTTGTTGGCAGGTTAAAGAAATGGACATCATGCCTTTTGCAGTCGAGTTCTCCGATTACACTCCCGTGTTTTTGGAAGATACGTTTATGCGTGAAGGCAAATACACCGATCAAATAGATTTTGAAAAGCTCCTTGAACCGGTTCTTGAAGGGAAAACAGATCACATATTTGTGAAAGAATTTCCTGAACCGTTATGGAACGAGATCCTTGGAAAAAGCGATTTCAGAACTGACTGTATGGTTATGTGTATCTGGGGTATATCACCGGATAAGGTTTCCTGGAAGGGCTACATAAAACACACGCCCATCGAGGTATCTACTAGGTGCGTTGGGCTCTCTGACCTTAAAGGTGCCTTGGAAAAAGCTTAAAAGGCAGAAGAGAAAACTGAGAGGGGGTATTTAAGCTGGTACAGCTTACCCCCTCTTTTTGTAATGGAGAGTAACAATGGGGAAAAGCAAATATAGAAGACGGTATGGGTTTATTGAGGACAGGATAGGTGAACGTGTCGATAATATCCCGAAAACGGGAGCATTGACCGGTCGTTACGTCATCGACTTCTACGGTTGCTGGTGGGAGGTTAAAAAGGACGCTGACGGTTCACTATTCTGGATTATTGGTGAATATCCTGCTTCGATGCAGGGCAAACAATAGCGGGGAAATAGTTATGAAAAGCAGCGAATTAAAAAAGCAATATGAAAGAGATATCAACATTCTCATAGAAAACATCAAAAATGAAGAATCGAGTGAAACAATCCTTGATTATTTCAACTTCTGTTCAAAGTTTCATAAATATTCCTTTCACAATCGAATTTTGATCTGGCTGTCCAGGCCGGATGCAACTCTAGTTGCCGGTTTCCGTGCATGGCAGAAGCTTGGCCGCATAGTCAAGAAGGGTGAGAAGGGAATTCCCATCTTTGCTCCCATAAGGGTCAAGCAAAAGCAAGAACCGAAGCCGGATGAGAAAGGAATTGTGGAAGAGATGAAAGGAGATGTTAAGCAAAAAGAAGACAGGCCGGTAACCCTTTTCAAAGTTGTGTATGTCTGGGACGTATCTCAGACAGAAGGGGAACCGGTACCTGAAACGCCTGATGCTTTGAGTGTTATCGGAGATGCCGGAGGTATTCTGCCGTTACTCGAGGGGTACATTTCCTCCCGTAATATCAGGCTCAGCTACGTCGGCGATCTTGGCCGTTCGCAGGGAATTTCTATGGGGGGACAAATTGTAGCACTTAAGTCTCTCACTGATGAAGAGAAATTCCACGTTCTTACGCATGAACTTGCTCATGAACTGCTGCACAGTAAAGAAGAGCGGATAGCGTTATCGAAGAAGCTGAAGGAGACTGAAGCGGAGGCGGTCGCATACATCGTATGTAATCATTTCAATCTTGAAACGAAGTCCCCCACCTATCTGGCAATCTATAAAGCCCGGGATGTGGATATTAGGACATCGTTTGACCGGATTGTATCTACCGCTTCAAAGGTCATCCAGGGTATTGAAACCCGGGAACAGCAAAGAAAGGCAGCATAAGAAAGGAGATATGGAAATGCCAAAATACACCGTTTACTTTCTCACTCCGCATTCATTGTGGGAGGGTATTGAAGCAGAGGACGAAGACGATGCAATACGGCAATGTAAAACGCCGCCTGAATTTGACGGAAATGAGCCAAGTGAATGGGTGGCAATAGAAGAATAAGGAGTGAAGCATTATGAATCAAAACGACAACACTCAGATGATAGCCTTCAAGATGCTCAAATGCAGGTAATTGAAGGTCAAGGCGGGTCCTCTTCTGATGGCGGAACCACTTTACTATGACGGCATGCCGTCTGATCTACGTATCGGGTACTGTTTTACCGAAGACGGAGGGCTGATATTCATCAAACATGAAGGAGATATATCTTATTGCAGTTTCAGTGATGAAGCTGACGATGTATTCCAGGAAATTATCGTACAGGGCATTGCAAGAAGGATATCCAACAAAGAAGAAATAAGCGGCCCTGTGAAATAGGTGAAAAAGAGATGAGAGGGTTAGAACAATGAAAATATCAGAGATTAACGGGCACGTTAAACAGATAAAAAACGATCTGAAGAAACGGATACTAAGCATGCCGGACAATCCTAAGATTTCAAGGATTGGAGGGGGAACAACTTGCTTTGTTTTAAATTCAGTTAATCTTGGGGAAAGCTGGTCTCCGTTTTACCACGATTTCAGGAAGCAGTATCAGGAGATTGCGGAGATCGTTGACCGTCTCCCTATTGAAAAACTCGCTGAACAACTTGAAGAAATCGCAAAGCGGGAAAGCATAAAAACATCAGGGGGAACGCTAAAACTCCACCCGGAAGTTGCCGGAAGATTGAAAGGGCTTTTAACGGAGGTATAGCCATGTGGGGAACGGATAGCCGAAAACAAGAATATTATCAGGGAGGGAGAGAGATTCGAGAGATTTCCCGGAGAGATATAGCAGTGTATTGCCAGGCGTGCGGCTTTATTACCTTGAATGGAACAAATGACTTTGAGAACCGCAACGGCGGGCTGACTGTCAAACGCTCCGAAGTTGTTATTTATGACGCTGAGGGGGGAATTGTTCAAGCATTACGGCCAAAGAAGCGGGATTTTATAAAGGTTTGGGGCTGTAACGCTTGCGTGAATGACTGGAAATGAGAAAAGGAGGTTACTTATGGCATATACTCCCGAATTATCACTGGAAAGTAGCCGCACATTAAGGAGAATCGCTTGGGCATTAGGGGTTCCAATGACCTTGGCAATCGAGGAAATCTTTGCTTTTCTGCCAACGATAGTCAGCTATGACAAGGTGTGTAAGAAGTGCAAAGATAAAACAAGGTGTGAAAGCTGCGCTTTTAATAGAGAGGAAAGATAAAAGATGGAAAGGATATATTCGACTCAATTCCCTGGAACAAAATACCGGATAGAATTGGTAAGAGAGGGAACCGGGGAAAGTACTTCAAAATCCCAAAAACCTCTTATGAACGCTAAAGGCGTCTATCAATATATTCGTGCCGGGTTGGAGAACAAAGATCGGGAGTTCTTCATTTCCATTTTGTTTGACACAAGACTTGTTCCTTTAGGTGTGAACCTTATAGCTATTGGAGGGTTGAACTCTGCGATGGTCTATCCTCGTGAAGTGTTCAAGGCAGCAGTTTTAGCTTCTGCTGCGTCGCTGGTTTTGGCTCATAATCACCCATCCGGGAATCCGAATCCAAGCAAAGAAGATATCGACCTGACAAACAAGCTCATGCAGGCGGGAAATATTCTCAATATTCCAATATACGATCATATTATCGTGGGCAGGAACTGCTATCACAGCATGAAAGAAAACGGAGACATGTAAACATACCTCAATGTTATTTGGAGATATCCTTCAGGATTTGGAGACTGGAGAATATTTTCAGGTGATGTACGTTGGTTTTGAACAGACAAGAAAATCAAGGAAAGGAAATATTAAATGGGTAAAATAACATACGTAATTGGAGATGCCACGGCGCCGCAGACACCCGGTCCCAAGATGATTATCCATATCTGCAATGATATCGGAGCTTGGGGAAAGGGTTTTGTTCTTGCAGTATCCAGGCGCTGGCCGCAAATTAAGAGGTATTATCGGGAATGGTATCAAACAAAAAGTGATTTTCGGCTTGGCGCTATTCAGTCCATCCAAGTGAACTCAGACATTTGGGTCGTCAACATGATCGGGCAGAAAGGAATCCGGCATACAAAAGCTGGTCCCCCCATTCGTTACCAAGCTTTAGAGCAGTGTTTAAGTAAAATTGCCGAAGGGGCAAAAGAATTGGGAGCCAGTATTCACATGCCCAGAATAGGTAGTGGTTTGGCAGGAGGTGACTGGGTCAAAATTGAGCCTATTATTTCCCGTCAACTTTGCAACAAAGGGCTTGCGGTTTATGTGTATGACATAAGGATTTAAAAGGCAGTATTGCGCGAGAACAAGGATAGGAGGAGGTTCGTCATGGTAAAAGTTAAAGTAGAAAGCATAGAACACTTAAAAAGTCTCACTTCTGAAGAACCGAAAGAATTTTTCCTCACGCTGAACCACGGGACTTTCACCCGGAAAATCATATTCTACGACGCGGATTCGGATAAGTTTTTCGTGGATGATCTATGTACGGGCTATATTGCAGATTATACTATTGCTCAACTTACAGAAGAAACCAACATAGTTAAGGCAATTCAAAAGGGAGCTTTTTATCTGGAAGAGGAAGGTGAGCAGGTTGCGGCTCATGTGTATACAACTGAAGCACTCCGAAAAGGAGAGAATGTTGAAGGAAGGTAAACATGAAGAATCAAATAGTGGTAGTTGTGGAGGGTGGTATTGCGGTAGAGGCATATTCAAATATTCCTGATCTTAACCTTGAAGTTCTTGACATTGACACAGAAAAAACAGATTCGGAATATGAAGCAGAGGTTTCGGAGCTCCGCACCTTGATCAAGGAACTTCCCTACAAGTATTAGCGAACCAAAATCAAGGAGAGTAGTGCCATGGAAAGGAAAAAATATTACCATTACACTCTCGAAGAAATCAATGGAGAGCAGGAGTACACCTATGATTATCTTATCGAGACCGAAAATTTGGAACAGGCAATTGCAATTGCCAATAAACATGCCGGCACATTTTATTTAGATAAACCAGAAGAAGTATGCGACGGAAATTATGTGTTCTTTGGCGGCGCGGTTTGTGTGGAAATTAAGTCAGTAACTGAGACTTCAAAGGAGGATTTTGTTAAAGATATGCTCCAGAGAGCTATTCTTAGGGCATGATAATCCTTTGTTTTGCGGGATGGGGCGTTAAATAACGTCTCATCCCCCTCTTTTCATCATGTGTCCTTCTTCCCATCGGGAGGTTCAACAGAGTGGACTTTCCGACAGGGAGAAGGACTCCTTCCCCCGTGAATTAAAATCCAATTAAGGAGGAAGAATGTGGAAACGAGTAAAATCAAAGGATTGGTGAAATTAATAAAATTTCGAAATGGAAAATTGAGAGTTGTAGATTATGGCATTCCTGGTAAAGAGGCTGCTTACATCGCCTTAGGATACATCGTCCAAAGTTCTCAATTTTCAAGCAGGAAAGCCAAGACCGTAGGGTCTCGGTGAAACGCTATTTTAAAAGCCCGTGGCATAAATAAAAGCCACGGGTTTTTTTTATTTCTAAGATAAATATTATTATTTCGGTTTATCTCCAAAAAAGTTGCAGATGAAACTGCCGGATAAGGCCCAACTGATTAATATCAAAGTTATTATGGAGATCTTGTCATTCAAAAAATCCGTGCTAAACGTTCGAGAGATTTAGAAGATATTAGAGTAAAAGTTACTGATCGAGAAATTTAAGATTTTCCGAAGCAATTTCTGCAAAATTTAGAAAATTTTTGCAAAAATAGGTTTACAAAATATAATTATTGTGATATTTTGTAAACCAAATGAAAAAGAAGGGGGTAATGAATTATGGGTAACCCCATAGGTAGCCGACTGAAAATCGCACGACAAAGGGCTGGTTTAAACATGCGTGATCTTGGGGAAAAAGCCGGAGTAAGCGCACAGGCGATCTCCAAATACGAACGGGGCATCAATGTGCCCGGTTCCGATGTGTTACTGCGCCTGTCAAAAGCATTGGATGTCAAGGTTGAGTATTTTTTCAGGACTACATCGATCACTTCGTTCGATCCCGTGTATCGGAAGAAATCACGATTAAAGTTCAAGGATGAACGGGCGATCACAGCGGAAATTCAGGACTGGCTGGAACGATACTTGGAAATCGAAACCCTCTATGATCTAGATGAATTATACGCCCTTCTGAAAAAGCAAAGGATAGCAAATGAAGAAGACCTGGAAGAAGCAGCCATATATCTCAGAAAAAAATGGTCGTTGGGACTGGCGCCGGTGGAAAACCTGATAGAAATTCTGGAAATGAACGGTATAAAAGTCGGCCGTATCAAGGGTCATAGTGATTTTGACAGCTGCACCTTTATCATGGATGATGCGCGACCTGTCATCGTTGTTAAAAAAGACATGCCAGGTGACCGGCAACGGTTCAGTCTTGCCCATGAGCTGGGGCATCTCATTTTAGACCTCCCCGAATCGATGAACAGCGAGAAGGCCGCCAACCGCTTTGCCGGTGCCTTCCTGGTTCCCAAAGATATAGTCTATGCCGAACTGGGGAAAAAAAGAAAAAGCCTTAATCCCTTTGAGCTTCACCTTTTAAAACACAAATATGGGCTCAGTATGCAGGGGTGGATACACCGGGCGGAAGACCTCTCTGTAATTCCAAAGACGTCCGCCAAACGTGTCTTCGAACAGTTCCGCAGGGAAGGATGGCACCTGAAAGAACCGGGAGATCAAATTATACCGGAAAAACCGGACCGTATGACCCGTTTGATTGTGCGAGCCCTCGAAGAAAACGTAATCTCAGCGTCCAAGGCATCCGAATTGTTGGGAAAATCTCTTGACGCGTTCTACGAACACGAAAGCAAGCGACATGGCAAATTCCCCGTCGATATTCGTAACTGACAGCAATATATGGATAGATGCACATCACGGCAGAATAACCACGACTGTCTTCAAACTGCCATACCGGTTTATAACCACCGATTTTATCTATGAAGAACTGAAACAACCGGCAGGTGCCGACCTCATTTCACTGGGATTGGAAACGCAATCATTAGGCCCAGACCTCGTACTTGAAATGGTCGAAATGATTCAAAACTATCCTAGGCCCTCCCGCATTGATATTTCGGGTTTGGTCCTGGCACGGCACCTCAAAGTACCACTTTTGAGCGGCGACGGTGAGTTGAGAAAGGCCACAGGCCGCGAAGGGATCAAGCTTCACGGTACATTATTTCTTCTGGATAAGATGGTGGAACACCGGCTCATCACACCGACAGAGGCGGCTCAGGCCTTAAGCCGAATGCTATTGTGCCGGAGCAGACTTCCGGAAAAGGAATGTACAAAGCGATTCGATGCGTGGGGAATGCTGAGAAAGTAAAAATGGTCTAACACTTGTGTTCGGCACTCCCGGTAAAATAGACGTTTTCACATCTTGAAATGCGATGAAATGTATTGGTAGGCGAAAACATTGAATGAATCTTTCCGTTATGTCGCGCTTGATATTGAAACAACGGGCCTTTCACCTAGGAAAGGACACAGGATGATCGAGATCGGAGCGGTCGCAATCGAAGAAGGCTGTATGACCGAGGAATTCGAGAGTCTGGTCAGTGTTGAAAGAAAAATATCCCCCAAGGTCCAACGGATACACGGGATCTCCAATGACATGCTGATCAATCAGCCGAAGTTCGGGGACATATTTCCACGGCTCCAGTTTTTTCTGAAGGACAGCATCATCATTGCCCATAACGCGTGGTTTGACATGGACTTTTTGAGGCGTGAGGCCGGACGTTTGTCAATGACATTAAACAATCGGTATATCTGCACCATGGAAATGAGCAAGAAGCGCTATCCCGGATTGCTCAATTACAAGCTTGATACGGTGTATCGACATTTATTTGGGGAAATCCCGCCGGATATTCGGAGACACCGGGCACTCGACGATGCCCGGATGGCGGCACGGATATGGATGGAAATGGTCAAACGATGAACGATGAAATGAAAAGCTACTATAGATATTGGGGCAAGACAAGCACGTCCGAAGACGGGACTATTTCCTATCATCTTTTGCCGTACCATTGCCTTGATGTGGCGGCTGTTGTTGCTGCGTGGTGGGAAAGAAGCTTCTCCATCCGTCGATCTTTCTGCAATTTTGGTAATTTGAAAGATGAACAAATGAGGGCCTGGGTACTGTTCTTTGCAGCACTTCATGATTATGGAAAGTTCGATGTTCGTTTCCAACTTAGAGCGAAATCAGCATGGCGGTTCCTATACCCTAATGTGCGAAAAGGCATAACCCTTCCCTCTGAACATGACTGCAAACAATACTATCACGGTGAAGCCGGACTTTTCTGGTTTATGCAAGATCACGGTGAATTTCTTGGAATCGATCCCGATAGGTCAATTACCGGACTAGACTTTCTCGACGAACCAAGTGAAGTCAATTCCGCAAGATGGTCATTATGGAAAGTATGGCTTGAAGCAGTAATGGGGCATCACGGACATATTAAGGCAGCTGAATATATATCCGACGCAAACTTGCCACCCATTTGCAATACCACATTTTCGGATATCGACAAAAAGGCAAGAAGAGACTGGCTTGCGCTACTGGAACGCATCTTTTTGAAACCGGTTGGCATCTCTTTAGAAGACAATCCTCCGCCGTGTTCACCGTTAATGGCAGGGTTCTGTTCAATCGCTGATTGGCTAGGCTCCCGATGTGATGAACAACTTTTCTCATTCCTTCAACATCCCCTTGATCTTGAGGAATATTTTGACAAACGTTACCGTATCGACGCTACCAAAATCCTCGAATATGCCGGCATGATATCACATCCGCATTCCTATTCGGGAATTGACGTTCTGCTTCCCTCAGATAACAGCCCCCGCTCTGTTCAGACCATGGTGGATCAGTTACCACTAAAGACTGGACTGTCCGTGGTTGAAGCGCCGACCGGCAGCGGAAAAACAGAGGCAGCATTGGCATATGCGTGGCGAATCATTGATGCAGGATTGGCTGATTCAATCGTTTTTGCCCTTCCAACGCAAGCTACGGCGAACGCAATGCTTGATCGGATTACGATTCTGGCAAAAAGACTTTTCAACGATCACCCCAACGTCGTACTTGCTCATGGCTTTGCCAAATTTAACAAGACTTTTGCCGATTTGAAACACAGGGCTCTCAAAGGATACGAGCAAGAAGATGGGTGGATTCAATGCGCCAAATGGCTTGCCGAGAGTCGAAAAAGGATATTTCTTGGTCAGATAGGAGTTTGTACAATAGACCAGGTTCTTATTTCGGTGTTGCCGGTAAGGCATCGCTTTGTCCGAGGGTTCGGACTGGGACGAAGCATTTTGATTGTCGATGAAGTACATGCCTATGACACTTATATGTATGGTTTGCTGGAAGAGGTCTTGAGACAACAAAAGTTGTCAGGCGGAACTGCGATACTCCTCTCCGCTACGCTTTCCACACGTCAGCTTCGTCAAATCTGCGCAGCATGGTCTGTACAATTGGATGTGCAAGAAATACATATGCCTTATCCGCTGATAACCTGGACGAATGGAACGACAACAGAACATTTTGAACTTGATCCGTCGCAACATACAAGACAAATCTTTGTAAAAATGGAGCCGATTCGTCTTTCTCGGATGAAGCCGGACGAGGCGCTTTTGCTTCGTATTGTGCATGCTGCCGATGCTGGAGCGCATGTTGCCATAGTATGCAATCTTGTGGATGTAGCACAAGATGTGGTACGTACACTACGGAGCATGACCAGATTGCCGGTTGACCTTTTCCATGCCCGTTATTGTTACAGACACAGACAGGAAAAAGAATTGTCAGTAATAGAATGCTACGGGTCTGAAGAGAGAGGCAAGCCTGGACGGATTCTGGTAGCAACTCAGGTTGTCGAACAATCTTTGGATGTCGATTTCGACTGGCTTATTACCCAACTTTGTCCCTTAGACCTTCTTTTCCAAAGGATGGGCAGGCTTCACCGGCATCGCCGTAAGCGCCCGTCAGGGTTTAAAAGACCGCTTTGCACTATCCTTTTACCCTTAAGTTATGACTATTATGGGCTACACGGGCTGATTTATTCCAATACCCGTGTCCTCTGGCGTACTACCGAGATGTTATTACATGCACCTGACGGACAGATCGTGTTCCCCAATGCCTACCGCACATGGATAGAAAAAGTTTACCGCGATAGTGCCTGGGGAGAGGAACCAGAAGAAGTAGAACGAGGATATGAAAAATTTCAGTACGAAATAGAGGAATTACAACGTTACAAGGCCCGTTATATGGTGGATACGGCAATGAATCCTTGTGCCGACACAGACGAGTTTGTGATGGCCGTTACGCGTGATGGTGATATGAATCTGGCAGTCGTGCCATTTTGTTTGACATCTCAGGGGACCATGTTGATGGATGGGACAATTCTGGAATCAGTAAACGAATATGACCGGCTCGAATGTCTGACACTCAATACTGTCGGCGTGCCAAAATCATGGAGGCGTTTCTTTGAAAATAACGATGAAGGGCGGTGTTGGCTCGATATGAAAAGAGATGGTGAAGGCTTCAAGGGATTTTCTAAAGGAGCAACCTTTCGCTATCACAAAGACACGGGATTGGAGAAGGAAAAATGAATTTATTGACCGAACAATGGATACCGGTCCGACCCCTAACAGGCGGCGGTTTGGAAAAGATTTCTCTTCGTGAACTCCTGTGTGGAGAAAAGAAATGGGAGATCTGCCTGCCGAGGGACGACATGGAACTGGCGGCAATGCAACTCTTG
>JAFGPZ010000260.1 GCA_016935935.1 Deltaproteobacteria bacterium
ACTGTCCTTGAAACAGACAAGAGAGAGACAGACCCCAACGATACAACTTCAACAATCGAAACGATATCCGTTAAATTGACCTATTCACACTCGGACTTTACGGTCCCCCATAATCTGTACATCATCGGAACCATGAATACCGCAGACAGGAGCCTTGGTCAAATTGATTATGCACTCAGACGGCGGTTTGCGTTCTATACCCTGAAATCCGACAGGAAGGCGCTCGAGAATTACTATTCTGGAAAAGCTGAAGCCATTAGGGATCAGGCGCTGCGTGTCTACGACTCTATAGCGGCTTTCTTTCAAACCCCTGGTACGATTTCCAGCGACTTCAATCCCGAGGACATAATGATCGGCCATAGCTATCTGATGGCAGAAACACTAGAAGAGTTTGAAATGAAAATTAAGTATGAACTCAAACCGCTCCTTGAGGAGTATCGTAAGGATGGCCTCATTAATTGTCAGGACGATTCCTATACCTCTTTAATCAGAGAAATAAGCACTCAAGATGTCTGATACTCAGATGATCCATGACTTCCGGGAACATGACTGGATAACTACTTCAGTTTCGGAAGATGAGATACACTATCGACAACAGCCCGAGAACGGGGATATTTCCAAAATCTGGGCTTTTGGCCTCGCTCCCGGTGGCAGGCTGAGCTATTACGTTGGGTTGGATTGGCTCGACAAGAGCCATGTTCTTCGAGTAAAGCCAAAGATCTATGGCGACGGCCGCGAACCCGATTATCATGTGATGTTCATGGAATGTCTCTCGTCTCCGGTCACCGCTTCATATCTTGGTGATGCGTACGATATTCGTCTGGACAAACCATTCATAGAAGTTGCCAATGACGAATTCGACTTCTCGCCATTTCTGGCCCATCACTTTTTACATCTACTGAAAGACCTGTTTAAACGGCCATTAAAGAAGGGATATGTACAGCGGGAAGAAAACCTGACGGCAAAACTAAAAGGTAAAATAATGATTGGCGCGCATTTCAAAAAGAATGTCTTGGGCATGCGCCCCGATCGGGTCATGTGCAGGTATCAGGAGTATTCTGTAGACTGTATTGAAAATCGACTTCTGCATTCGGCCTACAGAATTGCTCTAAATTATCTTAAGAGTTTAAGATCAAATACTGTCAATGGCGTTCGTACAATTGCTCTGTATGAATCCCTGGCAGAATATTTTCAGAACATCGGAACGATCAAGCATCCTTATGAACTTCATGGCATTAAGTCTAATCCGTTGTATAGAGAATACGCAGAAACCCTCCGATTGGCAAAAATGATATTCAGTCATAAAGGGTATCAGATAGCGGATATGACAACTAAAAAAACCGTTCCGCCCTTCATTATTGATATGGCCAAACTTTTCGAGCTGTATGCCTATGTCCAGCTCTCAAAAATCCCGGACACCATTCTGGATTATCAGAGTAAGGGCAAATACGGTAATACGGATTTTCTGGATATCAAAAATAAAATCGTTATAGACGCGAAATACAAATATCAGTATAGCGATAAGTATGAGGCTGACGATATCCGGCAAATTGCCGGGTATGCGCGGGATATCGGGATACTTGAAAAATTGAGGGTGAGGGGCGAAGACCGCAACGAGGTTATTGACTGCATGGTTGTGTATCCAAATCATAATTCTGATGCTGAAATTGCTTCGCAGTATTATCAACGGAAGATCTTACCCAATACGCTAATCAAGCAATTCTATCGTTATTATAAGGTGGGCATACGGTTACCGGAGGTTGAATAGTGTACTTGATGTACGTTGACGAAAGCGGTGATACCGGCGTCAGCCCCGGAAGCTCACAGTTTTTTATTCTCTCCGGTTTGGTCATTCATGAACTGCGTTGGCATGATGTCTTAGACTCTTGTATCGATTTTAGGCGTAGCATAAAAATGGCGACAGGATTTAAACTACGAGAGGAAATTCATGCACAAGTTATGGTTAATGGACGAGTAAGTGATTTTCATGGTATCGAGCGGAATAAACGATTTATGATCCTCCGAAACACCATAGACTGGATAGCATCACAGGATTCAATAGGGGTGATTACCGTTATTGTTCAAAAAGAACATTTTACAGACCCGAAAACAGTATTCGAAAGGGGATGGAGTACGCTTCTTCAACGATTCGAGAATACCATGAATGCACATAACTTTCCCGGACCCGGAAACGCCGATGAGCGAGGAATAATTATCGCCGATAACACAAGTGGAGAAGACCTTAGAAACCTGCAACGAAAAATGCGCAGATTTAATCCAATACCAAGCAAATTTGGCCCAATTCCCCGTAACTTGCCGATTAAACAAATTATTGAGGATCCGGTTTTTCGAGATTCAAGACATTCTTATTTCATCCAAATTGTCGATGTTATTGCTTATTTTACCGCTCAGTATCTCAAGCCCAATAAAGTGATAAAAAAACAAGGTGCTACGAAGTATTTTGAAAGACTTGACCCGGTTTTCGTGAAGAAAGCATCGCCTTCGGATCAATTTGGACGTGTCTGGGTAAATAAATAGGGGCGCATTCGCGCCCCGGGGGAACCCTACTGGTTAGTCGAGCCAACTTTCAGGTTCATTTTAAGTATATATCCATTATAATGGACTGTCAAACCGTAAGTAGAGGAAGCAGAAGGAATTTATGAACACCCTTGAACAGACCCTCATTACAAAAACAGGGACAGATAACGGATGGGAATGTGTACTGGAGAAGAACAGCGAAAACATCAGCCTTGCATCTTCCCGACACAATGGCAACGTTGATATTTTGAGTAGCAGAAATGGCAGCGGAGAGTATCAGGTACACTTCATCCAGCCTGTAGACAGGGAAGAACTCCTTCGCGGATTTCCGGAAGGTATTGAAGGAGACGCACAAAGCTTCAAGGTATGGAGCCTTCAACTACTGGGAACCCTCCTTCGCCGGGCAGCGGAACTCCTCGTTGCCCTACCTAACCAGCCTCTGGAACAGTACAACATTCTCATAGACAAAGAACTGCAGGATACTCCCGAGATATCGGGAACCGAAACTGAACGACTCGTTCGCACCCGCATAGGTCAAGATCTCTATAGAAAAGCCCTGCTTTCATATTGGGGAGGAGGATGTGCACTTACTGGCATACATACCCCGCAACTCCTGAGGGCAAGCCACGCAAAACCCTGGGCAGAGTGCCAAAACGATGCAGAGCGCCTCAACGTCTACAATGGTTTTCTGCTTGCCGCACACCTTGACGCACTCTTCGATACAGGCCTTGTTACCTTTACCGATTCCGGAACGCTCCTTGCAAGCCCCTCCCTTGATAAAGGCGACCTCGCCTGTCTCCACCTCGACAGCCCCCTCCACCTGCGCTGGATCGACGAAAAACACCTCCCCTTCCTCGCGTGGCACCGCGATAAAGTGTTTATAAGGACAATCTGACAAATAAAATGTATACTACCCCCATCATGTAAAACAAAACGGCGATTCGTATGGCGGTGTTTGACAAGCTGAAAAACCGGGAGCCCTGCAGCGAGGATATCTTTTCTGGAAGTGAATTGATGAAGAGGATCCAGGTTGATGGGCAGAAAATTGCGCGTAAAGGACAATCTGGTTTCCGGTCGGGTTTTCAGTGCTCCTCTCAATAACTACTTCAAAACGTCCTCCAGAGGATTGGTTTTCGGTTTTTCCCGATCCCATCGTCTGAGGGGCGGTTATGGATCGGCTTGTTTCCGGTGCCGTCAAGCTCATTGTAACGTCCGGTCGCTCGTATCGAAAGGAAGGTTCACGTTGGGATACTGATATGGTTCCAGCTTGACCGGCAATATTTTCATGCCGTAAGATGATCACGTCCTAGGGGAATATGGTGACCTTGGACTGGGGGAATATAGTGACCCTCGACACCTACAACGGCCAAACATCAGTATCAAAGTGCTCTTTTTTCTTTCCTGCAATCCGCCAGATCAACTTGGCATCTTTTCTTTCAAGAGAAGGGAAATCGCCCTCTTTGATTTGTTTGACAATGTCGATTATCCTTAAGCAGGTAATATCACAGAAGCCTGTATTCAATACCGCATCAATAATAGGTTGAAGATTCATTTCGTCTGTAGCGAAAATTGGTATGGACCGAATTTTTGCAAAAGAGAGCGATGCAACCTCCCCTCGATTTTTTCTGGGTTCGCGGGGATCCATCATGCGTTGTGCAAGTAATTTCTGCGTAGATGAAAAGATCAATCGTTCTATATCATCAAGAGAAGAATCATCCACAATCTTCATCTTGCCTTGAGCTATCAAATCGTTTATTTGATCTTTGACGATTTTGGACAACATGATTTCGTCGTACACTATTCGGTGGATATAAATCGTATCGGCAAGCAAGGGAAAAAGAGTCCGTAAGTACGGATACTTGATGCTGTCTCCAAGCTTATTACAGAGGTCGGCATCGACAATGATTTCCCGGTAATGCACTGCCTTTAATCCTCCATCAAAGCATCCAGCTCATCATCGGAGGGTTTTGTTTCTTTCTCCTCATCCGGAATCCCCAGTTCCGCCGGACTTGTATGTGCCAGCGAGAGAAGATACTCAAGCCTGGTACGGTTAATTTGTTGTTGTTCGAAAGCGGACAATGCCTTGTCGACAAGATTATCAAGAGAGATATTGTTGGTTCTCTCAAGCAGCTCGATGCCAAGCCGCTTACGCCACCGGGATACTTCTTCTTCTGAAACTTCAAGAAAAGCTGAACACCTGGCCGGTGTAATCATATTGATTTCATGTAAACGTTTTACCATTGTGCGATAGGGGACCATAAAGGCGCGTGCAAGTGTTACAATGCCGGCTGTGTCAATTTTTTCGTCATTGATTTTACTAGCCCGGATTTCCTGACGCAGAAGCATTTCGGGCACCAGAAACTCCGCGGCAAAGCGATTTGCCTTGAGCTCCTCCAAAGGAATATCAGTATCGCGTTCCTCCAATTCGGAAGCCAGAATAAGCTCTTCCGCGTGGTTAAACCACAGATGATACAATTCGTGAGCAGCGACAAAAACCTGTTTATCCAAATCTATAGAACTGTTTATGCAAATAAACGAATTGCCCTTAATTTTTTCATAAAACCCCCAGACATCATCGTCCTTCAAGGGATAAAAAAGAACCCGGCAATGCCGCTTGAGAATATCAAAAATCTGCTCTCCCAGAATATCATTTTGCTTGTTTATCTGCGCAAGCTTCTCGTTTGCCTTCTCTTCTATTCGTTGACACTCTTTGGGAGACAGCTGCCGATCTTTCAAATCAGCGTCCTTCCGTAATGGTATCCAGAAACAGAAGCTCGTTGATTATACCTTTTAAATGTTCTACAGACTCCCTGGTGCTTTCACAGCTTATTTGACCCATAAAGCTGAACGCTTCCACGTTCTCACCCGGAGTACTTTGAACCAATAATGAATCTACAGGAGTAGAGAGGATTGACGCGATCCGGGAAATTTCTGCAACGTTTATTGCTTTTGCACCGGTAATAATCTTGCTCATTACCTGTTTTGATATGCCAAGACCATCCGCAAGAGCTTGCTGAGACATACCGCTATCTTTCAATGCCTGTTGGATATTGCGTCCAACGTCCTTGAACAAATCCATCTCCATAGCCCCCCCCGTAACCTATATATTCAATGATAGATCATTACAGCCGTACAGTCAATATTTCATTGACATTATGAACATCCATCGATAATAGTACATTATATAGTAACTAATTAACAACTTTTTTGGCAACTTCAATATTTCATTATACAAATTGACATATTCTTCGACTGCCAACACAATAACTTCATGAAGAACAACAGAAAAATACCGGAACAAAAACATGAACACCCTTGAACAGACACTTATTGTAAAAACAGGTGCAGATAACGGCTGGGAATGTGTCCTGGAGAAAAACAGCGAAAGCATCAGCCTTGCATCTTCCCGACACAGTGGAAACGTTGATATTTTGAGTAGCAGAAATGGCA
>JAFGPZ010000261.1 GCA_016935935.1 Deltaproteobacteria bacterium
ATGCAGGGCCAGCGGTGGTTGGCGAAGTCAACATAAAAATACATGGTATTTCACGGAAAGATAGAAAGACTATCTTTTCATCCAGATAACTTTTGTCCTTCTTGGTTGTCAGTTTCAAGATTTGTCCAGGCGGCCCATTTATGCGTCAACCGTTATTATTAAGGCACAGGATTAGAATGGATATAGAAAAAGAAGAGAGATTCCCTGTGATGAAAAAAAAAGAAACAGCAGTTTATCTGTTTATTTTCATTGTATCTTTTTTCTATTACGTCAATGCGTGGGGATCTCTGGAAAGAAAAGTTCCTGAAGGACCCGTTGATATTGAAGCTGATAACATCTCCTATGACAGCGAAAAGGAACTTTACCGAGCGAGCGGCAATGTGCTGATCACCTTTAGTGGGGGATATCTGAAGGCAGACAGCGTGCTGCTGTACAAAGTTACGAAGGAAGCTCTTGCCGAGGGGCATGTTATCATTGAGAGCGATAGGGATATATTGACAGGGGATTCCATCCAGTTTAACCTTGATACAAAGGAAGGCAGGGTCAAGGACGGCACCCTATTCATAAGCGAAAACCACTTTTATCTGAGGGGTAAGGAGATTAAGAAAACGGGGGAATCAACATATTCGCTGAAAGAGGCCAGGGCGACAACCTGCGACGGTGACCGTCCCGACTGGCAATTTAAAGGAAGTGAGGTTGATGTAACCATAGATGGTTACGGGACATTGAAAAACGGCACCTTCCAGATTAACAATATTCCAGTTCTATACCTTCCCTATATGGTATTTCCAGCCAAGACGACAAGGCAGACCGGACTTCTCTACCCGCGAATTTCTTATTCGAGCGAAAAGATGGGGTGGGATCTCGGGATCCCTTTTTACTGGGCCATATCAGAGAATACCGATGCCACCTTCTACCAGCGATACATGGATAAGAGAGGGTTTCAGGAGGGGATTGAGTTTAGATATTACATCAATGAGAATTCGCTCGGCACCTTTTACACTGATTTCCTTGACGATTCCCTGCGGAATGGATTTGAAGACGATTCAATGGTCCGCGATTGGCGTGAGGACCAGAAACGCTGGTCATACTACTGGAATCACGAAACCACTTTCAGTCCAGGGTTCTACCTGAGAACTGACATGGTTAAGGTCTCTGACAATTGGTATTTTGAGGATTTTGACTCATCAAACTACTATCTGGACAATTATGCAGAGGGTGTGGAGAAACGGTTCAAGAAGATCTCCTTCGAGGGGAATAAATCCCTTGCTTCTCTCGAATCTAAGGCACGACTTGTCAAGGACTGGAACTTATTCAATCTTACCGCCTTAGTTCAGTATACAGACAACTTCCAGAGCTATTCCAATGATACTACACTGCAGAGGTACCCTGAGATCGCCTTTTCAGCGATCAATCAGCCCCTGTTAGATTCTCCGGTCCATTTTGAAATGGAATCCTATTACGATTATTACTACAGGACCACCGGATATCGGGGCCATTATCTTGATCTCTATCCCATTTTTTCACTGCCCATGCGGTATGGTGATTATTTCGAATTTACACCATCACTGGGGTTGCGTGAGACAAAGTGGGACAGCGTATACAGCGAGGCCGACGGAGCGGTGCCGCAGGAAGGCAAAAGGGGAAGCCGTGAATACTATAGCTTCGGTGGAACTGTTTCGTCCGAAGTTCAGCGTATTTTTGACATAGGAGGCGAGCGTATCGACAAAATACGGCACGGTGTGAGGCCTGAGATTACCTACAGTTACATACCCTACGTCTATCAGGACGACAGTGCCGATTTTGTAGGGTTCGTTAATGAGGCCAACATAGCAACGTACACGCTGACCAATACATTCACATCGAGGCTTAAGGATGATGAGGGGAATATCAGTTACAGAGAGTTTTTTAATCTTAAACTGAGTCAGAGTTATAATATCAAAGAGGCAAGGAGGAATCTCGCCGGTTCGACTACGAAGCGAAGGCCCTTCGGAAATGTTATTATAGACGGTACCGTTGATCCTTTCCGGTATCTTACCTTTGATGCAGACGCAGAGTATAACGTCAATTCTGGGGAATGGATGATGACAAATTATGCCCTTACGGCGAACGACTGGCGAGGCGATGCCATGACAGCAGAATACAGATACACCAAGCGTTCAGTTGAAGAGATCAACATTGCCTTGAAGGCTAAATTGACTGAAGCCCTTTCCGCAACCTATGTATTCAGGAGAAATGAGCTGGATAACAAATACCTTGAGACTGTCTATGGTTTCAATTATCAAAGTCAATGCTGGGGCGTAGAGGCTACCTATTCCGATACTTCAGATGACAGACGCTATATGCTGGTATTTTCACTTTATGGTATCGGTAAAGTGGGGAGAGTATCAAAAGAATCTGTAAGGACTTGGAGTACTGGTAATGAATAATATATATGAATTTTACTTGACAAAAGGATTTAAATTTCATAAGTTGAGTTTTTAATTTCAGGATAATAGGATGTTTCTATGAGAACATTTAGTGCGAAAAAAGAGGATATGACGAGAGAGTGGTTTATTGTCGATGCCAATGGCAAGGTCTTGGGTAGGCTTGCCAGTGAAATAGCGCGGCGTCTCAGGGGCAAACACAAACCTGTTTATACGCCGCATGTGGATACAGGCGATTTCATAGTTGTTATAAATGCTGAAAAGATCAGTCTCACCGGTCAGAAGCTCACAGAGAAGGTCTACTATAGCCACAGCGGATACCCGGGTGGAATCAAGGCTACAACGGCTGAAAAAATGCTGGAAAAGAAACCTGAAAGCCTTTTGCGTATTGCAGTCAAGGGAATGCTCCCTAAAAATTCCCTGGGGAGGCAGATGCTGACAAAGCTTAAAATATACAAGGGCAGTGAACATAAGCATGAGGCTCAGATGCCCCGTTTGTTGGAATGTTAAATTAGTAGGAGAGGATATGTCTGTTAAACAGTATCAGGATACAGGTAAAAGAAAAAGGGCCATTGCCAGAGTGAGAATGGAGGAAGGAAACGGTCAGTTCATAGTCAACAGAAGAAATTATGATGACTATTTTACGCGTGCCACCCTGAAAAAGCTTATATATCAGCCTCTTGATATAACCGAAAAGAGGGATAAGTTTAATATATATGTTATTGTAAGGGGAGGAGGAATTACCGGGCAGGCTGACGCTATCAAGCATGGTATATCGAAGGTGCTTGCGCAATACGATGAAGAATTGAAGCCTGTTCTCAGAAAAGCAGGATTCCTGACAAGAGATGCGCGGGTGAAAGAAAGAAAGAAATATGGTCAGCCTGGAGCGAGGAA
Source organism: Deltaproteobacteria bacterium (assembly GCA_016935935.1). Next base: position 3,321 of record JAFGPZ010000261.1, read on the forward strand.
GAGGTTCCAGTATTCTAAGAGATAATACTAACGGAGGCTTCGGCCTCCTTTTTTTTGAAGGGATTTCAAGGTTATGCTTAAGGTATCTATATATGGAGCAAGTGGGTATACAGGCCAGGAACTTCTGCGACTTCTTATTCGCCATTCCCAAGTGGATATTACCTCTATCACGTCACGAAAATATAAGGGGGTTCACCTTTCGGATGTATTTCCGGTCTTCAAAAACTTGACGGCGATAAAATTCATGGACGCATCACCTGGGAAAATTATTCCCCTTTGCGATGTTGTTTTTCTGGCCCTGCCACACGGGGAGGCTATGGAAATAGTTCCTGAATTTCTAAGCGCTGGGAAAAAGGTTGTCGATCTCGGCGCCGATTTCCGTTTTAATGAAGTGGAGACCTATGAAAAATGGTATGGAAAGCACGCATCCCCTTCCCTGATGAAGAGGGCCGTTTATGGCCTGCCAGAGCTGCACAGGGATGAACTTAAGGGGGCGGACTTCGTGGCTAATCCCGGATGTTATCCTACCAGTGCGATTCTCGGTCTGGCCCCTCTCATAGCAAATCAATGCGTTGATAATGAATCGATTATAGTGGATTCAAAATCAGGGGCCAGTGGTGCCGGCAGGGAACCTCAACTGGGCTCTCTTTTTTGTGAGATCAACGAGGGATTCAAGGCATACAAAGTTGGCGTGCATCGTCACACCCCGGAAATAGAGCAGGAACTGAGCCTCCTTGCGAAAAAGAATATACGGATTTCCTTTACCCCTCACTTGATTCCTGTCAACAGGGGTATACTCAGCACCATTTATGTTAATAACAGGATGAATCTATCAACGCCTGAGATCGTGCGTGTATACGAGGAGTTTTACGGAGACGAGCCCTTCATAAGGATTCAAAAACCGGGAATAATGCCAGATATATCGTCTGTCAGGGGTTCAAATTATTGTGACATAGGGATTACTGTTGACGACAGGACGGGGAGAATTATCATTGTGTCGGTCATCGATAATCTGGTAAAAGGGGCTGCCGGTCAGGCTGTACAAAATATGAATCTTATGTGTGGACTGCCTGAGGCAAACGGTCTGGGTATTGTGTCATTGTTCCCTTAACCAGACGTATGGAGTCGCAATTGCGAAGTTGATCTTTATGCAAGGCAACCTTGCTGAAAAATTGTTCTGACAATAAGAAATTTATAAAAAGCAACTGGGTTTTGCCGTCGATTAATTAGTCATGATCAGGAGATTTACATGGCGTTAAGGGTTTACAATACCTTGACAAAAAAGAAGGAAGAATTTATCCCCATCGAGGAGGGGAAGGTCGGTATTTATGTGTGCGGAATAACTGCATATGATGTTTGTCACGTTGGGCATGCCCGGTCGGCGATAGTATTTGACGTCATATACAAATATCTGAAATTTAAGGGTTACGATGTCACTTATGTTAAGAACTTTACAGATGTTGACGATAAGATCATAGAAAAAGCCATAACTGAGAAGGCGGATATATCTGAAATATCGGAGAGATATATAGTGGAACACAATGCCGATATGGATAAGCTGGGTATCGCACGTCCCACTATTACTCCCAGGGCCACTGAGAATATAAAGGGGATGGTACGTCTTGTCGATACCCTTCTGGGCAAGGGGCTTGCCTATGTCTCTGAAGGTGGCGATGTCTATTTTTCTGTTAAATCCTTTCCGGGATATGCAAAGCTTTCCGGTAAGAACATGGACGATATGTTAGCCGGTGCTCGAGTGGATGTTGATAAAAACAAGAAAAATTCCCTTGATTTTGTCCTCTGGAAGTCCAGCAAGAAGGGTGAGCCCTGGTGGGACAGTCCATGGGGCAGGGGCAGACCGGGCTGGCACCTCGAATGTTCTGTTATGAGCCAGCGATATCTTGGAGAAACCTTCGATATTCACGGAGGAGGCGAAGATCTGATATTCCCCCATCATGAAAATGAGATTGCACAATCCGAAGGTGCAACGGGGAAGCCCTTTGCCCGTTATTGGATACATAACGGTTTCATTCGGGTTGACAATGAAAAGATGTCTAAATCTCTGGGTAATATATTTACGATAAAAGACATACTGGAGCAATTCCATCCCGAGGTTTTGAGACTCTTCATCCTGCAGAGTCATTACAAGAGCTACATAGACTTTTCCCACCAGCTCCTTGCAGATGCCAGACAGGGTATGGGGAGGTTCTACGGGACGCTGAAAAAGATAAAGGATGCTCTTGACTGCGGCATTGATTATTCCCATGTTTATGGCAATAACCTGTCAGGCATGGACGAGGAGGTTTTCGGCAGGATTAGGGAACTTCCTGAAAAATTCAGCGAAGCCATGGATGATGATTTCAATACTGCCAAAGCCATAGGGTCTATTTTTGATGGGGTCAGAATTATAAACGGGTATATGGGAGACAAGAGTTTTGAAGCAACGCCGGCTTCGCTTTTCGTGCTGGAAATGGCAAAGAAAAATATTATGGAATGCGGTAAGACCCTGGGTTTATTCCTTGAAGATCCCGACGTATATTTCGATAATGACAGGAAAAGGGAAGCCGGAAAACTAGGCATGGACATAGATGAAATAGAGGGCATGATAAGAGAACGTAAAGAGGCAAGAGACGAAAGGAATTGGGTCCGTGCCGATGAAATAAGAACGAAACTGGCCTCCAGGGGAGTAATACTAAAGGATGGTCCCTCACAAACTACCTGGAAAATTAAATAGAGATGCTTACTTCAATGAGAGTTGAATTTTGGCATTTTGTTCCATCCATCAAAGAAATAGGATGATTCAAAGATTACTGAAAAATCTTTCTCTTATTACAATTATCTGCGCCTTTTTTGGGTGTGCCTCTGGGGTTATATCTAACCATAGACCTTTGGAAAGTGACATTTTTCTCATCCAAGAGATCAATAATAAAGAGGAAGCGGAAAAGCTTATTCAAAAGGTTATTAGCAATTTCGATAGAAACTTAAATTACCCAAAACTTAAAATTACAAATCCCTTTAATCAATCTATATTTCCATTGGATATCGCGTCACCGACATTTTCATGGAGAGACGGCAACCCCTATTCTGATACATGGCTTATTAAAATCTCATTCGAGGGAAATGGATCTTCCATTTACGTTGTTACGGGAAGTAATGAGTGGACACCTGACAAAAATACGTGGGAGATTATAAAATTCAATTCAATAAATTCTTGCGCCACTCTAACAATCCTTGGTATCGCAGATAAGAGTGGTGGTGAAATTACTTCAAGGCGGACAGTTACTTTTTCTACATCGCAGGATAAAGTTGGAGCTCCCATAGTATATGAGCAGATGTTACTCCCCTTTGCACATGCCCAACGCAACAGCAAAAAAATGCGCTGGCTTATGGGAGATGTTTCATCCTATGAGAAGCCCCGAATTATCCTAATGGACTTGCCTGCATGTGCCAAGTGCCATTCCTTCTCAACAGATGGCAGTACTTTTGGTATGGATGTCGACTATAAGAGAGACAAGGGGGCTTATATGCTGGCTCCTGTGAGGAAGAAAATGATTATATCGAAGGAAGACGTCATCACTTGGAATGATCTTCCCCCGTTATCTGACAAGATTCCTAACATGGGGCTCTTTTCTAAGATATCACCCCGCGGCAGATATGTGATGACTACGGTTAACGAGAAACCCTTTATGGCAATAATGGATGATCTTTATTTCTCACAGCTCTTCTTTCCAATCACTGGCAAGTTAGCATATTATTCCAGAGGGGAGAAAAAGTTTCATCTATTGCCAGGAGCAGACAGTCCTGATTACGTTCAGACGAGTCCGGCATGGAGTCCCGACGGAAAGACAATTATTTTTTCAAGGGCGAGAGTCAACGAAAGGCTTTCAGATGTCATGGGAGAAAACAGGCTTCTCGATGTAGATCCTAAGGTAACCATAGATGAGTTAAACAGAAAATATCAAATACAATTCGATATTTATAGAGTACCATTTAATAATGGCCGAGGAGGGGCGCCTGAACCCCTTGATGGAGCATCAGGTAACGGTAAAAGTAATTATTTCCCCAGGTTTTCACCCGATGGTAGATGGATCGTATTCAATCAGAGTGAGACAGGAATGGTTGCACAGCCATCAAGCCTCCTGTATATAGTTCCTGCCGCGGGCGGTGTCGCCAGAAAGATGACCTGTAATACCGCACTATTCAATTCCTGGCACAGCTGGTCTCCCAGCGGGAAATGGCTGGTATTTACATCGAAGGTAAACACTCCCTACACAGAGCTTTTCCTGACTCACATTGACGAGGCAGGTAATGACAGTCCACCGGTACTTCTCTCCCGTTTCAAGTCTGCCAATTATGCTGCGGTTATTCCTGAGTTTGTCAACGTCAGACCGGGAAAGATAGAATATATGGTTTTTCTTGATTAGTCCTTTTCCTTCAATACGTCTAAAATTGTTACAGAAAGTCAAAGTCAACTCTGTCTGGGCCGAAGTCGGTTACCTCCAGACGCTTGTTTCCAAACCGGGCGCCGTCGAGAAGCTCTGCCAGTTCTTCGCTTGTCCCTTTAAATTTCAAGTCAAGTATCAGTAATGCTCCCGCCTTATTCCAGGCTTCCTTCTTGCTTGATACGACCCTGTCCAGAGTTTCAATGTTTGACGCTATAATGCTGTACTCCTCGAAGGTCCTTACTCCCGTAATGTAGATTTTGACAGGTGCTCCATTATTCAGATATTCCTGAAAGGATTTGGTAATTGTGTCGATCAGATATTCATCGACAGCCTTTTGCGAAGATATTCTTAGGGCCTGAGATGCTCCTGTAACCGGGCTTATATGAGCAGAAACGCCGTTCTTAACCACCGATCCCAGTACACGTCCCGTATTTGTCTGTATGAGTTTGAGCTGAAGGCTCGCCTGAAGAGACTTCAGGCCTGAACCGGGATAGGCTTCCCCGATATCCTGAACGGCTGCCTTTCCAATCACCACATACTGGGCACCTAGATCCAGGCCGAGACTCTTTGCTGCAGCAATGTTTCCCGTGAGAGCGAGCTTGGCCTGGTTCAGTCTTTTAAGTTCGTCCAGCTGTGCCTTATCTACGAGATCAAATCCTTTTGAAGCGAGGAGGGAAGTGATCTCTGTTTCTGCAATATTCATTTCTGAACCACTCATGTTGCTGTATTCTTCTTCCACAAGTACCATAACCGTGGGGTGTTCCATGCTGTCAAGGAGAATCCTCATAGCCACCAGGTCATCCTTTATCTTGTCCAGTGACACTTCGGCCTCTATCTTCACATAAAACTCATCAGTCTTGTCCCTTTCTTCCAGAACCGTAACCCGAGTTATATAACCCTGCGTCCTGGACATAATCTTATCTTTCTGAATAACAAAATTTTCCACCTCTGTCTGGGAGTGCACAAAGACACCCACCGCCTTTTCAACGGCCGCACGCTGTGCCTGTCGTGTAGCATCTTCCATATTAAAAAAGCTCCGCCCCTCAGACATAACAACCTTCGTTGTCGCAATTGCCTCCACAGTGGGGGCAATAATTGCCAGTGCAACTGTAATAATCAGAACTAGTTTCTTCATGATTGTGATTCCTGGATGCTGTCGATCTGCTTCTTGTACGAAGGATCAAGTTTCATGCATTGTTCGAAGAGTCTTCTGGCTTCCGTCCTGTCGCCCTTATCGAATGCATCAACACCTCTTGCGAAATATAGTGCGGCATCTATATTACTGCTTGCAGAGGTCTTCTGCGGTGTGAAGACAACCTTAAGTGATTTTGCTATCTTTTGTGCCAGATCTCTCTCAAGTTGCATGAAAGCGCCGCTGCTCCCCATTATACTTTCCGCCATGATCAATTCACTTGTCTCCACGTTTACGATGCGCGTATCAATGCGCACATTGTTTCCGAGAACCATAAAGGAACCAAAGGCTATACTCTGTGCGCCAAGAATTTTACCAGCCTTGATTGCCGTCGATTCTTCCACGCTTCCCGTCTGACTCAAGGCGATCTCCTTGAGAAGTTCGGCTATCTTGTTTCTTTCGATAACCTTCAATGCCGTCTGACCTTGATTGATATCGGTTATGAGCATTGCCGACAGCCCCCTGCTCAGAGGCTCGTATTTCTCAGGGTCGGTAACGGAATTGTTTTCGAAGGGGAGAATGGCCAGTGTCTCTGGGGCACGCTGCCCCTCAGCAATGCTCGTTCCCACTTCCGGCTTTTCAGGCCCCGCGCATGCGCACATTATTATGAAAAAAAGTGGAATAAGAAACAGACAAAAATAATTCGTCCTATACATTATATTGCCTCCTCAAAATCGTTAATGTGATGATTATACATCTCACATCAATAGCCTCCACTACCACCCATTGAGGCTTCCGCTTCTTCATCGGTTTGTTCCTGTTCGGTCTCAGCCGTATTTATTGATGTTTCAACGAGTTCTGATATCTCTGGAACGGACATATTCGCTATGGCAGCAGTAGTTGGTGAGGAAGGCGATGGAGTTGAATCGAACCCTTCCATGGCAAGATCAAACTGAGGATCCAGCTTCAGTGCCTTTTCGAAGAGATCCTTCGCATCCTGCCATTTCCCCTCATCGAGCGCATTTAATCCTTCTCCATAATAGTTAAAGGCCTCGTAATTTTTTGTGTGAGGAATACCGATAGCCTTTTTTTCCTCGGGTGACAATTCTATACCCTTGATACTTGCAAAGTTTTCAATGATAAGTCTGGGCAGTTCGTAAAACTTTTCCTTTTCGACATCGACTGTTGAGCTTCCAGTTACCTTACCCATGCTTGCTGAGACAAGTGATGTAGTCGTTCTTATACTTCCAACGGCAAGATTTCCCGTTACCAGGTGTTCGGCGCCCAGTAGATGCCCCACTCGAGGCGCCGTACTTTCATCGATTATGCCAGTCTGACCGAGTCTCATCTCCTGAAAAAGTGACTGAATGCGGAGTCTCTCAACAACACGGAGGGATTTTATTTTGGACATATCGGTTATCAGCATGGCTGCCAGGCCCTTTTGGAAGGCCCTCAGGCTATTTTCCGGCGACAGATCCTCATAGTAACAGACAGAAACAGTATTGGAATCTGGTTTTTTTGCCTTTAGTTTTGCTTCCTGTGCAAGCGCCTCTCTGGCTAAACGCTGACTTTCAGCGATCTGCACCACAGTCAGAAGGCGTTTAATTTCCGCTTCAACAAGCGGTTTTTCAGTATTCCTGTATGCCTGCAATGTTGTAATGGCTTTTCCGGGGTCTCCTTTATTGAGATACGCCATGCCAAGATATAAAATAGCGTAACAGTTACCCGGTTCCAGCCTCAGGACGGTCTCGAATTCTTCTATTGAATCGTCCAATTGACCTGTTTTCAGATATGCAAAACCGAGTTTATTGCGGGCCTCTATTGAATCGGAATTTTTTGTCAGATATTCCCTGTATATCTGTATTGCCGGTGCATATTGTTCGCCGGCCATCTGCATGTCGGCCTTTATAAGTTCTATTCCTCCGCAGCCTGACAGTGAAATCAAAAGTAATATTAAGATGATTGCACTGATACATGTATTCCTTTTTGCAGCCTTAAGAATTCTTGTCATTTGTTCTCTCCCATTATGCATAATTTTGCTTTTACATCTGTTCTGATTACCAAATTTCTATTCATAACATATTACAACCTTGGCCTCCTTAAGGTAATCATTGCCATGCCTCGTTGTTTCGTATATCTTGCGAGCTCCATCGCTTCCTATTACAATCATGTTGTCATCTGTGACGCTGTGAATCGGCACTATTATAAAATTGCTGCCTACCTTGTCAATTTCTTTTATCTGGCTCAATTTGTCTGCATAACGAACGATGCCGTAGGTGCGTACAATCCTCGGTTCAACTCGATTGACTGAATAAACCGTTTCAATCTCTCCGTTACTTCTGGTGGTTACCACGGGCAGGACTACCTTCTTGAAATAATATCCCATCAATCTGAGGACAACGCCGCTTGTAGGTTTGACTGAGTTGTATTGGTAGTCAAAATCTTCGGGAATGGCCTGAACAGAGGCAGGTTCAGGAGAAGAAGGAGCATCCGCCGGAAGTGAATACTCTTTCTCCGGTATTTTCAGGGCATTTTTAAAATTAGAAAGATCAAGAGCGCTGACAAGTGAGGTTCCGGGGGAGCACTTTTCCCCGTCCGAGTTGATGCATATGCCCATTGTAATTTTGGATACGGGGATATCGCCTTCCCATGCCGTTTCCTCGTTTAGCACATAGGCACCCTTTATAACCCCGCTTACCCTGGCGCTGACCGAGTCGCTCTGGATGACGAAATCCTGGACCTTGGTATAAGAATCGATATCCACCCCTTTCACCACTTCGAGCAAATTTCTCATGGCATCTACTTTCGCCGCCCTGATTGATGTAATCCGGGCGATTGACTTGTTCAAACCCGGCTGAGCTGTTCCAAAACCATAACCAACAATGTGCCCCCTAATCCAGTCAATCTTCCCTATTTCTCCCACCTGTGCCAATGAATGAGTGGAGAGGGCAACAAAGAGCAGTAATGCTATAAAGCAGGATGTCAATCTTCTCATCCGCCGTTCCTCCTGTTAATCATGTCTTAATGTAGTTTAGCTTTCAAGGCACTTTGCCTGGAATAAGGTCTTCGCTAATTTCTGTATCGCATACCATAACTCTTTTATTTCAGATCCTACAAAGGGTGTCGGGTACTTTAGCAGAAGATGCTATTTTGCTATGTATGTTCCAGTCATATCGGCAGTTTTACCAGCCTGGATTGCTACATTGATATTAGCGGGTTTTGACCAGCCTTCGACTATCTTGAACTCGATCGTATGTATCCCAGCTGCCAGGCCAGTCAGTGTGGTGCCACTCTCCTGCTGTTATTGCTGCATCAGGGCTAATGGATACCATAAGCTAAGCTAGCCTTCCTCTGTAGAGATCGTAAATTCTTGACTCTTTTCGGGAGACGTGTTTCCCGTTGTATCTGTTGCCTGAGCGACGACCCTGTAAGTACCGAATTCCAGTGTAAAGGTCTGCGTTGTTCCCTTCCATACCTTACCTAGGGCACTGAATTCCTGTTCCTGGACAAGATCGCCTTCAGAATTAAAGACCTTAAAACTAATCTTTCTGAGACCCTTGTCATCCATTATCTGACATGTGAAACTGACACTCTTTTTACCTGGTCGGTTGATGGTAATCTCATTGACAACGGGCGGTGTGTCGTGCCGTTCCATTACCTCTATCACCCTGCCAATTATGCCCTCTTTTTCCTTTTTGCGTTCCTTGTCAATAAATTCCCTTGTCAGTTCGTCTCTTCTTCCGAATTCAACTTCCCGCATTACCTCTGAAGATATCTTTAGCCTCCCGCTGACACGTCTGCTCCTGAGTCCCGCATCGTCCTCAAGTTGTATGACATAGGATATATAATCCTCGTAATATCCCGATGAATCGACGGGAAGCATCAGCGATGCCTCACCATGGTATCCGTAAGGGTCCTTTACGTTATCGTCATATGGATCCAGTTCTATTTCCTTGCTCGTGTTTCCCGCGTTAATCTGCGCCTGTATTACGGGATATTCTGATTGCCACTTAACATTTATTTCTATGGCATCCTGAAGCAACGTGGCATCATAACTGATAATATCCGGAGGTTTTGCGGCCTGTGTTGTTTCGGAGGAATATATAAAGAAAAGGAGCGCAAAAAGAATTAATATGGAAAGATATCTCTTTTTCATAGTCTATTCCTTTTTTTGTTATGTAATACAGTTTATTCCTGTTGCGGTTCCACCGGCCGTGGCGGAGGCACCAGTTTTATATTGAAAGACTCGTCCACAATTGCAATTCTTGCATCCCATTCAACAGGTGTCAAAGTATCAGACAGCTTAGCATCTATTACACTTATAGTAATTTTCTCACGCGTGATCTTATCCGTTAAGGGGTCGATTGCTGAATATATTACCCCACTGAAATTCTGACAATCATCAAATGCAGGGTAGCCTGGGAATCCTACGGAAAGAGATTTTCTCTTTGGGTCCAGCGATTTGATATCCACAACCCAGGCTGCTATTATGTCTCGACTCTTAGCCTCGGCGTAATCACAGGCCCATAGTATACTTCTGGGGAGGGATTCATTGGATCCAGGTTCTATGGTCATCAATCTTGCTTTAACAATGACCTTCGCTTCGGAAAACTCCGTCGCAATGTTCAGGGGGAGACTTTTCATTTCAGATTCTTTTCTTTCGTAGGTATTCCTGTCAATCATGTGAAGTTTATAGGCGACTACCAGGCCTTCCCCTTCCGTTCCCGTTTTCCCCCTCGATCCAACTTCAGCCTTTGCGCTTGCGGTAGCAACCCCGACATTTGCGGATACGTTAATACCCGCCCTGCTTACCTTATCAGATTTTAACCTGAAATTTTTTAGTCGAAGGGCCTCGGTCACGTAGGTCACTTTTGGTTCAAAGGGTATGTCTGCAAGGGATACTGGTGTGATGATCTCTACCCCTTCCAGTTTTGCCTTGTCGACGCTTCCCCCTTCAGCTCCAATTTCGCCCTTAGGACCTGCCATAAGCTGACCTCCCAGTCCGATACCTGTCTTAAATGCAAAGTCCTGCTGTATGCTGTTAAAGGAGTGTTCTTTTTTCACACGGATTTCTGCAGCATTTGGATCCTCTACAGGACCGAACTGCTTTGACCAGGAAGCCCCTATGTAATGGCGATCGATGGGTCGCTTGGGTATATGATATTCATGCTCTGTAACCTCGCTCAGGGTATCCTGATGATGCTTGGTCGCTGAACCCCCCGTGGCAACACATCCGGGAATTGCTAGAACAACAATGCCTATAAAGCCTGTTAAGGTTAACAGCAATCTTCTCTTCTTCCCTTTATGCTCCATTGTTATTCCTCCTTATTCGCAGGGGTTGTAGCTGATGTTATATCAAATAAATCTGAGAGGAGTCATTTTTGCTTCTCATAATATCTTTCCCGCATTGTGGATTGATGATGTTCTTAAAGCCGGTTTATATCATTTAACATACTTAAATGAAAAGGAAAAACTGTTAAATTATAAAGTTTTTCTAAATGAACACGGGCCCAATCGCAATGGCTACTCCTACCATAAATACATTCATGAAACAACTGAGTCAGATCAAAAAATTACATTGTAATTCTGTGAAACTGGATGCCTTTGAAACATTCTGTGAGAGAAGAATATTATTCATCAATAGGGGGATCTCTGATGTTCCGGGAAATTAATATAACGCCCCTGAAGCAGCTCGAGCTATTTTCTTGACAGTAATAAATGAATACCATAATAAATTTACATTACATTCCGATTCAATACCTCTAATACAAGGTTAGGCGGCACTTTTATAAAGAATAGGAAATGAGCGTTGATTTACAATGGGATTAACAGGAATAAAGTTTTGCCTCTCTGGAGAGGGTGTTTATCAATATTTCTAATCTTTTGGATGGCCGGCTGTGCTCAGGTGGTATCTTTGGCTGCGATTACTCCTACGGCACTCCATTTCGGATCTGTAGCTTACCAGGCTGTTGAAGAGGCGGAGATACATACCATAGTATTGCAGGGAATTTCAAAAGAAGACCTTGGTGCCATAACAAAAATAGCTATATTCATGGGTGGGGAAAGTAAGACCAGACCCTATGGCAGGATAGGAGATGTAACGTCCGTTTTGGGTGATAACCTGTACTTTGAGTTGTCTAGGCTGGGATTTCAGGTCTACCGATGGAATGAAACCGACACGAGCCCGCAATCCACCACGCGCACCATGGCGGAAACGGGGAAAGCGTTGGATGCTCAGGCCATTGTAACTGGAAGTGTAGCAGCAAGCCATAAGCGTTCATCCGGCATGTTTGGAGTAGGTGGATTTAAGACGGTGATTCAGAGTGCTACACTGAAGGTGACAGATGTTAAAACATCAAATCTTTTGATAATGGTAACGATTGACTACAAAGTTGGACAGGATATTGGGATCGCTGCGGAAAGTATGGCCTTGATCCTGCAGACAAAACTGGAGGACCCATTCGGTGATCTTAAGGAAAAGTTAAAAGAGAAGCTGCAGAAAAACATATAATCTAAATGGGGCGAGGTATTCCTGTGTTCACGGCTCATCTCATTAATAATCCCTTTTCCGATCCCGGTGTGTATGTCGGATGTAAATACAGAAATGAGGCGATCCTTTTTGATCTCGGTGACATTCATAATCTTCCCTCCAGAAAGATTCTAAAGGTGAGATATATCTTTATCTCCCATACCCATATGGATCACTTTGTCGGGTTTGATCACCTTTTGAGAGTCTGTCTCGGTAGAGATCATCATATTACTCTTTTTGGCCCACCCGGGTTCATCAGGAATGTTGAAAGCAAGCTGAACGGTTATACCTGGAACCTTGTTGGAAACTACTCTAACAATTTTGTTATCGATGTAGTGGAAATTCAAAAAAAAGTTAAAATAACAAGGCGTTACAAGTGCCAGGGAGGATTTAAACCTGAGACTATTCATAAAAGAGAAACCTTTGACGGCACGCTGATCGATAAAATAGGCTTTTCTGTCAGGGGAGTATTTCTTGATCATAAAATTCCTTCAATTGCCTTCTCACTTGAGGAAAAGAAACACATTAATGTCAAAAAGAATGTTCTTCTTCAGATGGGGCTTTCCACTGGTAAATGGCTGTCAGAGTTAAAGGGTTCTATCCTCAGGGGTGACCCCGATAACACACCCATTGTGGTTACCTGCAAAAAGCAGGGCAAGGAAAAGGTGGAAAGAATAATCTCTCTTGGTATATTGAAAGACAAGGTTGTCAAGATAACAGAAGGGCAGAAGATTTCTTACGTCACGGATGCTATTTACAGCCCAGATAATGCGAGAAAGATTATGGCGCTGGCCCGTTTTTCGGACAAAATATTTATAGAGGCTTCATTCCTGGAGGAAGATATGGAAAAGGCCACGGAAAAATATCATCTTACGGCGAAACAGGCGGGAATTCTAGCGAGAGAGGCTGGAGCCAGGAATATCGTCATTTTTCACTTTTCACCGAAATATAAGGGATGCGGGGATATGTTGACAGAGGAGGCCTTAAGGTCCTTCAGAGATGGGTAACAATCAAATTTTTTCTATCTGGAATCCCTCCAGTTTGATAGACACAGAACGCATCAGGAGGTCTATGGATATAACAAAGATATTCTTTCTGTAATCTGTGCGCTTGACGATACCCTCTATTCCCTTGAACGGCCCGTCTATTATCATGGCCTTTTCTCCGACCGTGGGATAGAGGCAGGTTTCGATTTCTACCCTGGAGCAGATTAGTCGCTGTATGGCTTCTATCTGCCGGTCTGGAATAGGTGCCGGTTCGCCAGCATCCGGATTATTGAGAATCCGAACCACACCCGGCGTCTTGAGTACCCGTATCTGTTCTTCCCCTTTTAAATGGGGAACATCAACGAAGAGATAGCTGGAAAACATGGGTATCATAATCCTCTTCTTTCTGTCTTTCCTTCTGCTCCATACCTCAATTTTGGGGAGAAATGCCTGGATGGATTTCTGGGAAAGCAGATTATAGACCTTATCTTCAAAGCGGGATCGCGTGTACACTGCGTACCACGGCATTAAAAGTCTCCTAACTGCAAAAAGTAATTCCCTGTATTCCCGCCGTTAACCGTGCTAAATATTAGCCCACTGAATAAAAGACAGGATGGCCTCGATTTATTTTTCGAGCGCTGCTTCGACAATTATGTCGGAGCCTTTTCGGGATATTTTCAAAATATCGAGTCTGATCGAATCGTCGACCGTCATGATGTCCAGATTGCCTACAGCTTCAACCCCTGTCCCCATTATCCTTGGCGCCGTTATGGCGATCAGCTTGTCGACAAGTCTTTTTTTCATAAAAGAGGTTATCATCTTCGATCCTCCTTCCACTAGGATCGAAGAAATACCCCTTTCTCCCAGTTTTGTCAGACATGCCTCTAAATCTATGAGATTCTCTCCATGCTCTGGAATTATGATTGTTTCTATTCCCATATCCTTAAGACGCGACAGGTTGTCTTCGCTATGTCTCGTACTGGAAATAATTATAGTCTTGGAATCTCCCTGATTATTGAGGATACGGGCATTTGGAGGAATTTTCAGATGCGAATCGACGACTATCCTGATGGGATAATTTCCTTTGACAAGGCGCGGTCTAAGATCGGGATCGTCGGCGAGTACCGTTCCTATTCCCACCATAACGGCATCATGACAGCTCCTCAGTTTGTGGGCAAACTTGAGGGAGACCTTTGAGCTGATCCATTTGGAGTGACCTGTCCCAGATGCGATTCTTCCATCGAAGGTTTGGGCATATTTCAATGTGACAAACGGGACACCGGTAGTAGTAAATTTAAAATACCGTTCATTGAGCTTTATGCACTCTTCTTTAAGGAGATCAACGATGGTTTCTATGCCACTGTCTCTCAAGATTTTCAGTCCCTTTCCCGAGACAGCGGGGTTGGGATCAGAGACACCTACGACAACACGTGCAGGTCTTGATGCAACAACACGGTCGATACAGGGGGGTGTTTTGCCATAGTGAGTGCAAGGCTCGAGGGTTATGTAGAAAGTTGCCCCTTCGGTAGACACTGAAGCGTTATTTATCGCATTTATTTCTGCGTGATGCCCTCCATATTTTCTATGATAGCCTTCACCGATGATATGACCGTCTTTGACGATGACGGCTCCCACCATCGGATTCGGGCTTACCCATCCATCCCCCTTTTTTGCGAGGTTTATTGCCCTTTTCATGTAATGTCTGTCCATAATATGTTGTGCTTCACGCTTGAAAGTAATTTGTAAAAGCTATACTATAAGCATCAAGTGATGTAAAGAAAAGCATATGTGAAAATATTCTTGACAATTAATTATCGTTGATATAACAAGGGCACATGTTACAATACAAGGGGTTTTATTTGCCATTTTTCAGCCATTTTACAAATTTTTAACCCTTTAAAGAAATTAAGAAAGGAGTTCCATATGAGTAAATTAGATTTAGCATTGACCGATTTAAAGAAGGCTTTCCCCGAAGACTTCACAGACGAGCAGATCGCCAAGGCACAGACCCTTTTTTTAAAAGAACTGGCCTATGATGCACACAAGTTTTACGGCGGCAAGATGCAGACCGTTCCGAAGGCTGGTATGTACGGGTTTAACTGGTTTAATGTGTGGTACACCCCGGGAGTGTCCAAAGTATCAACGACGATCAGAGATGATAACAACGCTTCCTTCGAGCTTTCAAACCGCAGCAATCTGGTTGCTGTTGTCAGCGATTCTACAAGGGTTCTGGGTGATGGAGACTGTACTCCCCCTGGTGGCCTCGGAGTAATGGAAGGTAAAGCCTTCTTGATGAAATATCTGGGTGGTGTTGATGCAGTAGCTCTATGCATTGATAGTTACAATGAAAAGAGAGAGCATGATGCCGATAAGATCATCGATTTTGTCAAGATGGTTCAACCTAGTTTTGGGGCTGTCAATCTTGAAGATATTTCACAGCCCAACTGCTACAAAGTCCTTGATACGTTAAGAGAAGAATGTGATATTCCTGTATGGCACGACGATGCCCAGGGAACAGCTTCCATCACCTTGGCTGGTCTCATCAACGCCCTTAAAGTCGTTGGTAAAGACATTGACAAAGTTAAGATGGCCTTTTTCGGTGCTGGCGCCGCAAATACCACCATCTGTCGTCTAATTATTGCTGCAGGCGCGGATCCGGAAAATGTAATTGTTTGCGATTCAAAGGGTGGCTTGCATACTGGACGTGATGATATTAAGGCGGATACAAGATTCTATCGCAAATGGGAGATCTGTGAAGCCACCAATCCAAAGAAGGTCGACAACATAGTAGACGCAATGAAAGGTGCCGATGTGCTTATTGCTGTTTCAACACCGGGACCAGGCATAATCAAGCCCGAGTGGGTGAGCACAATGACTGATAAGTCCATCGTCTTTGCATGTTCTAATCCGGTACCGGAAATCTATCCCTATGAAGCCAAGGAAGCAGGAGCTTATGTCGTTGCTACCGGAAGAGGAGACTTTCCGAACCAGGTCAATAATTCCCTCGGATTCCCGGGAATAATGAAGGGTTGCCTCCTTATAAGGGCGACTAAAGTTACGGACGAAATGGCAATCGCTGCTGCCCATGCAATTGCTAAAACCGCAGAGGACAGAGGAATCGGTCCCGATAACATAGCTCCCCTTATGACTGAGACACAGGTTTATCCAGCAGTGGCAAGTGCTGTGGCCATGCAGGCAATAGAAGACGGTGTAGCCAGGATTAAACTTACTGCGGAAGAAGTATATAAAAAGACGGAGGACGGCATCAAGGAAGCAAGGGCGATAGTTGGTGCCATGATGAAAGAAGGGTTTATTGAAGAACCGCCAGTTAGTATGTTGGAAGGTGCCTTGCAGCGAGCCATTGATCAGGTCAAATAGGGAGGGAAAAGATGAGAGAAGTACAAGCTGACGAAATTACCAAGTTGGTGAGAGATCTCTTTATCGACAGTAATTGCAATATTGGAGATGATCTCCTGGCTGCCTACGATAAAGGGATAGAGACCGATGAATCTCCAGTAGCCAGGGAGGTTCTCAGGGAGCTGAAGGAAAATGTCCGGATTGCGCGAGAGGAGAATTCGCCAATATGTCAGGATACGGGGCTGGCGGTTGTTTTTGTCGAACTGGGGCAGGATGTTCATGTCGTTGGTGGGAACTTTAACGATGCAATTAACGAGGGAGTACGTCAGGGATATGCGGACGGCTACCTGAGAAAATCATCCTGTGATCCCTTCACCAGAAAGAATATTGGTGACAATACACCTGCCATTATCCATCTTGAAATCGTTCCCGGCGACAGGATCAAGATTATGGCAGTTCCCAAAGGTGGTGGGGCGGAGAACATGAGCCGCGTCCAGATGTTGACTCCCTCTGTCGGAATTGAAGGAGTAAAAGATTTCATCGTTAACCGCATGAAAGAATCGGGGTCCAACCCATGCCCACCAACGGTAGTCGGCGTGGGAATCGGCGGAACCTTCGAAAGAACGGCCATACTGGCAAAGAAGGCCCTGTTGAGAAAGGTGGGTGAGAGAAATCCCGATCCCAGGATTGCCGAAGCGGAGAAGGAAGTTCTGGACAGGATCAACAAGCTCGGAATAGGCCCCATGGGTTATGGCGGTAATACGAGCTGTCTGGATGTATTCTTTGAGGTTGAGCCATGTCATATAGCCAGCTTGCCTTTGGCGGTAAATGTCCAGTGTCATGCATCCAGGCATAAGGAAGCTATTATTTAGTCGGAGGAAGAAAATGTCGAACAAAATAGAATTAACGACGCCACTGTCTGACAAAGATGTGGAAAAGTTGAATATCGGAGACAAGGTGTATTTGAATGGGACAATCTATACAGGGCGAGATGCCGCACACAAGAGACTTGTTGATCTTGTTAAAGAGGGGAAGGAACTTCCCTTCGATGTCAAGGGACAGATCATATACTATGTGGGGCCAACTCCAGCCAAGCCGGGGAAACCTATAGGATCCGCCGGTCCGACTACAAGTTACCGCATGGATGCCTATGCCCCCACACTTATGGCTCTTGGGATGAAGGGTATGATCGGGAAAGGGAATCGCGCACCCGAGGTGATTGACGCTATGAAACAATACAAGGCCGTCTACCTTGGAGCTACGGGAGGCGCCGGCGCCCTTATCGCAAAGAGCATCAAGAAGGCGGAGATAGTGGCCTATGAAGATCTTGGACCAGAGGCTATCAGAAAGCTGGAGGTAGAAAATTTCCCCGTAGTGGTTATTAATGACACAAGGGGGAATGATCTATACGTGGAGGGCGCAAAAAGATACAGCAAAGAATAAATGACATGTGGATAGGATGGTACAGATATGAATACTTTTAAAAGTGTTGCTAAGGAAATGGAGATTGTAACCCATGATGTCCTTATCTTTGGTACAGGTTTAGCCGGGCTTCGTGCGGCCGTGGAGGTTGCCCGAAAGATGGACGACTCTGCCAGCATAGGGTTAGTCTCCAAGGTGCAGATACAGCGTCCCCATTCCGTGTGTGCCGAAGGTGGAACCGGGGCTGTTCTTTACGAGGAGTTTGGAGACAGCCTTGATCTTCATGCATGGGACACCGTCAAGGGCGCGGACTTTCTGGCGGATCAGGATGTTGTATATCGTTTTGTGGAGGAGTCGCCCAAGGAGATCCTGCTCCTCGATCACTGGGGTATGCCGTGGTCGCGAACCAAAGACGGCAGAATCCAGCAGCGCCCCTTCGGAGGGCACAGTTATCCCAGGGCGACGATGGCTGCCGATAAGACAGGATTTTTTGAAGTACAGACACTATATGATACCCTGATGCAGTACAAAAATTTTTCGCGTCATGAGGAATTTTTTGCTACGGCGATCATAGCAGTGGATGGACAATTTTGTGGTCTTGCAGGCATAGACTTGCCAACAGGCAAGTTTAAGGTGCTGAGGGCGAAGGCGATGTTGATTTCTTCCGGAGGTCTTGGAACCCTATATGGGTTTACCACCTATTCACAGACCGTTAGTGGGGACGGTCACGCACTGGCCTACAGGGCAGGGCTGAACATAGAAGACCCTGAATTTCTGCAGTTTCACCCCACCGGTCTCGTTCCGAACGGGATTCTTATGACAGAGGCCTGTCGGGGAGAGGGAGGATACTTGAGAAACTCTCTGGGAGAACGTTTCATGGAAAAATATGCTCCCGAAAAGATGGAACTGGGTCCCCGTGACCTCGTTTCACGCTCCGAGATGACCGAGATTATTGAGGGACGAGGGTTTGATGAACCTAGCGGTCTTGATTTTATCCATCTCGATCTGACTCATCTGGGAGCAGACAAGATTAACCATGCCCTGCCCCTGATCAGGGAAGTCTGCATGAAATTCATCGGTCTCGATCCAATCTATGAGAAGATCCCGATCCGACCTGTTGCCCATTACAGTATGGGTGGCATTGAGGCCGACATCAACGGAGCAACCAGTATGACAGGTGTCTGGGCTGCCGGAGAGGCTGCTTGTCACTCACTCCATGGCGGTAATCGTCTGGGAACAAATTCAACTGCCGAGTGCCTCGTCTATGGTGGAATAACGGGAGCGGAAATAGTAAAGTATCTGAAATCGGATCCCAAATTGCAAGAACTGCCTATGGATCAGGTCGACAATGAGGCAACACGTCTCTATGTCGATTATCTGCAGAAAGACGGCAAGGAGAATTTCTATGAAATCAGAGACGAGCTACGGACATTAATGGATGAACATGCAGGAGTATTTCGTAACGGGGAGAGCCTGAAGGAAGGACTCGATAAAATCATGGTCCTCAAAGAGCGATTTAAGGATATCTACGTTACGGATAAAAATTATGTCTATAATACGAATCTGGTGAACGCCCTGGAGACGGAAAATCTACTCGATCTGGCTGAAGTGCTTGTAACGGCTGCACTGGCTCGTCAGGAGTCTCGTGGAGCCCATGCACGAAGAGATTTTCCTGTGAGGGACGATGACAATTGGCTAAGACACACCTTGGCAAGTTACGGTGAAAAGGGGCCAAAACTTGACTATAAGCCGGTAGTGATCAGCAAGTGGAAGCCGGTCGAGCGCAAGTATTAAGGAGAGGGACTATGATCAAGAAAACAAAGAGATATGATAGTCATTTGGGTATAACCGGTTGGGCTGTGGGTGGCCGATGGGGGTTGGAACGTTATCTCTACACCCTGCATCGAATTACGGGGCTCGGGATCCTGCTTTTCTTCATGATTCATATATTCGAAAGTTCGACGAGACTGCTCGGAATGGAGATCTGGAATACGGTGATGGGTTTTATGGAACATCCTATTTTCAAGACCGGCGAAGCGCTGGTTATCATCGGTTTTGCCTTTCATGCAACAAACGGTATTCGTCTTATCCTCATTGAACTGGGATTTGCTGTAGGAAAGGCTGAAGAACCGGTGTATCCCTACAAATCATCAATCAACGTCCAGCGGCCGTTGACAATTGTTATGTTGGTAATATCTATCCTGCTCATAGTAGCAGGTGGATATGATCTTCTAATCCTGGGTCATTAAGGAGGTAATCATGAATGATATGAGAAGCGAAGCGGGAGGTTGGACTTGGTTTATCTTTGCGGGAGTCGTTGTACTTGTTCTTCTCGGTTTACACATGCTTATTATACACATGGACGGAATTTTGGGAATCTTCAATCCAGCAGGCGGGTCGGCTCTAAACTGGGATAATGTAATCGCCAGAAGTCATTCAGGTTTTTTTACAGTGACCTATATCATATTGCTTGCTGCGGCACTCTACCATGGATTTTATGGTCTTCGAACCGTAATATTCGAGCTGGGATTAAAGAAACGGTGTCAGCGATGCTTTACTTTGACCCTGTGGATAGCTGGTATTGTCCTCTTTATAGTTGGTACGTATGCTGCCATCGCCGTTCAGTCGGTCAAAGCAGTATAGGAAGGATGGAAAAATGAAAGAGCAAGAGAAAAGGCGAGACATTATCTATTATGTAAGTCGTTTTGATCCCGAGCGGGACGATGGCCCCCACGTGGAGGAATACACCGTACACGCAGTGCCAGGCATGACCGTGCTCGATGGATTGCACCAGATAAAACATGAACAGGATGCAACGCTGGCATGGCGCTTTTCCTGCCGCATGGGGGTATGCGGGTCATGCGCCATGCTGATCAACGGGAAACCAATGCTTTCCTGCAATACGCAGATATTGGATGTATCAGATAAGGCTCTCACTCTGGCGCCACTACCCAATTTTGAAATTATTAAGGATCTGGTTCCGGATCTGACTTCACTGTTCGATCGCCATGTGGCGAGTGAACCCTACATACAGCGTTCTGACAAGGATGAGATGGACAAACCAACAGGGCAATTTTTCCAGTCACCCCACGAACTGGAGTCCTTCCTGCAGTTTACCTACTGCATCAAGTGTGGTTGTTGTATGGCGGCCTGTCCAACCATGGCTACGGATCCCGATTATCTGGGACCGGTGGCCCTGGCACAGGCATACCGCTACAACACGGATACCCGTGACGGAGGCTTCAAGAGCAGGAAAAAAAGGGTTGCCAGCGCTCACGGAGCCTTCAGTTGCCACTATGCCGGTGAGTGCTCCAGTGTATGTCCCAAGGGAGTCGATCCGGCAAGGGCGATACAGCTTATGAAAAAGGATCTGGTTCTTGATTATCTGAAGCTTAAGAAGAAGCAGGCGCCGAGTAAGATTGTGGGTCCACCCACGAGAGAGCCGAAACCTTCCGTAGAGGTTCCGCCCTTTACTGTGGAACAAAAGTAAAAAGAAAAGCTCAAGAATGAAGCCCCGATACTTTAGTAATCGGGGCTTCATTGTAAATGGAGCTGTTTTAAATTGGCTTTGTGTATTTACTAAACCTTGCAAAAAATTGATTTCTATCATTTTTCTTTTTTACCAAACCCTTTTAGGGCATGTTTGACTGCCATGACAGGATGATAGAGGGGCATGAAAGGTCCTGCGAAAAACATCACCTCCCTGACCCGTGTGCGGCAGTCTTCTTTGTAGCAGTGGATGGGGCACTCTTTGCACGGAGGCTTATTCTCTCCATAAGGGCATTTTTTGAGTCGATCAACTGCATAGTCAAGGAGATCCGAACAATCTTCGCAGAGGTTATTTGTTTGATGTTTTCTCTTACAGTAAATGCCAATCATTGCCTTTATCGTTTTGATCTCACGATCAATTCTTCGACCACTTGATTCGCACTGTTTTTCTTTGCTCATATTCCTTCTTCCTGTGTGCTTTTACCAATTGAATAATATCATAGCGGCACAATTGGAACTGTTCAATATGAAAATTTGATGCTCCTCCCTCTATCAGCTAGAAATTATTAAGTTTACTGTAGGAATATTGCTTGATCTTTGCAAGATCGTATCCTATTGTGTTGAAACTATCTCATAGAGGAGGGAAAAACTAAAGCATTGTACAAAGGTAAAATATTCTACGGATGGTGGGTCGTATTCGCCTGCTTCGTGATCAGTTTGTACGTGGGAGGTGTCGTTATGTTTGGATTTACCGCCTTCTTCGAACCTATCATACAGGAATTTGGATGGAGTTACACACAGGTATCCTTTGCTGCCAGCCTCCGGGGATTGGAGATGGGCATCTTTGCCCCTCTGGTAGGATTGTATGTTGATAAACTGGGGCCAAGAAAGCTCTTTATTGCGGGAGTGATTTCAGCCGGTCTTGGGCTCTTGATCCTCAGTTCAACGCAATCGCTCTGGACATTTTACAGCGCCTTTCTGCTCCTGGGTCTCGGTGCGGGTGGATGCCTCAACGTTGTAACTATGAGTATAATAGCCAACTGGTTCCGAAAGAACGTGGGGAAGGCAATGGGTTTTATGTCATCGGGGATTGGCGCCGGCGGTCTCTTTATTCCTGTTATTGTTTTTCTTATAGATTCCTACGGATGGAGAATGGCGCTCGTTATCCTCGGTGCGGGAATGTGGATTATGGGGCTGCCCATGCTTATCATTGTTCGCAATACCCCAGAAGAATGCGGGTTATACCCCGATGGCAATGTAACGAGCAGTGACGGGTCTGACCCTGTCAATGAGAAGCAAAAGAGCAGTCTGACATTCAGGGACATCATCAGAAAGAAGTCCTTTCTTATTTTGAATGTGATAGACTTTATCCGCCTTGTCGCGGCAACGGCGGTCTCAGTGCATATTATGCCCTATATGAGCAACCTGGGAGTATCCAGAATGACGGCCGGCTTCATTGCCGCCGCTATTCCCGTGACCAGTATTGCGGGAAGAGTGGGGCTCGGCTGGCTGGGAGATTTCTGGGATAAACGGTATGTGATGATTCTTGCCCTGTCATGCATGATTCTCGGATTACTTGCCCTTGCTTACCCCGTCAACAAGTGGATGATATTTCTTTTCCTATTGTTTTTCCCCTCCGGTTTTGCTTCAATAAACGTCCTCAGGGCGTCATATCTGAGAGAATCATACGGTAAGGAGAATTTTGGTAAGCTGCTCGGCATAACCTTGGGTTGCGGTTCCATGGGGGGCATTATCGGTCCCACTTCGGCAGGTTGGGTCTTCGACATTACGGGCAGTTACCATTTTGTCTGGCTGGGATATATTATCATTCTGATTATGGGCATTATCCTCATACTTAATATGGATAAGCATAGTGCCTGAAAGCCCACATCAATTTTTTTCGATAAAATTGTGCGATACACAAGTGTCGCATCACCTTCTATGCCGAATCTCTGACAGGCAGGTAAGTAAGCTGCTGCTTTAGAATCAATGCCTGGAAATGGAAGTGTGTGAACCCTGTTGCAGTGAGCAAGATTTTCTGCTACTACTCCGAGCAGACGAGGGGTGAATCATAGCCTGAAATATCGAGCAGGGGTACGTGAAATGGGAAAGATTATAGGCATATTGGGTGGAATGGGCCCTTTGGCGACAGTTGACTTATTCCAAAGGATTGTTTTGCAGACAGAGGCCGACTTTGATGAAGATCATATACATATAATTATCGATAATAATCCACAGATACCAAGCAGGATCGATTATATTTTCAATTCGGGCGAGTCTCCACTGAATCAATTAATTAAATCGGCAGTGAAACTTGAAATGATGGGAGCCGATGCCATAGTAATGCCATGCATTACGGCCCACTATTTTTACAAAGATATCGTGCCCTTTCTGAATATCACATTCATCAATATGATTGAGGAGACAGTGAGAGAGATTAACAGAGAGTGTAAGGTCGGGCTGCTGTCTTCGGAAGGAACGAGCAAGATGGGCATCTTCGATGATTTCCTGAAGAAGTACAACATTGACTTCATAAAGCCACACGGAACGATGCAGAGGTATATTACTGATATTATATACGATGTAAAGAAGG
The DNA here is from genome assembly GCA_016935935.1 of Deltaproteobacteria bacterium. The sequence goes on from JAFGPZ010000261.1 coordinate 27,274, forward strand.
GCAGTAAGAATTACAACAGAGAGAACCTTTTGAAGGTTCTGGAACGTATGAAATGTGAGGGTGTTGATCTATTTGTATTGGGATGTACCGAATTGCCCATAGCCTTTCGGCATATGGGTATCCATGAAGTATATGTTAACCCTACCGAAATCCTAGCCAGGCGGGCAATAGAATTTGCCGGAAAGAAAGTTGTACGTTGAGTAAGTTGATAAAAGGAAACCAGATATAAATCATATTAAAAGGAGTAAATACATGGGAAAAAAGAGTTTGTGGAACGAGTATGGAGAGGAACTGGAGAGAAGATTACGTCTTAAGACCTATCCCATAGCCTTCAAACTGCTGAAGAATGAGAAGGATATCCCTTCGGGAAGCCAGCAACCTTCCAGAGATTTTGGATACCGCATGAATCTGTGTCAGGCCTTTCAACTTTCCCGGAGGGAGGGTGCATCGGTAATCATGCTGAAAGAAGATATGTGGTGTCACGAACCGGTCATTGCCTATGGACTGATGGAACCTCCCCGATTCTGGTATGAGGGCCATACCCGTTATCCGAGAGATGTTTCGTCTCTGGAGGCGGGTACCCATTTTACTGAGGATTTTCCGCGTCTTGAGGTCGGTAAATATATCGGTGTTGCCTCGGCACCGCTGAAGAATGCTGCATTCGATCCTGATCTGGTAATTATATACTGTGATTCATCACAGTTGAGTTTGCTTCTTCTGGGGAGAGAGTGGAAGGATGGGTATGACCTGAAGCACTCCCTTTCCTCACATGCTGCCTGCGTCTATGGCGTGGTCCCTGTTGTACTTAACAAGGGGTATCAGGTTGCCATTCCCTGCCGCGGTGATCACTATGGTGCCATTGCGGGTGATGATGAGATGGTATTTTCTGTTCACAGAGACAGGCTTGATGACCTGATGATGGGTTTGAGAGAAGTTGAAAAAACAGGATCCAAACTTCCCCAGGGATACAAATTGCACCCCCAGTATCCCGGAGCGGATGCATACGAAGAGATAGCCATAATGATGGGACTGAGATAGCTGTATTTCATTTGGAGCAATAGTTATGCAGGAAGGGGAATCAAGTCTGCCGAGAAAAATGGGACGAAGACGAACCGTTGAACATATCTGTGTCTGTCCCAGTTTGTTAAAACCAAACTGAAAGAGAGGTAATCGATGAACAAGAAAACCCATCTCTATGTATTATGGACTAATGATAATCCTATTACCGCAGAAAAAATGGTATTCATGTATCCCGTAAATTCTCTAATTAATGGTTGGTGGGGGGAAGTCACTCTGATTATTTGGGGTGCACCTGCCAAATTGGTGAGTGAAGATTGCAATATACAAAAAATGGTTAAGAAAGCATTAAAAGCAGGGGTTCATATAACTGCTTGCAAGGCTTGTGCGGATCAATTAGGCGTAACGGAAACTTTAGAAAAACTTGACATTGAAGTCAAGTATTGGGGGATCCCGCTAACGGAGATCTTAAAGAATGAGGAAACACTGTTAACTATATAGACGATTGAACAAAAAATCCACCAGAAGCACATGATAAAATACTATTAAGCGCGCCCGTTAGCCGCAGTCAAGGACCCACAGACGGAATGGTGGCACGGCCACTCTATGATCTCCTCTTCTATATTATGTGGTATCTTCATTATACAAGATACTTGCATTGCAAGGATAATGTGTGAGATAAAATAATTAACAAATAGAGGAGGTGGAGAAGTATGAATGTTTTTTCTGAAAAAACATGGTCCCCTTATGTCGCCGGTGCGCTGGCGGGGTTGTTGCTTGTCCTGTCCGTCTTCCTTACGGGTAAATATTTTGGAGCATCGACAACCTTTGTGCGTGTGGCGGGCTTGGTCGAGCATGCCGTCGCACCTGAGAGAGTTGCCGGAATGGACTACTTTATCAAAACAAAGGTAAAGGTCGACTGGCAGTTTATGTTTGTTGTCGGAGTACTCTTAGGGTCCTTGGCATCTGCCTGGATAGCCAAGGAAAAACGAGCTGTGGCTGTGCCTCCCATGTGGGAAGCCCGCTTTGGAGCGTCAAGAACCCGTCGCTGGACGATAGCCTTTATCGGAGGTATAGTTGCAATGTTTGGTGCCCGTCTTGCCGATGGGTGACCGAGTGGTCACGGTCTGAGCGGTCTGGCTCAGGTAGCCATCAGCGGTTATATCTCCTTGATCTGCTTCTTCCTGGCCGGTGTCGTCATGGCCAGAATTCTTTACGGGGGAGGTAATGGCCATGAATGAAATTTTGACTGGCGTCATCACAGGAATACTTTTTGGTTTTCTCCTACAGAAGGCCCAGGTGATTCGTTACGATAAACAGCTTGCCGCCCTGCGGCTTCTCGATATGACCATCGTAAAATTCATGCTTACGAACATACTTGTAGCCATGGTAGGAATCTACCTTCTGTACGACCTGGGGCTGGTGAAGCTCTCTGTAAAATCGACAGTCCTTGGGGCGAACATCATCGGTGGCCTGATCTTTGGCCTCGGTTGGGGGATCGTTGGATACTGTCCGGCCACGGCTATGGGAGCCTTGGGCGAAGGACGTTACGACAGCATCTTTGCGCTTCTGGGGATGGTTCTCGGCGCAGCTGTCTATGCAGAAGTCTATCCGATCCTTAAGGGAACTGTATTGACATGGGGAAACTTTGGAAAGATTACCTTGCCTGGCATCCTGGGGGTCAACCACTGGATCGTCATCATTGTCCTAGTGGCTGTATTTATTGGTCTTTTTGCATGGTTTGAGAAGAAAAAACTCTAAAAGATTGTAGAATTTGCCTGTAAGTTATCTTAAAGAGCAGCGGCAAAAATTACGAGATAATTCAGATCAAAGAAATGTGACTGACTTGGCTGTTCTTAATATAAGGGGGAGAAGACTCCTCCAATTAGAGAAAGGAGGTTTTTTATGGCTGAGGAAATTAAAGCCGGGTGCGCCAGACCCACAGGAGGCCCGGTCGGGGAACCCCCCAGTGCGGAAGAAGGAACCCAGCAACAACCGTTAACTCAGGAGGTGAGAAAAATGGTCACTGTAGGAAAGAAAGCGCCTGACTTCACGGCGCCAGCTTATCAAAAGGGAAAATTCATCAATGTTAAACTGTCCGAGTATCTGGGCAAATGGGTCGTTTTATGTTTCTATCCTGGCGACTTTACTTTCGTCTGAGCAACTGAAATCTCGGCGGTCGCCGAGAAGTACCCTGAATTCAAGAAGCTGGGCGTTGAAGTTCTTTCTATGAGCGTGGACAGTGTTTTCGTTCACAAGATGTGGAACGATCATGAACTCTCCAAAATGGTCAAAGGCGGTGTTCCTTTCCCCATGCTATCAGACGGAGGGGGCAAAGTTGGCAGTGTTTTTGGCGTCTATTTGGAAGACGAGGGCGTGGAAGCGCGCGGCAGGTTTATAATCGATCCCGATGGTATCATTCAGGGCTTTGAAGTTCTCACTCCGCCGGTGGGACGCAACGTCAACGAAAGCATCAGGCAGATTCAAGCCTTCCAGCATGTCCGTAAAACCAAGGGCGCAGAGGCTACACCTTCCGGCTGGGAACCAGGGAAGATGACACTCAAACCAGGTCCCGATCTGGTGGGCAAGGTTTGGGAAGTCTGGAAAACGAAGATGGCCTTCGATAAATAACCACGACAAAAAATCAAGGGGCGGGTGGCTTGTGATCGTGCCGCCCGCTTCAAGTCAAGGGTTGTTGCCCTTAATATGTGGAGTCCTGCTTTCGGGTGCTCCTTCTTTGAATGTTAATGATCATATTTATGAAGGCCTTGATTATTCTCGGGAACCAACACATCCCTGAATAAAATTTAGAATATTCTTGTCGTGAAGTGCGGTTCTGGCTGGATACCTTCTACACAATAGGATATAAGGTGGAAACCGAAAATTGAGAATGAGGTACGAGTATATGGAATGCACAGCATGCATGAAAGAGATTCCTGAAGAGAGTCGTTACTGTATGTATTGCGGCACTTTTGTAGAAAAAACGTCTACCACTGAAGAAGAATACACCGAGAGCTTTGAGGACAGAGTTCCCTGTAGTGATGGGACCTGCATCGGCACTATTGAACAGGGGAAGTGTACCATATGTGGTAAACCCTACAGCGAAGAGGCATCTTAGTCCATTTTCTAACGGACAGTCAGGCCTGCGATTCGATAGTTGAACTCGTAACTCAGTGCCCCGCTCCAGTCGGATTCATATACGCCTTTATAACGGGTTCCGTCATTCGGCCCCACCGGTTTCCCGTAGGTGTAAAACCAGTTGACTATAGGACTCCCCGTATATCCCAGTCCGATCCAGTATGATCCCGGCATGAGGGTAATATCTTCCTTCTCAAATGAGAATCTGGTCCAGCGATAACCTGGCCTTTGGGACATTGTTTCAATATCTATCATATCACTGGTCGCGATAATATCCTTCGGCTTCCCCCTTCCGTCCTTGTATAGATCTACCCAGAGTTGACCGTCTCCTCCGAACTTGTGCAGCGCCATAGCGATGTGTCTAAGTTTTACAGGTTTCCTGAGTACAAAAACCTGCGCGTACTGGGTGAGCTTGGTCGTTACATATTCGGCGGTTTCCACATAGAAATCCCTCGTTTTTTCAAAGTTTCCCTCGCCCTTTACAACTGTTCTGGTGGGCGGAAAGGCAAAATCTATATTTTCAGGGAACTCAAGGTTGCCGAATATGAAGGGAACATCAAAACGCTGCTCTGCCATCTCTTTATCGGAGATCACTGGCGGCGGCGACGGTTTTATCAGGGCGAGCTTCTTGAATGCAGCCTTGACATTAGGGCATAGAAGGATATTTTTAGGTCCGTAACTTTCTCGATTACCTTTAATTTTTACCCTGTCATCAGAAAACTCTGCTCCAATGGTTTCATATGTATTGGGGGTCTCATCGTTGCCCCTGGATTGAGTCCACCGTAATCTGCCGTCGTTGACTGCTTCGTTGTTGTCCCTTCCCACTTCAACCCTTATAAAGCGATTGGCTACGAACATTGCAGTTTGCTGAGGATCAAGGGGAATCCAGCCAAGGTCGGGAAACCATACCTCTATCCAGGAGTGACGTCCCTGTCCCATTTTAATGGTAAGGATGCTATCCTTCCTTGCTATATTGAAGCCCTTCTTCAGCGTAACACCATTCACAATTCTCACTGGTATGCCTACAGATCTCATGAGAGCAGCCGCCATGTGAGAGTAATTCTGGCAGTTCCCCTTGCCTGATTCGAGAGAATAGAGGGCATCATAATGTTTAGGGGGGGTAACATATCTGATATTATCTACCACCCATGTCAGTATCTGCTGGACTGCATCAAATTCCGTATCAGCTTCAATCGTCAGCTTTTGTGCCAGTTCTCTGATACGAGGGTTTTCGGATTGGATCTGTTTTGTCGGCTTTAGATAATATGTGACATCCCCCGGGATGTTGTTAAGGGGGAATGGCGCGTCAGTATCGAGGGTCTCAAATGTTGTTTTGTTAAGTGCGTCGAAGGTGAGGCGGGCATTAATTGCTTTTTGGGGATTTTTCCATGTTGCCGATATGATATCGTTGCCTTGTCTGTCGGTATATTTCTTTTCGTCTGACGGGGCAGGCGAAAAAATCATTTTGAAGTTACGAATGCTCTGGTTGAACGTTGGTGACTGAAATGAAGGTGGAGAGACGAAACTCAAGGTCATCGTTTGTACTCCCGGTGTTACCGTAACGTTCTTCTGTATTTCAAAACGAATCTGCGACGACATTTCCCCTTCAAGGGTAAAATTTTCCGCATAAAGGGGCACATGCAACGAAACAAGGGTAACTGCAGCGAGGCATAGCAATTTCCTCATAAAAGAGTCCTCCGTTTTCAATATGGGAAGGCGATTTTCAGTATACGAAATTATCAAATAAAGTGAAAGTGATATTCTGGGTGACAGGCATGGAGGTAATAAAAAAAAGATTTTCACCTGCGTAGTTCTGATGGAAATTATCAGGCCGACTTCACACTATCGGATTCTCCTCCCTTGTAATGCTTATAATATTCAATTACCTTTGCAATATATGTCCTTGTTGCCTTATAGGGGGGTATTCCATTGTACTTGCTGACTATACCGCTTCCGGCATTATATGCTGCAAGGGCAATTTTGACATCCCCATCATATCTGTTTAGAAGCCCTTTAAAATACTTTACGCCCCCAGTGATATTGTGCTCCGGATTAAAGCTGTCTTCCACACCGAGCTCTTCGGCAGTTGATGGCATCAACTGCATAAGGCCTCTAGCTCCACGCGTTGAAACGGCCTTGGAGTTGTATCTTGATTCCACCATAACAATGGCCTTGATGAGAGCTGGATCGACTTCGTAATTATTAGCGACTCTTTCTATTATGGGATGCAACAGGCGCTCGCCCTTCAACCAATACACAGGCGATTTTTGCATGTTATCAGCCTTGACGGTGAGCTCTGATGACTCATCCATTACTTGCACTTTCTCCATGTCTATCACAGATCGATTGGTGATTATTAATGAGGTGTTGACTTGCCCGTGAAAGAAGGTAGGGATATATACCAGCAGGAGCATCCCAGCGACAAAGGCCAAACGGGACAAAGTCGCGGTATGCAGTGTTATCAGTGATTCATCTTCCATTTTAAAAACTCCCTTTTGCTCAAAACAAAATGTGTAATTATTTCAAGGTGAAGCTTAATAAACAAATATGAACCACCTGTCAAGCAAAAAGAGAACGTAATTTGTTAACCGGCTCATATTGCTGTTTTATTTCTTTTGTCTTATGATCAACAATCCGATCATTTATCTTGTAAGAACCGGCATACAGGGATATATAACAAGGCAAAGACATATTGACGGGCAGGTGGTTATTTGGTGATAGAGGAAATAAAAGAAGGAGATGTTCTCAGAGCAGATATTTCAACGGTTGCCTTCGGTGGAGACGGAGTAGCCAGGATAGGCAACCTCGTTGCCTTCGTTCCCTTTACAGTGGATGGAGATGTGGTCGACGTCGCTGTGACTGCGGTCAGAAAAAACTTCATACGCGGCGCACTTAAAAAAGTGGTCGAGCCGTCACCGTATAGAGTAGAGCCTGAATGTAAATATTACTCTATCTGCGGTGGGTGCCAGTACCAGCATATTTCATACGGACATCAAATTGCTATAAAGGAAAAACAGGTCAGAGAGTCTTTTCAACGAATCGGGAAGTTATCCGATATGCCTGCAAGAGAGATAAGACAGTCGCCGGCAGCATACCATTACAGGGGAAAAGCGGAGTTCCACTGTGATCTGATGCAGAAAAAGATAGGATTTATGGATGTGGGCGGAGGCGTCCTCATTGATATCGAAAATTGTTCTCTTATGGACGAGTCGATAAACCAGGAACTTGAGAAGCTGCGTCTTAAGATGCAGTCGGAGGATATGGATCGTCCCAGCGGCAGGCGTTACGCGTTCTGGTCTGGCACTCCATACATGGCAGTTAGTTATGTAACGCGAAGGATTATGGATCGTGACCTTCGGGTTCCCTATCGGGGATTTTTCCAGGCAAACACTGTCCTTACGGAAAAACTTTTGGAGAGTGTGATTTCCATGATAGAGCCTTCATCTTCGGAAGTAATCCTCGATTGCTACTGTGGGTCGGGGCTTTTTGCACTTTTCTTAGCCGAGCGTGCTCGAAAGGTCTTTGGTATCGAGATAGATAAGAGGGCCGTCGATTGTGCCAGGCATAATTTAAAATATAACGGATACAAGAATTGTGAGTTTCTGAAAGGGAGCGTTGTTGATGTGCTGCAAAAAAGATTCATCAGAGACCATATTCATATCGATTCAGTACTCCTCGACCCTCCACGTGAAGGGTGCTCCCAGGGGGTACTTGAAGGACTTTCTCGCCTGAAACCATCACGGTTGGTTTATGTTTCATGCAACCCCGCGACACAGGCTCGAGATATCAAATACTTGATGGAACAGGGATTCTTCTTGAAGATGCTTGAGCCCATCGATATGTTCCCTCAGACCAGGCACATCGAGGTCATTGCTCTTATGACATATGGGAAAGAGGATTAAAACATGAACAATACAGTTTACATTGAAACGGAAGAATGCATCGGTTGTAAGAGCTGTGTCGAACTTTGCCCAGATGTTTTTGGGTTTGATGATGATGCAGGGAAGGCTTTTGTCATAATGCCGGAAGGCGGGCCAGAACAATGCATTGATGATGCCATTGAAACATGTCCTTCAGGATGCATCCACTGGGAAGAATAGATTCTGACAAAAACGACCTCTATTCGTTATTAAAGCAGCAATTACATTTGGCGCCAAAGTAGAAAGCCCATGAGTCTATAATTGGGAGCCAGTAGCTTGAGTTGAATCTGAGTTGGAGAACTTCATTTCCGGCTTGATTTTCCTTCTTGAACCCTTTCAGATGTACAGATTTGCAGATATATAAGACACTGTCGTATTCTGGAATATCAGGAGTATGGATATATGGATGATAGTTTTCTCTTCAAAATTTTCTTGACTTGAAATGCCAATTCTGGAAGAATCACATATAGGTAAATAGTTATCAAAATTCCCTTGATGCTGTAACAGTCTCTTTGATTGTGGGATGAGGCTCAGGAGTCCTTAGATTTATTATTTTAGACAGGAGGGAGAAAGCGTTTGAAGAAGGATGCAATTCTTAATAGTGAAATATTCGATGTGATTGTTGTAGGGTATGGTTTCGCTGGAGCTATTTCTGCAATTACCGCAAGCGATGAAGGTGCCCACGTTTTGTTGTTGGAGAAAATGCCTTTCCCTGGGGGCATATCTATGACTTCGGGAGGTGGATTTGCCGTGGGTAAGGAAGTAGAGGGAGTTTACCTCTATCTGACGAGAACTAATTTAAACACAACGCCCGATTCCGTCAATCGGGCCATGGCAAGGGGAATGACGGAACTGCCCCAATTTATACGCTACTTAGAAGAAAAAAGCGATATAAAATTCGGGGACGACATGCGTTCCAAAATTGATCCTGGATCACATAATCTCTACCCATTTCCGGGGGCGGAGTCGATCAGCTCAATGAAAATAGGACCTGATACGAAGTTTAAGGGCTTTCCTTGGTGCCGTGGGATGAGGGGTGGAGCCCGTTTATTCAAGCTTGTAATGAATAACGTAGAGGCTCGGAATATTGAAGTAAGACTTAATAGCCCTGTTCACGACCTGATTACCGATAACAGTGGTTGTGTTATCGGAGTCAGGAGCAGTAAAGAAGGCACAAGTGGCAAACAAGCGCAGATAAGCTATTTGGCAAGGAGGGGTGTTATTCTTGCCTGTGGAGGATTTGAAAACAATGATGAAATGAAGAGACAGTTTTTAAATCTTCAGCCCGTGTATTATGTTGTCGCAAATGGCAATACAGGGGACGGCATAAAAATGGCTCAGAAGGCGGGAGCAAAATTATGGCACATGTGGCACTTCCATGGGAGCTATGGTTTTAAATTTCCTGAGTACGATTTTGCCTTCCGACATTCAATAGCAGGTCCGCGGGTTCCCAGTCGCAAGATGCCCTGGATACTTCTCGACAAATACGGCAATAGATTTATGAACGAGTATCCTTTTGCAGTGCAAGACACTCCTATTCGGGATCTCTCCTACTACGATCCTGAACGTCAGGAATATCCTCGAATCCCAGCAATACTGCTGTTTGATGAAGAAGGAAGGAAGACCCGTCCCGTTGGATTTCCCATTTTTACCGGAATGGATTGTCAGGAGTATCAGTGGAGCGAAGACAACCTCAAGGAAGTGGAAAAAGGTTGGATCCACAGGGCAGCATCACTTGAAGATCTTGCCGAACAGCTGAATATGCCACAGGAAAAATTGAAACAGACGTTACACCGATGGAACAATATGTGTGAAAAGAAAAAGGATGAGGATTACGAGCGTCTCCCCGGAACAATGATGCCGATTGTTTCCCTTCCTTTTTATTGGATGGAAAGCTGGCCTATAGTTAACAACACGCAAGGTGGTCCTGTGCATGATGAATTCCAGCGTGTTGTCAGTGCCGGTGATGTGCCTATCCCAAGGCTTTATGCAGCCGGAGAGCTTGGTTCGTTGTTTGGGCACCTGTATATGGAAGCGGGGAATGTGGCCGAATGCTTTGTTTCGGGGAGAATCGCGGGAAAGCATGTCACGCGTCTCACGCCACTGAATATAACGGATCTTTAATTGGTTTAAAAGAATATTCTGAAGTGTTTCTTGCTATAAGTACTTGAACAAGCTTAACACAAAGAGCGTGATATGAGAAAGGAGGTGAAGGCGTAGGTGGCAGAAGCAAAAAAATGTATATCACTTAGTAAGTATGATATTGCTGCATAACTTTAATGATGAATTTTTGCAGAAGCGAGGGGTATGTTAGGTGAAACAAACTTTTATGAGACATAGAATATTATGACTCAACAATAACAATGCAATACGAATAAAGGAGGATGATTATGGGTAAATCTCTAAAAATATTAACAGCAGGTATGTGCGTCATTGGATTAGTCATGGCAGCATTGGCTGATACGTCCTATGCTGCATATCCGGACGGGAAAACCGTCACCATCATTGTGGGATACAGGGCGGGAGGAAGTTCCGATACGATTACCAGAACCTATGCTCCCTTCTTAAGCAGGCATTTAGGAGTGCCGGTTATTGTAAAAAACATGGCAGGAGCCGGAGCAACGATCGCCATGAAACACATTAACAAAGAGGCGCCTGATGGATATACGTTGTTTAACCTCACCTTGCCATCATATGTTAATGCAACGCTGTTCAGAAAGATCACAGCATATGACCCCAGGGAGTTCACTATTATCCAGGGTGCAGCCGGCGGTGACAGCAACGGTTTCATGGTTGGATATAACTCTAAGTTTAAGTCCTACAAAGAAGTAGTTGAGGCCTCCCAAAAAGAACCTATAAAGATCAGTTCAACTACTCCGGGAAGTAATAGCTGGATTCTGGAAACCCTTTTAAAAAATCACACTGGCCTAAAGACTCAGGGTGTAACCTTCGACAGCGGCCGTGAGGCAATGCTGGCATTGGTCGGAGGGCACGTTGATGGAGGCATTGTTGGTAGCTCAAATTTTCCCGACATGATCCGTGAAAAGCAAATTCGAGTGCTTGGTGTGGGATCCGCCAAGCGCCTTCCCTACGCTCCCGATGTCCCGACCTTCACCGAACAGGGATATCCGGACGTTCAGTCAGTGAATCGACAACTCCTCGTTGGTCCTCCCGGGATTCCTTCTGATATCAAAGAGGTGCTGGTCAAGGCTGCTTCCAAAGCGTTTAATGACCCTGAGTATATAGAAATGGCCCGGAAGGTTGGTTTTGACGTAGAGGTTCCGGCCCTGACATCGGAGGAGGCACTGCAGGAAGTAATCAATGCCCACGAACAATCGGTGACTATACTTAAGGCAGAAGGTATTATCAAGTAGTGCCCCACATACATTCCAATATCCGCTCCAGGTCCTGCTCTGATAGCTAATAGCAGGGCTTGGAGTTGGATTATAAAAGAAGCCTTGTGTTCCTAACATCTGGCATTTTACTTAAAAATCAGGCTCAGCGTTTATTTGTGATTGGAGGATAGCAAACTATGAAACTGACAAAAAAAAACTTCCAACAATTGATTACCCTTGATGGAGTATTTATAGCGTTTGTGACCGTTTTTTTCCTGGTTATGTTAATCGAAACATTTTCAATAATTGAAATAACGAAAATTAGCGCTGCCAGACTCCCTCGGCTACTGTGCATCGCTGGCTTTATATTAAGCGGCATGATTCTGATATCGAAATTATTAAAAAATCCTGTAGAAAATGAACAAGAAATACGTACTGGAGATGATATCGTGAACAAAAAACAGCAGGGTACCAAACTGTTGTATGCTGTTTTGTTTACCATTGCTTATTTCCTATTAATTTCATTGCTGGGTTTCATACTGACAACCATCTTGGTTACAGTGGCGTTTTCATTTTTCATGGGGTACAAAAAGAAAGTAATAGTAGTGACAGTGGCTATCTTAACAACGTTGTTGCTACAATTGAGTTTTGGGACTCTATTAGAGGTGAGTTTGCCGCAAGGAATTATTATTGAATCATTGCTGTCATTCTAAGGGATATTAAGGAAGGAAATATAGAATGTTTGAAAATATTATAAACGCACTACTGTTAATATTCACTTTTAAGGGTATGGTCTATTTGTTAGTTGGCGGGGTTATTGGGCTTACAATCGGAGTTTTGCCGGGATTGGGGCCTGTTTTTGCAGTTGCCCTCTTTTTACCTTTTACCTTCTGGATGGAACCTTCTTTGGGATTGATATTTCTTGGGTCTTTGTACGCCTGCTGTGTTTATGGCGGATCCATTACCGCTGTATTAATTGGAATACCGGGAACAACGGGATCAATTACAACTGTCTTCGACGGCTACCAACTGTCCAAGCAAGGCAAAGCGGGATTTGCCTTGGGATTATCCGTTACGGCGTCATTTATCGGCGGTATTATGGGTGTTATAGCGCTAGCCCTATTTGCCCCTTTGCTGGCTAAATTTGCCCTCAAGTTTGCGCCTGCGGACTACTTTGCACTGGCTCTTTTGGGTCTATGAATGGTTGCCGTGGCAGCCAAAGGTGACACACTCAAAGGGCTCATGCTTGGCGTTCTCGGTGTTTTGATCAGCATGATGGGTCCCGACCTCTTTACCGGCAGATCTCGTTTTACCTTTGGAACAGAATACCTCGAAGGTGGTATCCCTTTCATTTCGATTGTTATCGGAATGTTTGCCCTCTCTCAGGCCTTTATCCTGGCGGAGGAGGGGGGTCAGATTTCAAAGATTGGGCGGGTGACGAGTGATGTCCGCCAGGGGATTTTTTTTGTAATTAAACACTGGATAGTAACTCTAAAGAACGGCATCTTAGGTTGTATCCTTGGTGCATTGCCGGGTGTCGGCATTAATATAACAAACTTCCTGGCCTATCTCTTAGAAAAAAGGAGCGCTAAAAACCCTGACTCCTTTGGAAAAGGTAACCCCCTCGGCGTTGTTGCTCCGGAAACTGCCAACAATGCCTGTGTGTCTGCAGAATTAATTCCGGCATTTGCTCTGGGCATTCCGGGAGGGGCAACGGCAGCGCTCTTCCTGGCAGCGACCAATATATATGGACTGCGCCCGGGATATACATTTTTCACTGAGGGGGGAACTCTTGCTTATGTCTTAATTTTAGGCTTATTTGTTGCGCAGTTTTTGTTTTTTTTCCTCGGCGTATTCGGCGCCAATTATTTTGCTAAAGTGACGCTTATACCTTCCGCAATTCTGGTGCCGGTCGTTATGGCATTGAGCTATATAGGTGGTATTTCTGAAAGAAGTATGTTTGAGGATGTTGTAGCAGTTTTCATCTTTGGAATTTTGGGGTACATAATGCAGAAAAACAATTATCCTACGGCATGTCTTATACTCGGAATTATACTCGGACCACTGGTTGAACAAAATTTTCACCGGTCGATGCAAATGTCTGGAGGAGAGTACTCTATTTTTCTATCCTCTCCTATAAGGATCGTTCTGTGGATTGCAATTATTGCTATAATAGCATGGGGAGTGCTGCCCCATGAGAAATGGCTCGGCTCGAAAAAAGATCGCTCAGCCAATCATTGAAGATAAGATAATAACAGATTAACGGAGTAGTAGATTCTATAGACTGATATTTCAATGATAATGTGCAGGGTATTATCTAATCTGATAACCCCAAAATCCTGTCAACAAAACTGTAAAGAAGGAGACACAATGAAGGACAGTGATAAATACACGGAAAGAAATTATCCCGATCTGCATGATCATCTCGAAGCCCTTGAACAAGCAGGGCACCTGATAACTGTTAATCGGTCCATAAACAAAGACACCGAGATGCACCCGTTGGTGCGTTGGCAGTTTCGAGGGGGAATCCAGGAGAAAGACCGTAAGGCATTTCTCTTTACCAATGTGACGGACAGCAAGGGGCGCCAGTATGACATTCCTGTTGCAGTGGGGGTGCTGGCGGCCAACCGAGACATCTACCGCATCGGCATCGCCTGTCCACTGGACAAAATAGCTGAAACCTGGACGAAGGCGGTAAGCAATCCCATTGCGCCGCGCATTGTAGAGTTTGCACCCTGTCAGGAAATAATCATGGAAGGCGATGACCTCGAGGGGGAAGACAGAGGGCTTGCGGCTATCCCTTTTCCCATATCAACCCCCGGATGGGATGTCTCTCCCTACACAACTCTTTCGGCGTATATTACTAAGGACCCTGATACTGGCATACAGAATATGGGTAATTACCGGGGACAGGTAAAATCTCCGACAAGACTCGGCATGAATCCCTCTCTTGAGTTGCGGCCGGGTATCTATATTCACTGGGAAAAGTACAAAGCCCGTGGCGAGCGCATGCCGGCAGCCGTTGTCGTAGGCGCACCGCCTGCCGTGACCTTCACGTCTGTACAGAAACTGCGCGAAGATGTAGATGAACTCGCCGTTGCCGGTGGCCTCGTCGGTTCACCGATAAATGTTGTCAGGGCACGCACCGTTGATCTTCTCGTTCCAGCCGAAGCGGAGATAGTCATTGAAGGTTATATCGACACGGAATATCTCGAGCCCGAGGCACCCTTCGGAGAATCTCACGGTCATGTCAATCTACAGGAATACAATGCCTTTATGGATATTACGGCGATTACGCGACGCCGAAACGCTATACTCACCTCGATCATAAGCCAGGTAACACCGAGCGAATCGAGTGTTATCAAGAGAGTGGCATATGAACCAATGTTTCTAAATCACCTGCGCGACACGCTGGGGATAAAGGGAGTGATCCGTGTTTTCCTTCATGAACCGCTGACCAATATCCGTAAATTCATTATTATCCAGATGGAAAGAGGAATACCGTCAACCGAGGTCTGGCGTGCATTATATGGGGCATCCGTACTGCACCGTGCCGCCGGCAAGTTTGTCATCGCCGTCAATGAAGATATAGATCCTGACAATGCAGACGCGCTGCTGTGGGCTATGGCTTACCGCTCCAATCCCAATCTTGATTTTCATATACTGGGAAATAGAGATCAGGGACATGGACCTCGAAGTGGCCGTAATAAAGGTGTGGATGCCTCCGTGCTGATAGACGCGACCCTTAAGGAGGATTTCCCACCCGTTTCTCTCCCGAAACGGGAATTTATGGAAAATGCAAGGAAGATCTGGGAGGAACTGGGACTTCCGGAGCTGAAACCGCAAAGTCCATGGTATGGCTATTCTCTGGGTGCGTGGTCTGAGGATTTTGAAAAGGCCGCACAGTTGGCAGTAAAAGGAGACTATTTTGAGACGGGCAGGGCTATTGCAAAGCGTAGACGGAGAGATGTTAAGATGAATACCGAAATCAAAGGGTAGTAATCTGTTATAAAAGAAGACTGTGACACTTTTTGTTGGTGAAATATATTACCCCGCAAAATGGGGTTTTGTTTTCAATGTCTGCACAATCGGGAATTTCCGGCTTGACTTTCCCCCTTTTGAACCCTTTTAGGTATATGACTTTGCAGATATATAAAATACTGTCGTATTCTGGCATATCAGGAGTAGGGATATATGGATGATAGTTTTACCAAAAGGCGGGAAGATGAGAAAAAGGCTATTTTTGACGGCATGTCTCCTAGGCGGAGAGAAAAAGTTTTGAAAAAGATGAGCTATGAGGAATGGGACCCCTTTCAGAAACCGAAGGAGCCCATTGATATGAGAGAACAAAGGGTTAACCAGTTGGCATCGTTCATATGTAAGCGATTTTTATTGGAAACGGATATGGGGGGTTGCAGTTCCCAATATCTGCAGGCCGTTACTGAAATGTGTAAGGGACTCATAAAGAAAGAAGAAAAGTTCAAGGCTATGTACGACTTCTGCTCATGGTACAGGAAGATAGAGGAAGAAATACCCTCCTTATGACAGGAATGGACTTAAAGGCGAGTGTATTTACCTGGATAAGTTGCAGGGAAATTTCAGCAGGGTGAAAGGGAAAGTGAGAGATTTTAAAGTAGCTGCAGTCTGTATGCAATCACGCTTCGGTGGCATGGAAGAAAATCTGAAAAAAAGCGAATCTTATGTCCGCGCCGCAGCTTCAGAGGGGGTGGATATGATATGCTTTCCGGAGCTTTCCTTGACAGGCTACAGTATCAAGGGTGACTTGAACGAGTACGCAGCAGAGTCCATTCCGGGGCCTGCAAGCGATCATCTTGTAAAAATAGCTGATAAGCATGGCATGGTAATACTGGCGGGGATGCTTGAAAAGGGGGAAGGGGGGAATATCTATATAAGCCAGGTTGCCGTGGGGCCCTCTGGTATTATTGGTGTTCATAGAAAGACGCATCTATCTCCACTTGAAAGGAGTATTTATGAGCAAGGGGAGCATGTGGAGGTTTTTAGATGCGAAGACATTGCCTTTGGGATGCAACTCTGTTATGAGAGCCACTTTCCCGAGTTGAGCACTATAATGTCACTCCAGGGAAGCGATATAATATTCTTTTCTTTCGCTTCACCCAATAAAAATCCTGAAGAGAAGAGGGTAAGCTGGTTAAGGACACTCCCAGCACGAGCTTTTGATAACAGCGTCTTTCTCGTTGCCTGTAATCAGATGGGGGAAAATGGCAGAGGGCTTTATTTCCCCGGAGTAATAATAATTCTGGGACCTACTGGTGAGGTTCTCTACCAATATGCGGGCTATGAAGAGAAAATAATAGTGGCAGCATTGAAGGAAAAGGATCTGGAGGAAACCAGATCCAATAAGATGCGGGCCTTTATGCAATATCGACGACCCGAGCTGTATGGGAAAATATCCTGTTTAAGCAGTGATAAAGCATGAATAAATACTGTGATTGAAGAAGATATATGATTCCAATATCACATGCGTGAAGGGGCATATTCAATAAAAATCTTGACATGATCAGTGGTAAGGGTATAGGTACATCGGGTAAACAATCATAGATTTGTGTAGACCATAGGAGAGTAAAATGAATGATGAGAAACAGGCAGTTCTGGATTACTTCGCTGCGAAGAAGGGGAAGTCGAAGTTATATTTCAATGATCTCTTAAAAGCAATTCCCGGGGCGAAGCCGAGGCAGTTCAAAAAGGTAATCAATGAGATGGTTCAAGAAGGGTTGCTGTGTTATTGGTCCAGCGGAAGCACGACGATGTATATGCTCTCCGGTGATGGCAATTTGGCTGCTGAAGAATCCGGTATGAGTGACGCAGGTAAAGAATAAAAACTTCGTGCGAATTAAAAGAAATAAGGGGGAAAGATTGAATCTTCATCCCCCCTTATTTTATTTCTGTTTAGACGCAGCCTGTAGGTTTGGGAAGTCCTGCAACCTTGCAGGCGCCCTTTGCAGGTCCCGATGGGAAGAGTTCGTATATGTATTTCAATTTGAACCCAGTGTTCTTCGTGAGCAGTCTGATCATTGGTGCGATACCGTACTCTTTGTAGTACTCCTGCAGGTAATTGATTAATTTCCAATGATCTTCGTTCAATGATTCGATACCTTCCTGTGACGCAGTGTATTCAACCCAGTTTTCATTCCAGTTCTCGAATGCATCAATAAAACCGTCATCGTCTACCATCCAGGTGTCGCCCTTAAATTCTACTTTTGGCATATTAAAAACCTCCTTGTTTATTTCTAATGTTTACCGATTGACTCGGTCTATTCCAAACTAACCTCGTCTCAACGGCTGGCTATAACCACATAATAAAAGGATATTATAATTCAGATCCTCGTCTCATGTAAGTTCTCAATTTCTATTTAACTCCCTTATCTTGCCAATGAAACTTTCTGCCCACCCAGGATCTCCAGCTGCGTGAATGTGAGTGTAGGTAGCCAGAAGGTTGTTCTTGACAATCCCGTCTTTCCCTCCGTCGATCCCCTTGCCGCGGCGCACAGTGAAAGACATACTAATATCAGAGCCTTTTGAAATAACGGCACGAGTATAGTGAAACTCATGTCCCCTTATAATTCTCCCCCTGGGAAAATATGGATTTTCACCGCTGACTTCTGAAACGGTATATCCGTGACCCTGGGGTCGTTTCTCCATTACGAATCTGATGGGTAGTGCCCCTACCATAGGATATTGTTTGTCCTCTACTATAAGGTCATCCCCCAGGTACAAGAGACCGCCACATTCTGCATATACCGGCAATCCGGCCTCGATCCTTGCCTTTAAAGTGTTTCGGAATACACTGTTGTTAGCCAATACTTTTGCCTGTGTTTCAGGAAATCCGCCACCTATGTAGAGGCCATCGATATCAGGGAGTTTATCATCCTTTATGGAATTGATTTCTATCAGAGTGGCGCCTGATTTCTTTAACTGATCCAGATTTTCCGGGTAGTAAAACCAGAAGGATTGATCTCTTATGACACCTATACGAAATTTCTTATCATGGTCTCCTTTTAAATGTTCTTCCCCATTAAAGTCGGAGACCTCTTCCAGATTTTTACAATTACGAGCTATCTTCCATAATATGTCGAGATCAATTGAGTCGCCGACAACAGAACGCGCAACGCCTATAGATCTTTCAGCATTTTTTCTTTCCTGAAAAGGTACAAGACCCATATGTCTCTCAGGAAGAGGATTATTCTTTAATTTCGGGATATACCCGATTACGGGTATGTCACAGTAACGTTCGATGGCGCCGCCTATGAGAGACTTCTGCCTTGTCCCGGCTACCCTGTTGAGAATAACTCCTCCTATATGGATGTTACGATCAAATACTTGACAACCCTTGACAAGGGCCGCGACGGTTCGAGTCGACATACTCACATCTACAATGAGAATGACAGAGGCACCGAGTGTCTTTGCCAATTCTGCTGAACTGCAGGAACCCTCTTTGTCAAGACCGTCATATAAACCTCTGTTACCTTCGATAACTGCGATATCGGTATTGGACGCATGAATTTTAAAAGATCTGATGATCTGTGCCCTGGTCATCAGGAACATATCAAGATTATAACACTGGCTTCCTGACGACAGGGTTATCCACGCCGGATCTATGAAATCAGGTCCCTTTTTGAAAGGGGATACGCTGTATCCCCTTTCATGCAAAAGAGACGTAAGTCCAACTGTTAAAAGTGTTTTACCCGACCCTCCTCTAAGCCCAGCCAGGACTATACGAGGGGGCACATTAACCATTGCTTAGTCCGTCCACTTAAAGAGTGTGCTCTGTCTCCATGAAGGATAGGCAAAACGGTAATCGTCAATAACCTTATCGGTGAAAGGTATTTCACACTTCTCGAAGAACCTTTCCCATCCTATCCTCTGAGCCCAATCCCCCAGCCTTTCGTATTTCCTGGCATCTCCCGCATAGGTTTCCAGGATCTTCTTAACAGCCTGCACCGTCTGGGGCCATCGAGGTGGTTCGTTGGGAATGAATGGGATAACAACTTTCGAAAACTGGGGTTTTGTCAGCCTGTTGGAAATCTTTCCACCAACAAGAATAGCAACACCGTCGCCTTCTGCGTCATTCATCGGCATGGCGGGACACATAGTGAAGCAGTTGCCGCAGAACATACACTTGTCGTTATTCACTTCTACGCTTCTAGACCCGTCTTCTTTCTTAATGATTTTAATTGCCCCAGTGGGACAAGCTGCTACAGCCAATGGAATCTCACATACCTTGTTTATGTAGTCTTCATCGATCATGGGCGGTTTCCTGTGTATTCCCACAATAGCAATGTCAGAAGCGTGTACAGCACCGCACATATTCAGGCAGCACGCCAAGGAAATTCTAACATGAGCAGGCAACTGCATACTTTGAAAATGTTCAAAGATTTGGTCAAGTACCGCTTTGACGCAGCCCGAGGCATCGACAGCTGCCGTATGGCAGTGTATCCATCCCTGTGTGTGTACTATATTAGTGACACCGGCACCCGTTCCACCAATGGGGAATCTGTTTCCCCTGCTCTTCAGGTCATCTATCAAAGGCTGAAGCTTTGCTTTATCAGAAACCAGAAATTCTATATTGTTTCTCGTCGTAAACCTTAGATGTCCGTCGCAATATTTATCGGCGATCTCGCAAATTTCTCGTATATGATAGATGCTCATTATTCGAGTTCCACCTGTCCTCACGGTGTATAGTTCGTCACCGGTTTCAGAGTGATGAACCATGATGCCGGGCTCTAAGATTTCGTGATAATCCCACTTCCCGTAGTTTTTCTTTACTATTTCCGGGAAGAACTGTTCGTAATGGGCAGGACCGATATCGGTAATCCTGTCCCGCATTGGATTTGCTGGATCATATGGCATAGTTTTTACCCCCTACATAGCGTGTTCTTTTCTAAATTTATGAATATCTCTGGTGAAGCCGCCTTCTACCTCTTCTTCTTTCCAGAAGATGTAGGGATTTTCTCTCGGATATTCTATCATTTGAGGAATTGCTTTGATCTCCGTCACCTCGATAAACTCTTGCATCCCTTTTCGCTGGATCAGCTCACCAAGTCTTTCCCGGTTTCTTCCTTCCTCCATCCACCAGTCCCAAACCTTATCGACAAAGTCCTTGAATTCTTCAAAGGGAGGTTGCATTTCCATAAAGGGAATCACAAGGGTACAAAGCTGGGCACCTTCAAGGATTGGGGCTTTCCCTCCGACAAGAATACTGGCTCCCTGTTCTTTACCGACTCTTAATGCTCTTGGCATTACATTAATGCAGTGCATGCAGCGGTTACATTCACGGTTGTTGATCTTTAGCGTATTTCCATCCCAACTCATACAGGATGTGGGGCAGAGCGCTATTACCTCTTTTTCTATGTCGAAAGGTCCCCAGTCTCTTCCGCTTAAGGCACCTCCATCGGCAGGGAATTCACCGGCTACGTAAGCCTTTACAGCCGCCTGATCTATTCTGATATCGTCTTTCCATGTTCCTATTATCGCGCAGTCAGATCGTGCTATTGAAGCTACGCAATCATTGGGGCATCCTGATATCTTGAATTTGAACTTGTATGGGAATGCGGGACGATGAAGTTCATCCTGATATTCGTTGGTTATATCGTGAGTCAACGCTTGAGTATCAAGGCATGAGAATTCACAGCGAGCCTTTCCAATGCAGCATGAAGGAGATCTCAGGTTGGATCCCGATCCGCCCAGGTCGGTTTTCAGGTCGTGGGTCAGGTCATAAAACGTAGGTTCCAACTCATCCGTTTTACATCCCAGAAAGATAATATCTCCTGTGGATCCATGCATGTTGGTCATACCGCTGCCATGCTTTTCCCATAGGTTACACATATTTTTTAAATACTCTGTTGTATAAAACCTGCTGGATGGTTGATTGACACGGAGCGTATGAAATGCTTCAACTTTCGGGAAAAGATCCGGTCTGTCGCAGTAGCGCCCGATAACTCCTCCTCCGTATCCAAAGACTCCTACTATACCGCCATGTTTCCAATGGCCTACCTTGTCTTTATAGGACAATTCCAAGAGTCCCAAGAGATCTTCTACCATCTCGTTCTTTTCGGCCATCTTTTTCATGTCAGTGACAAAACTTGGCCAGGGACCGCTTTCCAATTCATCCAATAAAGGTGTATCGTGTTTTGGCATGTGCTTACCTCCTATTACCTTAAATTAATCATTATCGTTTTACATCTTCTACCTAAAAAATAACAATTTTTCCCTGAAGAATTTGTCTGAAATCGACATTTAGTTCCGGAGATCAAGACCTGTAGAAATGCGGGAATTCTAACTTAAGGATATTCATTCCCGTCATTACTTAAAAATATGTCCCTCTATTCGGTTCGGGAAAACTGATAATGGCCTTCATATACCGAGAGAGTCATTTATGTCAAGTCCATATGGCGTTTTTTTTAATAATTATTCTTCTTAGAGAGACTTCCTTGTTTTATATTTGAATTTTCTGTGAAAGACTTAACAAAAAATTCTGACTGCCATTGAGCTCGGCTCATCCGTTCCAACCTCTTTATATGCTTCAGGCATTGGTTTTGCGCTGGGATATACTTATGGTGGTCTTTTTTCACTCTGCGCACCCTTAAGTTTTATATTTATGATTTGCAAAAGATAATAACCAGTTGTATGTTGACACTGTCATTTGTTACATTGCTACGTTTTTTTTGATATTTCCGGTTTCGCTGCTGTAGTTGTTGTTCAAAGCCCTTCTTTGAAGGCGCTCATAAAGATAAGAGGTGTCAGCAATGAAAATAGAATTGGCCTACGGAAAAGGTGTAAAGATATTAGAGATACCTGAAGATAATATTGCCAGCATAATATATCCAAAAGAGCGATCGGAGGTTAATAATCCTGAGGAAGAAGTTTTGAGGTCTCTTGAGAATCCTATAGGCTCTCTTCCTCTAAGGGAAATTGTTGACAGATACAAGGCGCCGAAGGTAACAATTATCGTCAATGATATAACACGCCCCGTACCGTACAGACTTATTCTGCCACCCCTCATGAAGCAACTGAGTGGGGTTCCTACTGAAAACATAGATTTTATCGTGGCAACGGGCATACACAGGCCCCAGACAGACATGGAAAATAGAGTGCTTTACTCCGACGAACTTGTCGAGAAGTACAGATTTTCGAACCATGACTGCGATAAAGATCTTGTAGGTCTGAGTGTCCTTAATGACGGGACTCTCCTGAGTATAAATAAAAAGGTGGCAGAGGCTGATATTGTTATCGGAACGGGGATGATTACCCTTCATTATTTTGCTGGCTATTCGGGCGGGCGCAAATCGATTGTTCCAGGCGTTGCAGGACGTGATATAATCACGAGGAGTCATTCGATGATGGTAGATCCTTTGGCGAAATGTGGATTTATTGAAGCCAATCCTGTCAATAACATAATGATAGAGGGAGCAAAAAAGCTCCCCATGTTCTTTATTGTAAATGTTATTACGAACACCAAAAGGGAGATTGTCAAGGTTGTAAGCGGGGATATGGAGAAGGCTTGGATGGAGGGCATAAAGGCCTGCCGGGAGATGTCCTGTTATCCAATAAACAGGAAATATGAGGTAGTTATAGCGTCCGCTGGCGGGTATCCCAAGGATATTAATGTCTACCAGGCGCAGAAGGCGCTGGAATATGCATCCTATGCGACGGAAAAGGGAGGAACCATTGTTCTCCTGGCTCAGTGTGAAGAAGGATACGGTGAAGATACCTTTGAAAAATGGATGAATGATGCCACCTGTCCTGAGGCGATTGTGAAGAGATTAATAAGAGGCTTTGAACTGGGCGGCCACAAGGCTTATGCAATTGCCAGGGTAGCGCTTGAAAACGATATTGTTCTAGTGTCGAGTCTGAACAGGGAAAGAGTTAAAAACCTTTTCTGCCATCCGGCAGGGCATCTTTCCGATGCGATAAAATACATAGAAAAAAAGCATGGGAAGAGATTCAGTGCTCTTGTAATGCCGGAGGCCGGGGGAACATTCCCCATCTTAAGCGACTTTTAAATCAAGGATTTCAGCAAGCAACGTTTTTTATCAACTTTTTTAATTTTATGCTTGACTATTTGAATTAGGCAGTATAGAAACCCGCTTCGCTTGATGAGGTACCTGTTTTCGAATCATCGAGTAAAAAAATTAAAAATAAAGCTTGACAACGGAATTCATATAATTTATATAGTGAGGCTCGTTTTAATCAAAAGTTCTTTTTAAATTGAATAGTGGGATCACCAATTTTGTGGGTCATGGTTAATTCGATATTTGAATAGAAGTTAGATTTTTTTCAAACTTGAGAGTTTGATCCTGGCTCAGAACTAACGCTAGCGGCGTGCCTAACACATGCAAGTCGTACGAGAAAGTTCGCTTCGGCGGATTAGTAAAGTGGCGCACGGGTGAGTAACACGTGGATAATCTGCCCTTCGGTAGGGAATAACCCACTGAAAAGTGGGTCAATACCCAATGATACTGATTTGCTTCGGTTTTTCAGTCAAAGATAGCCTCTATATATAAGCCGTCGCCGAAGGATGAGTCCGCGTACCATTAGCTTGTTGGTGGGGTAATGGCCTACCAAGGCGACGATGGTTAGCTGGTCTGAGAGGACGATCAGCCACACTGGAACTGAGACACGGTCCAGACTCCTACGGGAGGCAGCAGTGAGGAATTTTGCGCAATGGGAGAAATCCTGACGCAGCAACGCCGCGTGAGTGAGG
>JAFGPZ010000004.1 GCA_016935935.1 Deltaproteobacteria bacterium
GCGGCTGGCGAAAAATATCAATTACATGGTTGAGGATCATCAGGAAAAGATTCGCGCTGTCTATGAAGAAAAAGGTAAACTAGAGTCAGTCTTTTCCAGCATGGCGGAAGGCGTTCTCATGCTTGACAGCCAGCACCGCATAGAATTGATAAACAGTGGATTGAAAAATATTCTCAGAGATGGATATGGACAAGATATTCTAGGCAAGACAACACTTGAGGCATTCCGGAATGTGG
The DNA here is from genome assembly GCA_016935935.1 of Deltaproteobacteria bacterium. The sequence goes on from JAFGPZ010000004.1 coordinate 237, forward strand.
GACTGGAAGATGCCTTTCATCGGTTCAGGGAAACGAGAAGGCCCGTCTTTGAGGAAATATCGTTTGGCGAGGAAACCCCGATTATCCTGGATGTCACTATCTCGGCCATTCATGGATTACCCGTGGGAGAGGAAAAAACGATGATGGTATTCCATGACGTGACACGCCTCAAGAGGTTGGAAAAGATGCGCGAGGATTTTGTGGCAAACGTAACCCATGAAATCAAGACCCCCCTCACGGCAATTATCGGATTCATCGATACCCTTCAGGGAGGGGCTCTCGATGAGAAGGAAACGGCGCGGAAATTTCTCCAGATAATATCCGGGAATGCCCGGCGTCTTGATCGGCTCGTGGATGATTTGATTACTCTCTCCAGTATTGAACTGGGAGAGATGAAACTGCAGCTCCAAGACGTGTCCATTGCTGAAATTATTGGAAATGCCCTGCCTGTGTGCGAGGCGAAAATAGCAGCGAAATCGCTGACTGTTGATACACATATCCCGGAAGGCCTTCCTGCGATTCATGCAGATAGGGATAAGGCAGTACAGATAATGGTAAATATTCTCGATAATGCCGTGAAGTTCACCTCGGATGGCGGGAAGATTTCTGTTTCGGCTTTCGAGGACGGCAAAGGGTATGTGATCATAGAAGTGTCCGATACGGGCATCGGCATTTTGAAAAGCGAGATTCCCAGATTGGGCGAACGTTTCTATCGAGCGGACAAGACACGCTCAAGAGAGTTGGGGGGGACGGGTCTTGGATTATCCATCGTGAAACATTTGCTTAAGGCGCATCGAGGAAGGATGGCAATCGAAAGCCAAATGGGAAAAGGCACTACAGTTTCCCTCTTTTTCCCGACTTTTCGGGAAAATTTGGCATAAAATAGCAAAAGAATGAGGGGAACGGGGCTGTTTTTGTGGGAAAATGCCTCGTTTCCCTCTTTTTTTTAAAAAATTTGCGATAAATTGACTTGACATGAGAAAATTTGTGTTTATCTTATGCCAGAATTAGTGGAGGCATATGATTATCTATTAAAATCTAAAAAATATAATAAAGAAAGGAGAGGTTGTGGCATGAAGATTAGACCATTACAGGATCGAGTGATTATTAAAAGATTAGAGGAAGAGCAGAAGACAAAGGGCGGGATCATAATTCCCGATACAGCCAAGGAAAAACCCATCGAAGGTGAAGTAGTTGCAGTCGGCAAGGGGAAAACAACAGAGGATGGGAAACTGATAAAACCTGATGTAAAAGCCGGCGACAGGGTTCTCTTCAGCAAGTATGCCGGGACGGAAGTGAAAATCGACGGCGTCGAGCATCTTATTATGAGAGAAGATGATATTCTTGGAATCATAGAAAAAAAATAACCCGACAGTAAGGAGGATACAATAGATGGCAGCAAAAATACTTCAATATGATGAAGAAGCAAGAAAATCTATTCTCAAGGGTGTGAATACCCTTGCAGATGCGGTGAAGGTAACCCTCGGCCCCAAAGGAAGGAATGTCATTCTTGATAAATCCTTCGGTGCCCCTACGGTTACCAAAGATGGCGTGACCGTAGCGAAGGAGATCGAACTGGAAGATAAGTTTGAGAATATGGGCGCACAGATGGTCAAGGAAGTTGCCAGCAAGACGAGCGATGTCGCCGGTGACGGAACAACGACGGCAACCATCCTTGCCCAGGCCATTTACCGTGAAGGTGCGAAGAGTGTCGCCGCGGGCAGCAACCCCATGGACATAAAACGCGGTATTGACAAAGCCGTCGAAGTCGTTGTCAAGGAACTGGAAAAGTTAAGCAAGCCAACCAAAGACCAGAAGGAAATCGCCCAGGTAGGTACAATATCGGCAAATAACGATGAAGCCATAGGAGCAATTATTGCCGAGGCCATGGGAAAGGTAGGCAAAGAAGGTGTCATTACCGTAGAGGAAGCAAAAGGTCTCGAGACGGAACTGGAAATTGTGGAAGGTATGCAGTTTGACAGGGGTTACGTATCTCCCTATTTTGTGACGAATGCGGAAAAGATGGAGGTTAACATTGAGGATTGCTACATTCTTATCAATGAAAAGAAAATAAGCGGCATGAAGGATCTGCTTCCCGTTCTCGAGCAGATTGCGAAGATGGGGAGACCTCTCCTTATTATTGCCGAGGATATCGAAGGTGAGGCATTGGCTACGCTCGTGGTAAACAAAATTCGCGGAACCCTGCAGGTTGCCGCGGTGAAAGCCCCCGGCTTCGGTGACAGGAGAAAGGCCATGCTGGAGGACATTGCGATCCTGACCGGCGGCAAGGTGATATCCGAAGATATGGGTGCGAAACTGGAAAACACAAGAGCGGATGACCTTGGCCGTGCCAAGAAAATTGTCATCGACAAAGACAATACAACCATAATCGACGGTGCGGGAGAGAGGGCGGCTCTTGAAGGAAGAGTCAAACAGATCAGGGCACAGATAGAGGAA
>JAFGPZ010000262.1 GCA_016935935.1 Deltaproteobacteria bacterium
ATAGTCGTATGCAACGATCCAGTCAGCCATTCCCGGCCACGGAATACAGGAACACTCTGCGAATTCCAAGTATCCACCCAGATCGATCATCTCTTTGGCTTCCTGCGGTGTCAGAATGGTCATCTCCTGGGTTACATGGTCGAGTAGCACCTTCACGTTTATATCATTTTTCTTTATATATTTGAGAATCGCAAACTTCTCTTCGTTGGACACATGGCATGCAGACAGTACCGTCACATCGCCTTTGGTATTGTTATTGAAGTCTGCCATCACGTCGAGGACTTCAATCATCTCGTCGGTAAGGTCTTCGCCACCTATGCCACCCTTGGTAACACAGATACCTCTTGTTTCCCAATCATCAAGACCCTGGGCCTGTTTCTGGTGCATGGCATCCAATGAAGGGAGCCATACTTCTTTGCAGCGGCCATAGCCAAGAGCTACTTTTACGGCATGGGCATTCATTCCGCCGACAGTATGGTTCAAAGTGATTCCGCCATAAACCTCGACCGGGGTGAATTCGATACCGTCTTTGGCCTTTTCCTTGGCCATTCTCTCCAGGAAATCCTGAATAATGATAGCGCAGTTGTTGCACATGGTGTTGTGATCCTTGAAAACCAGTGCCTTCATGCCGGCTTCACTGGCCTCGATACAAGTCTCAACCATGGTGGGTCTACCCGGCAGCCAACCGCCGAGAGGTGCTCCGTGTATATGTACATCGATACAGCCCTTTAAAACCTCGTCAACCTTTTCCGGATCTACCGGCTGTCCCGGGTTGAAATAATTGTAGGGCCATGCCGGATGCAAACGATTATGAAGTTCTTCTGCTGTGACTGCTCTTCCAAAGGGCTTCTCTGCCCAATCATCCATTGCCTTACTCATACTGTTTCTCCTTTCGTAGGTTAATTGAATGAGTAAATACTTATCCTGTCTTTTCTGAATTAATCCCTATGCTAATGGCCTTTATGATTGATTGGATTGTTCAGCCAGCTCTTTACTTCTTACACACAAACCAGCTTCAACATCCCCCGGGGAGGCCTTCTTGTATATGCCAACCGCAATACAAACTACAACGCTGAAAATAAGCCCTGCGTAAACATGGTCTATAAAATAGTGCGTATGCAGAACCTTGTTTATAGCATAGGTGCCCAAACACGCTATAAACCCAACTATCATTGACCAGAATGCAGCGGATCCGCTCATTCTCGGGAATAAAAACCCTAGTATATATGGAACAAAAAATGCCGAAGCTATTAAAGCAGCAGACAATACAGATAACCAATATATGCCTATTGGGTTCCACAACGCTAATCCTGCTATCCCTGCAACAATGACAACAGTCCAGCCTCTTGTCAACTTGAGTACTTTTTCGCTACTGGCATTAGGATTAAATACCTTTTGGTAAAAATCTCGAGTAATCGACGTTGTACTGTTAAGTGCCTGAACAGAAACAGTCGTAATCGCAGCAGCAGTTACTCCTGCCAGAGACAATCCTGCAATTATGGAACTTAGATGTTTAACCATATTTATGTAATGGTATCCACCGGTGCCTCCATCGGCTTGCGGAAGAAGAGACCCTACCAGAGCAATTGGAACTATTGCCGCATAAAGAATTAGATTTACAAATATAATGCATGGCAATGCCTTGACAATCTCTCTTTCGTTTTTCGCAGTAAGCACTTTTGTCAGTAGATGAGGCTCTGTAGAATTTGAGAACAACCATGCAAATTGCCCGACCATAACCCACCATGGCCAACTTTTTGATACTCCTTGAAAAATCTCACCACCCTTTCCTGATAACACCTTTTGCCATCCGGCAATTGCATCTCCTCCACCAAGAAATGGTACTGATACTACTGCTGGTACGACTAACCCTATGATCACAAGGATGATCATAAGTGCATCAATTTTTACAATCGATGTCATACCTCCCGTTGCCAGGAAACTTATCAACACAAGAGCAACTACAATAACTGAAAGATGGTATGAAAACCCGAATACCGCATTTGATATTCCGCCAATAGCAACCAGTTGTGCTGTCATATATGGAATATATGCAATAGGTATGATCAAGGCAGATACTGCTCGAATTCCTTTGCCTTTGCTGGGGAATCTATTAGCAAAAAAATCGGGAATTGTAAGCACCTCATATTTTCTTGCAAATCGATACATTAATATACCACTAAAGCCAAATATGATCAGCCATCCGGCGCAGGTAGGCCAGGTAAAACACCAAGCAGCGTACCCTATTTTACCTGCTAAATTTGTTGCCCCCAGATACATTCCGGCACTAACATTTGCCGCTGTAAATGTGGCCAGCAACATCCACCAGGAAACCGACCGACTTGCGACAGTAAAAGCCTTAAGGGTTTTAACACCCCTAGATGTAAAATATCCCATGGCAATTATAGCTACAAAGGTAAGTACAAAAATGAAAACCATCATAGTTGCATCTCCTCTTGCCCTTCATCTTTTTGAATAACTTTATTGCTAACCAAAAAAGGCTTCTTCAACATGATAATCCAGACCCAAATAAATCCTGCAATTCCTAACTGTGAAAGCCATATAACCAATTGGAATTTATTTATGATATCCAAATGCCCCCAAGGAAAAAACCAACTCAAAAATGTCATGATTCACCTCCGATGGAACAGGTCATTTCGTAACTATGGCAACTTGTGCACTTGTCAGGATAACTTACGATTAACTTTTCTTCTTTTAACGACATAGTCACATCTCCTTGTAGTTTTTTTATCTCATCTCCCCCTAATGAAAAGTTTGATAAGAAGCGTCTATTGAAACAAATATTCGTGTTGTAAATAATCCCGATACACCTCCCTTCCGAGTTTTCAGGCCTGTATTTACAAGTCTGAAAACTGTGTTCTTTCAATAACCTGCCGCTGTACATCCGGACCGAGATCGATAAATCGGGCCGTAAATCCGGCAACACGAACCATCAGATCAGAATAGTTTTCCGGATGTTTCTGTGCATCGAGAAGCATGTTGCGGTCTACAATGTTATACTGGACGTGATAGCCGCCGAGATTGAAATAGGTATCGTTGAGCTTGATGAATTTTTCGGCTCCGGCAAGCCCTTCGATTGCCGACGGGTTAAACTTCATATTGAACAGGGTAGCCTGCAGGTTTTTAGCGTTGATCTTGGTTGCCGACTTAATCAGACTTGTCGGACCGTTATTATCTGTTCCCGGGAAGGCAGACAATGCCCCGTCGGCAACAAATTCACCGGCCAGCCTGCCGTCCGGCGTTGCCCCGCAGGCTTTTCCATGCAGAACCTGCGTGGTTACCGACAGCGTGCTTGGCCGCCATGACTCTCCTACCCAGTTTACAGTGCTCTGAGCAGAGTCCGACCAGGCTTCATAGAGCTCGGCCAGAATGGTATCCACATAATCTTCGTCATTTCCATATTTCGGGGCATCCTGCAGCATCTTGCGTATTTTCTCTTTACCCTCGAAATTATCTTTCAAAACTTCAATGAGTTCGGCCATTGACAGAACTTTATCTTCAAATACAACCTTTTTTATGGCAGCAAGAGAGTTTGCCACGCTGACAACTCCACACGAGATCACGTAGGCTGGATCACTGTAGCGGCATCCGCCTTCATAGGCATCCTTACCCACATCGATACAATCATCGAGAAGAGCGGTCATTATAGGATGCACCAGTCCCAGATCGTTATGCACCAGCATGATAGTGTTCCAGTATTCTTCTTCACGCTTGATGATAATGTCCTGTACACGGTTGTATTCCGCTACAATCTCGTCAAATCCGGCCGAGTTAATATCGATTTTTGCGTCCAGGAGCCTGTCGCCGGTAACCGGATTGATCCCGCCGTTGAGTACCAATTCGAAAATCTTCAGATTATTTGTATGCGGAACAGCGTACATAGGCATACGCTTGCCGCATATCTGCATATCGACACAGCCACAGGGCGCCCAGTCTCTGGCATCATCCAGATTTGCGCCTGTCACATTCATGAAACGCTCGGTGGCCAGTTTGTCATTGAACAGCGCCGGATAGCCCGAACCAGCCTTGATGCATTCGACTGCCATCAACTTGAAATCATGGCTCATATCTTCGCGCCAGCGCACGGAAATTGTAGGCTGCCAGGTCTTAACATTGATACCTGCCTGCAGAACAAGCTTTGAAAGTTCATTATCGCAGGGCTTTCCGTAGCGATCGACACCGCCTAAGGTTACGTTCTGATAGACACTGCCGCCCAGGTATGATTCGGTAAAGGTGGCATGGGCCCTGGCGATTTCACCACACTTAACCCGCATGAGCTCCATAAGTTCCAGCACCTCTTCATCAGTGATGTTCCCGGCATCCTTGTCAGACTTGTAGGGACGGTACATATACTGATCGAATCGGCCTGGCGATATGCCGCGTCCATTTAGCTCAATGAAAAGACAAACATGCGTAAACCAGAAAGCCTGCATGGCTTCCCTGAAGGTATCGGCCGGCTTCCTGGGAACCTTGCGGCAGATACGGGCGATTTCCAGCAGTTCCTGCTTGCGTGCGTTATCAGTGCATTCGCCTGCCAGACGTTCGGCCTCTCCGGCATGGTTTTCGGCATAAATAACAAAACCTTCGAGGGCCAGCTTGACGCCCTTATAAAAATTATACTTATCGAATTTTTCCTTTGAATTCAGATCTCCCAGGGAAGCAAGCTTTCCATCGATGCGGGCAATCAAACCTTCGACCCCTTCGTCGATTATTTTCTGGTAATCGACAATCAACCGGCCTTCGGGAACATCGAACATAAAACGCAGGAAAACCAACTGCTGCATCCATTTTTCTACCAGTTCAAAATCGGGTTTGGTTTCTTTCAGATATTGCTCGGCAAGACTTCTCCAGTCTTTACCTTCCCAGAACTTTGCAACCTCGAGGATCTGCTCTTTATCATCAGGATAGATCAAGTAGATACCCAGCCTGTCTCCCTTTCGTTCCTGAAGCGTGCCTTCCATATAGCGCTCTTCTTCACGCTTGATATTCTTGAAACCTTCCATCATCCAGCATTCGTATTCCGGATACACCTGGGTGCCCTTGAAATAACGCGAACAGTTTCCCACAATCAGCTCATCGTCCCAGATTCGCGCAGACATATTGGACAGTACATGATGCAATGCACCACCGGCCCTGAGGTACCTGGGCTCGGTCCAGTGATCCTTCATATATTCAGTGAAGAGAACCGCTCGTTCGGAGTCGATGCAGGGTTCGTTGTCCAGAAGATCCTGATACCTTTTTACAACTCTTACTGTGGAAGGGGCCCCTTTTATCTCCCGATCCTCTATAGTCAGTGCTTTTGGCATAATTAACCCCCTCAAGATATCTTCTTTTTTTATTTTATTATAATTTCTTAATCATATGGATAGATGATTTAATATCGGATGAAGGATGAAATCTTCGTAAGAAATCATCCCGTTCTCTTGTAGGTTTTTGACTTACAGGCGGGAAATATATCAGGACTCAACTTAACGTTATTATTTGATTTAATTGATTTAACAATTTTTTTTCCGCTGAATAATGCATCTTGAAACTACATGCAATGCATAAAATCCGACAATTTCCTACAATGTTCCTGTTTGATTTTGCAACTACGAAATAAAAACCCGGATAGCTATTTTGTATTTGAAGATTTAAAATCTCTCAAGGTATCGCTTAAACAGACAGTCTTTTTTTTTACTATAATAGAATTGTACTAAAGAAGTCCCGCAGCAAAAACTGCGGGACTTTTACGGGACACCTCTTTGTTTATTTGTTTGAAATCGCGCTCGAATCAGAATACGAATTTGAAAGGGAACTCGAAGGAGAACTCTACCATCAAGAAAGTTCTACAATAAAAATTATCACAACAGTCAAAAAAAGCATTCACAGGAATCTCAATATCTTTACTGAACAAGTCACACATACGATTCATCCGGGTGTCCATTTTTTCTTCCATAATTCACTTTTCATCATAGATTAAAATCACTGTCTATCGGTCGCAGGCTGATACACGCGTAAGAAAAAAACTCACAGGCACGTAGGAAATGTTCTTACAACCTGTAGGCACATAAGGTGCCGGCACGTACAAAAAGCGAAATCAAAAACCAGTCTTAATCATGACCACGGTCTACTGAGAGTGTTTCATGTGTTTGTTTTTATGGATTAATCAGCTTTCCGAAGATTCTTGAATCATGTCTATAAGGATCTAGAAGTCCTTTGTAAATAAATCGGAATTGCTGTCAGACTCATCAGATGAAGTCAGTAATGAAGGAATACGTACCCTTATGGTTGTCCCCTTGCTTTTTCTGCCGCGGATCATCACAACCCCGCCCAGCAAACTCGTTCGTTCCTTAATACCGAGAATCCCGAAAGAGTCTGTCTGGTTAATTTGATCCTTGGTAATGCCGCGTCCATTATCCCTGACGATCAATTCGACAAACGTATTTCTGAACTTCAGCACGATTTCGGCCTTATTCGCCCCGGAATGCCTGGAAATATTGGCCAGGGCTTCCTGACAAATACGGTAAACAGCTGTAGATATTTTCTCATCATTAACTATATCCTCGGATTTTGGATCGAGAATCGCTTCACATACAATCCCGGTACGATTCTGAAATTCTTCCACCAGCCATTCAATTGCCGATGTAAGCCCTAGATCGTCCAGCATTGTCGGTCGCAATTGTGCTGAAATTCTCTGAATGGTTTTTATCGTGGAATCAACAAGGTCAATCATGGAATCGGCCTTTGCCTTTGTTTCTTTTAGCTCTTCCGGAATCCTTTTCGCCAGCCAGGACAAGTCTATTTTCAGGGCGGTCATGATCTGTCCCAGTTCGTCATGGATTTCACGGGCGATTTCGGTGCGTTCACCTTCCAGTACTGTATGCAGATGATCGGCATGAATACTCAACTGTTTACTCGAACGTTCGAGCTGCTTCTCGGCCAGTACCCGTGCTGTAATATCCGCTATGAATCCTTCAAGGGCAATCGTTTCGCCTTGCGGCGAATAGATTCCCATGCCCCGTTCCCAGACCCAGCGCTGTGAATGAGAAGCGGTCTTGATACGATAGATCAGCTCAAAATGTTCCTTGTCTTCAAGGGACTGCTGGATCTTGTCCCATACAATCTGACGATCTTTAGAGTGGATCAAATCACCATAGGAAATAATATCGTTGTTTATCAGATCTTCCGGTCTGTATCCGGTAAGATTATAACATCCTTCACTGATAAACTCCATTGTCCACTTAAGATCGTTCTTACATCGGTAGGCCATACCGGGAAGATTCCCCATCAGTGTGGAGAGCATCCGCTGGCTTTCTTTGAGTGAGTTTTCAGCTCGCTTAAGTTCTGTTATATCGGTATGAGAAGCCACGATACGCCTGTCAACGGGCGTATCGCCAATACGGGAAACACTTGTCAGACAGTTTACACCAGTACCATCTTTACGCTTATAACCAAACTCCAGACTATGAGTATGTTTTTCTGTTAAAGACGAATAGAATTTGATGCCTTCCGTATCGTACTCCGCGTCGGAGTGAAACAGAACCCGCATGGTTTTACCGATCAGTTCTGAAGGTTTCCAGCCAAAAACCGTTTCAACCGCATGGCTGGCAAATACAATCCTGCGATTATCCAAACCTATAACAGCATGCGGTATGGCCTCCAGAATTGAAGAATGCAGGGCTGCCAGCTCATCAAGCCTGTCTGTGGCCTCCTTTAATTCGGTGAAATCCGTATAGTTGATAAGTGCGGCCTGCTTTCTCTTGTACAAGATGGAGGTGGCCGTTACCATA
>JAFGPZ010000263.1 GCA_016935935.1 Deltaproteobacteria bacterium
AAACCCAGGGTCAGGACATCACTTGTCAGCCTGTCTATCGATTCCGAGAATACATTTATTTCCAGTTTCATTGCGCATCTTTGCATATAAGGCGTCCAGGATGCCGTTTACAAAAGCGCCAGAATTCTCCGAACCGTATTCCTTTCCCAGGTCGATAGCCTCGTTCAAAGTTACTTTTGGAGGAATATCTTCACAGTAGAGAAGTTCGAAAATAGCCATCCTGAGGATACTTTTGTCCACCTTTGCCATTCGCTCGAGAGACCAGTTTTCAGAACATTCCCTGATTACCTGGTCTATTTCCCCGATACGGTTCCATGTCCCCTCAATGAGATGGATGGAAAAATCCCTAACATTATCGGGTGCCTCAAAGTTTTCCCAGAAGAGTTGGATGCCCTCTTTCACATCAACTTTTGATACGTCCACCTGGTAAAGAACCTGCAGAGCAACTTCTCTGGCCTTTCTCCTGTGTCCCATCAGTTTTCCTGATCAAATGATCTTAAACAGATTTGCCATTTCTATGGCCGACATGGCGGCGTCAAAACCCTTATTGCCCGATTTTGACCCGGCCCTCTCTATGGCCTGTTCGATAGTATCGGTCGTGATCACTCCAAATGCAACAGGCATCTCTGTTTCCAGCATGACCGAGGCGATTCCCTTTGAAACCTCGGCGCTGACATACTCAAAATGGGGGGTTGCTCCTCTTATGACGGCGCCAAGGCAGATTACTGCATCGTATTTCCCGCTCTTCGCAAGCCGTTTTGCAACCAGGGGGATCTCGAAGGCACCGGGCACCTTTACTGTATCGATGTCTTTTGCATCGGCCCCAGACCTTTTCAGGGCATCAAGGGCCCCGTCAACGAGTCGTCCGCAGATAAAATCATTAAATCGACTGGCTACGATACCAAACTTCAACCCTTTGGCAGAAAATTTCCCTTCAATAAATGTGGCCATAATAGACTCTCCCTTTTTCTATATTTCTAATAAATGCCCCATCTTTTTCTTTTTTGTTTTCAGGTAGCGCACATTGTTCTCGTTAGGTTTTATTTCGATAGGCACACGTTCCACAACCTTTACATCGTATCCCTCTACACCAACAATCTTTTTCGGGTTATTGGTCATGAGCCTCATCTTCCTTACACCGAGATCGACAAGGATCTGCGCTCCTATCCCGTAATCCCTCAGGTCCGGCTTGAATCCCAGTTCCAGATTTGCCTCCACCGTGTCCATTCCTTCATCCTGCAGGTGATAAGCCTTTATCTTGTTCGCCAGTCCTATACCCCTGCCTTCGTGGTGCATATAGACAATGACACCCTTTCCTTCATTACCAACCATTTCCATGGCCCTGTGAAGCTGGTCACCGCAGTCGCACCTCAGTGATCCAAACACGTCACCGGTCATACACTCCGAGTGCACCCTTACCAGCACCTCGTCCTCTGGCTTGATATCTCCCATCACAAGTGCAACATGCTCTGCATTATCTACATCGTTTTCATAGATAATAATCTTGAATTGCCCTCCGTATTTCGATGGAATCACTGCCGATGCCGCCCTCCTTACGAGACATTCATGCTGCATCCTGAACTTGATGAGATCGGCAATGGTTGAGATCTTTAGGCCATGTTCTCTCGCAAAAATCTCTAAATCAGGCCTCCGCGCCATTGTTCCATCTTCCTTCATTATCTCGCAGATGACACCTGCCGGTTTCAAACCCGCCAGGCGGGCAAGGTCGATGGAACCTTCAGTCTGACCGCTTCTAACCAACACCCCGCCCCTCTTTGCGCGAATGGGAAACACATGGCCCGGACTTACCAGATCTTCAGGCTTCGCATTATCAGCAATCGCCGTTGCTATGGTAGTTGCCCGATCCTGAGCTGAAATTCCCGTGGTTACCCCCTGTCGAGCCTCGATGGAAACGGTAAAGGCTGTGCCGAAACGTGACCTGTTGTCGGATACCATGGGGGGCAGATTCAGTTTATTGGCAATATCACTTGCAATTGTCAGGCAGATCAATCCCCTTCCGAAACGTGCCATGAAGTTGATACTCTCGGCGGTAGCATATTCTGCAGCCATGCAGAGATCTCCTTCATTCTCCCTGTCTTCGTCATCAACAAGGATTATCATCTTCCCATTTTTTATATCTTCAATAGCCTCTTCTATCGTATTTCTGATCATTTTTACTCCACAAATCCATGGTCTGACAAAAATTTCATGTCTATTCCCTTTTTTTGATTAAGAATTTTTTCTATATACTTAGCCAGTATATCGACTTCGATATTCACGGAATCTCCACGTTTCTTGAAACCCAGTGTCGTCATCTGCGCCGTATGCGGTACCATATTAACATAAAATCTATAATTTTCATAACTATTAACCGTCAAGCTTATACCATCAACGGTTATCGACCCTTTCTCCACTATGTACCTGTCCAGTTCTTTTCCAATCTCTATGGCAAAGATGACAGAACTTGATCTGACACTCCTCTCGAATATCTTTCCAACACAGTCAATGTGCCCCAGTACCAGATGTCCTCCAAGAAAGGAATTTAACCTGAGGGCCTTCTCCAGATTTACACTGCATCCCGCTTTAAGCTCTCCAAGGTTCGTCTTTGCCAGTGTCTCTGCAGAAACATCGGCTGTAAATAGACTTCCTATGATATCGGTAACTGTCAGACAGGCTCCGTTTACCGCTATGCTGTCCCCCTCTTTGATATCCGTCATGTCGAAGGGCGCATCAACTTCCAGGAGAAAATCTTCTCCCCTTCTCGTCATGCTTCTTACAATCCCCAGCCCTTCGATAATTCCGGTAAACATCACTCGTTCCTTACCCTTGTGCCCAGAAGGTCTTTTAACTCCTCGAGAAATTCATTGATGTCCTTAAATTGCCTGTACACTGAGGCAAAACGGACATAGGCGATTCCATCGAGATTATGGAGTTCTCCCATAATCTGTTCACCTATTATGGATGATGGAATCTCCTTGAACTGCATTTCCTGACAGGACTGTTCTACCCTGTCCACCACTGCTTCTATGGCATCGGTGCTGATGGGGCGTTTTTCGCAGGCCTTTTTTATCCCCGTTAAGATCTTTGTCCGGTCAAAATTCTCTCTCCTGCCGTCCTTCTTGATAACCATTGGAAGCACATCTTCCACAAATTCATAGGTGGTAAATCTTTTCCCGCATCCCACGCATTCCCTGCGTCTCCTGATGGCGTCACCATCCTTGCTCATACGGGAATCGATAACTCTGTTTTCGCCGTTGGAACAGAATGGACAATTCATATTTTTCTCACCTCTATGCCCGCTTCCGCCAACATTTCCCTGGCCAGATCGTCTTTATATTCGTCCTTGTAGATAACGGTTGAAATTCCTGAATTAATTATCATCTTAGAACATATGATACAGGGATGATTGGTGCAATACAGTGTCGCCCCTTTAATGCTGACACCGTGAAGGGCCGCCTGGATAATTGCGTTCTGTTCCGCATGCAGACCACGGCACAATTCGTGGCGCTCTCCCGAGGGAATACCCATTTCGTCTCGGAGGCACCCCAACTCGGAACAGTGATGCACACCCATGGGCGCGCCGTTGTATCCCGTTGTCAGGATTCGCTTGTCTTTTATCAGAACGGCGCCTACTCTCCGTCTCATACAGGTGGATCTCAGTGAAACAAGCTTCACGATATCCATAAAGTATTGATCCCAGCTTGGGCGCTTATCCTGATTTTTCATTCTCCTGATT
>JAFGPZ010000264.1 GCA_016935935.1 Deltaproteobacteria bacterium
AAAGACTTTTTTCCCTTGCATCGACACCGAGTGAAATGTTGAATGTAAGCGAGGGAGACATAATGAAATCGATATATCCGGCAGGTTTTTACAGAAACAAAGCGCAGACTATCCTGAATATCTGCCGGGAATTAGTCGACCGCTACGATTCTCGCGTTCCCGACGAAGTTGACACACTGCTTACCCTCAAGGGTGTGGGAAGGAAGACGGCAAACCTTGTGGTTACACTGGCATACGGGGGCAGAGGCATATGTGTGGACACACACGTTCACCGGATATCCAACCGCCTGGGTTATGTAAAGACAAAATCGCCGGATGAGACAGAATTTGCCCTGAGGGAAAAACTTCCCGAAAAATACTGGGCTAACTATAATACCTGTCTGGTTACCTACGGAAGGGATATCTGTCGCCCCCTGTCACCACTCTGCAGTCAATGTTCCGTATACGACCATTGTGAGCGTGTGGGTGTTATCAGGAGCAGGTGAGTCTAAATCGATTGCCCTATACCTTGCCGTTATGTATCTTGGACCAGAACTTTAATTGCTGCTCAAAAAAATGTTTGATAGAAAACCCCGAGCACGGGAGGAAATTTATTTTAAAAACTGGAAAATACAGGAAGGAGGCAGCCAGTGAATCTTATAGACGCAATACAGAAGAGGAAGAGCATACGGAAATTTAAATCGGATCTGGTACCAGAAGAAACTCTTATGAGAATTCTGGAAATTGCCACAAACGCTCCATCTGCAATGAACACACAGCCTTGGGAATTTACCATAATTACGGGGAAGGCCCTTGAAAGGGCGAAAAAGATGAATATTGAAAAGCTTCGTGCTAAAGAAACTCCCCATCCCGAACACGGCGTCATGGGATGGCCTCCTGATGGTGTCTTTCGGCGCAGGCAGATAGATCTGGCTAAACAGATTTTTCATATTATGGATATAGCTCGAGAAGACAAGGAAAAGAGAACACAATGGATGGAACGGGGGTTCCGTTATTTCGATGCCCCGGCAGTTATTATCATAATGGTTGATAGATCTCTATCGGAATCAGGCCCCCTGCTGGATTGTGGTGCTGTGATGCAGAATATCTGTCTTGCCGCTCTGAATTACGACTTGGGAACCTGTATCGAAGATCAAGGACTTAAATATCCGCGAGCACTAAGGGAAATTGCAGGTATCCCGGATACCAAAAAGATAGTCATTGCCATTGCTATCGGTTATCCCGATGGCGATTTTCCGGCAAACAGCCTGGAAACAAAGAGAGAGCCTATAGAAAGTATCACCACCTGGGTAAGATAAGGTAGCAGGGAACCCACCAACAGGTAAGGTCGAGGGGGATATCAGTTTCCCCTTGATAAAATGTATCATGTGGTTGTCCTCTGTCAGTAAACTTCTAGAAAGGGAAAATCAATTCGAGGGCCGCACCTAACAATGTCAGACTCTGCAGGGCTTGTCCCGTTTGGCCAGGCTTTCCATCATCTCGCAGCGGGCATCGACTCGCTCTTTTAGAGCGTCAATTTCCTCCGGTGTGACATGACGGTATTTATTCATAAGTTTGATATAGTTCTCCAGAGGTTTTGGATTGTCGCTGGCATAATTTAGTCGATCCTAAAAAATAATATATCTATCAGTATTTATTGGATATTTAATGAACTTTATGCTATATAATGCAAGGCGTTTACGGAAGCCATGTATTGACGGAAGCCGACAAGTCCGGAGATAAGAAAAAACAGGACAGCCCCTGTCTCGAAAGAGAGTCACATCAGAGCCTATGTGCCTGAGAACTCAGGTTTCCTCTTTTCGTAGAATGAATTGACGCCTTCCCTGAAGTCATTGGAACCACGGAGGCGACCATAGGCCTGCCCCTCCATTTCAATGCCGACATGGACAGGCGCGTCCTGTGCTGCGTTGAGAACTCCCTTTATGGTCCTTTGTGCCAGGGGAGAAAAGGATCTAAGCTCATCGACAAGGCTTTCTGTTCTTTTCTCCAGTTCGTCATCCGGGACGCAGTCGAGCACGATTCCCCACTCGTGGGCCTGTCCGGCTGGCAGCCTCCGTGATCTCAAGACCAGGTCCTTGGTGCGTTGCATGCCGATCATGTGGAGCAAACGGATCGAACCGCCGGAACCTGGTATCATCCCTATTCGTTGCTCAGGCAGGGCAAAAACGGCACTTTCCGAGGCAATACGGAAATCGCAAGCCAGCGAGAACTCGAAACCGACGCCGAAGCAATAGCCCCGAATGGAGGCCAAAACCGGTTTCCTGCATCGTTCCGGAGCCATGACGTGCTGTGCCAGTTGGGAAACCGCCTCCGGCGATGATTCAATAAACTCACCGATATCCCCACCGCTTGAGAAATGTTTCCCCGCTGAGCGTAGAACGATTACACGTACCACTTCATCTCCGTCAAGCGTGGCTAAGGCCTCGGCCATCTGTTTTCGCTGTTTCATGGTCACCACATTAAAGAGCGGCCTGTTGAGTACAATATCACCCCGTTTTTCGACTGCGTCAACTTCTACACGAAAACCGTCAAATTTGGTTATGGTTCGCGTTTCACTGTTCATGAATTACCTCTTTTCTCCTTCATTGAGTGAAAGGGCTCGAAATGAATACCGGGTATCTCAGAGTTTACCAACATATCCCCGATCCTGAATGTCATGATAGTATATAATCTCTGTGGTAAGGGCCTCAAAAGCAATTCTTAACTCACCCCATTGTAGAGATATCTCAAAGTAGCCAGCACCTGTCAAGTGACAATATTGAAACATGAGTTGAAATCTTATGGTGAAAATCCAGTTGACATGGTTATTATATTAACTATAATAAGCGCATGTTTGACAATGTGGAACCAATGAATGCGTTACAACTTAAAGAAGAACCCTCAAAATGATCTGCTGTGGAAGAGGGTAATTCACTAAAGATTTGATCAATAGATTGGGAGATAAAATTATGGCGTTAGTTACACTGAAGGAAATATTGAAGGAACATGACGGGGCTGTTGGTGCTTTCAGTACCTATGACCTTTTTACCGCCCAGGGTATCGTAAAGGGTGCGGAAGAATCCGGGTTGCCGGTTATAATGATGATAGGCCAACCCCCCTTGAATCAGCCGGGGAATGACTATGTCGGTCAGATTATGGT
>JAFGPZ010000265.1 GCA_016935935.1 Deltaproteobacteria bacterium
GTATAGTCGCTCTCGTTAAAGACAAGCAGCCTGGTATCACCTACGCGCTCGATGTGCCGGTCAAAGATAGTCACAAGATTCATATGTAGCCCCTTTCCTTTGAAATCAGAACACGATATGCCATCTGCTTTATTAAAAGAGCGGTTTTCATCAACCCCGCATGTCTATGCCGGCATGCTGCAAAAAAATCCGCATTTTGAAAGATTTACTCAGTGCATTAAAACCATTCATGTTATGCTGCCCCATCACTCTCCGACACCCAGGTACATATGCTTTATCTCTTCATTCTTGTCGAAAACCGCAGGAACTGCTTCATATACTATTTTGCCTTTGCTCATAACGTACACATAATCAGCAAGTTCAAGAGCCATGTCCAAGCTCTGTTCAACGAGCAGCATTGACAAGCCTCTTGCCTTCATACTTGCGATGGTCTTTGTTATTTCATCCACCAAGTTGGGGGCAAGCCCCTCGGATGGTTCATCCATAAGAATCATCTCTGGATTACTTATCAACGCCCGGCCAAAGGCGAGCATCTGTTGTTCTCCTCCGCTGAGTTCATTACCCCGGTGCTTCTTTCTCTTATGGAGACCGGGAAACATCTGGTAGATCGTTTCCAGGTCAAATTGATCGGTATTATCCGCTCTTTTTCCGGCAATTTTAGCCGCAACAAGAAGGTTCTCGTTCACGGTCAATGATGGGAAAATACGCCTGCCTTCCGGGACCAGACTGACACCATACTGGGCTATGCGGTAAGGCGGCTCTCTGGTAATTTCTTTGTCTTTGAAAACAATAATCCCTTGTTTGGGAGGGATGAAGCCGATTATGGAATGAACCAAGGTTGTTTTTCCCACTCCATTCCTTCCCAAAAGCGCTATCAACGCCCCTTTTTCAACCTTCAACGATATCCCCTGAAGAATATGGCTCTCTCCGTAGTAGGTATGTATGTCTTTTACTTCAAGCATTGTTTACTTCCTGGTCTTTTTTGAAAGGTAAATTTCCCGCACCTGCTCATTTTTTATGATCTCCTCATTGCTCCCGTCCGTAAGCACCTTGCCGTAGTGTAAAACAGCCACCTGTTCGGCAATATCAAAAAGCACATCGAGATCGTGCTCGATAATCAGTACGGTTATATCCCGAGGCAAATCTTTTATCAGTTGCGTAATGGTTACCCGTTCCGCCGGGGATAAGCCGGCCATTGGTTCATCGAGCAGAAGGACTCGAGGTTCCAATGCAAGGGCTAACAATATTTCCACTACCCGCTGGTCTCCGTAGGAAAGATGCTTCACCAGAAGCTTTGACCGTTGAGCGAGACCGAATTGTTCAGCCAGCTTTTTACCCTTAATTGCATCGGTGGTATCACTAGTGCGAAACGCGTGAAACCCGAGTCGCTTATTAAACAGGGCAAGGTAAATATTCTCCATGACCGTCAACTCCTGAAACACGTTCATCTTTTGAAAAGTGCGGCCTAGGCCCAGAGATACTCGCTTATGTTGCGACATCTTGGTAATGTCCTTATCGAAGAGTCGGACAGACCCAATTGTGGGTTGGAGATTGCCACAAATTACATTGAAAAGAGTAGTCTTGCCGGCACCGTTAGGGCCAATTATCCCTTTCCTCTCGCCTTGTTCGACCGAAAGGCTTACTTCGCTGAGGGCTTTCAACCCGCCAAATTTCATGGTAACATTATTAATAGTCAAGGCCTTCATTACTCACCTTTTTCCTTAATTCGGATATATACCCAACGAACCCTTGACGGGCAAACAACACTATAAGGACAAAAACAATGCCAACTACCAAAAGCCAGTGTTCCGTATAGGTACTTACAATACGGTAGAGGAGGACAACTATCACCGCCCCTATAAAAGATCCCATCTGACTTGCTTTTCCTCCAATGAGAACCATGAGCAGCGCCGTACCGGTAATCGTAAACGCAAAGTCTTCGGGGCTTACAAATTTATTGTGGTATGCTGAAAGCATTCCTGCGATACTCCCAAATATCCCGGCGATAACATAGGCCGAGTATTTAAATGCCCACGCATTATATCCCATGGCTTTCATACGCGATTCATTTTCCCGGATTCCTATTAAAATTCTCCCGTACCGGGCATTGGTTATCCAGCGCATCAGTATGAAACAGATCACAAAGAATGCCAATATGAAATAGTAAAATCCCGTTCCTCCCAGATTCCACGGTCGCGTAATTCCACAAATACCATCAATCCCTCCGGTCAGAGATGACCACTTTATGCTGAGGATGAGTAACGCCTGGGACAGTGCCAATGTGAGCAGCGTAAAATAAATCTCGGTGCTGCGCATGACAAGAAATCCGAAAAAGACTCCCAGCAGCAAGCTTAAGACAACACCTATGAGTAGCACACTCCCAAAATTACTTATCGTTCCGTTTGCCACTAAAATACCAACAATATAGGCCCCCGCGCCCCAGAAACTTGAGTGCCCGAAAGATATTAACCCCAGATACCCCAGCATCAGGTCGAAACTCATGGCATATATGGCAAATATGAGCATCTCTATCACAAGACGTCTCGAATACGCCGAAAGACTTCCGGGCAAAACCGTTAGCACTACTGCCGCAATCAACCATAAAATAATCCGTGTCTGCTTCCGCTCAGCCAACTCCGCTATCTCATTAAAAATTACACCAGGCTTCATCATTCTTTTCTCCCTAGCAAACCCCATGGCCTGAATACGAGCACCAGTGCCATAAGGGCATAAATCGAAAACATGGCAAACTGGGGTATAAACGCTTTCCCAAATGCATCTGCCAGGCCGATGAGTATACTGCTGATGAGAGCTCCGGTGAGGCTGCCCAGCCCGCCGATTACAATTATCACAAGAGCCAGAATAAGAAGCTCCATATCAATGCCAGGATAAATACTGACAAAGGGAGCACCCATCACGCCGCCAAGACCGGCAAGAGCCGCCCCGAGAGTGAATACAAGCGTGAAGTATCTGTTGACGTTGATGCCCATTCCAGAGAGCATCTCCCTGTCATCGACACCGGCTCGAATAATGGCTCCCACTAGCGTCTTTTCCTGTAAAAACCAAAGGCCAAAGGCAACTACCAGGCCCAGGATTAATAGAGCCAGCCGATAACTGGGAAAGAACATGCCCGAAACAACCAAAGATTCCGACAGCAGGCTTGGTTTTGCTATGGAATAGACTTGACCGCCCCAGATCCAATGAAAAATATCCTGAAAAATATATATCAAACCAAAGGATAAGAGCACCTGCTCCAATTCCTGGTTATGGAGCATCCGGAAAAGAGTTCGTTCCATAACAAGCCCTATCAAGCCAATGGCAACGATTCCGGACACAGCAGCAAGCATGAAACTTCCGGTTGCCTGAGCCACAGAATACCCGATATATCCGGCTAAAAGATAATACGAGCCATGGGCAAGATTCACAATCCTCATCAGGCCGAACATGAGGGTGAGACCGGATGCAACAATAAAGAGCAGCAACCCGTAGGAGAGCCCGTTAAAGAGTTGTATTGTTAAGAAAGATATCCCAAACACGATTGCATCTCTCGCGGTATATATTTTTATAATACTTCATTTAACTTCTCCCGATCCTATCTTTTTATATTCCATCACATGGTACTTTTTCCCCAATCAACAAGGAGAAATCTTCGCTGTTCGTCACTTTAACTTGTAGATGACCCCAGATCAAATTACATAGACCCGGGGCCCTATCATACAGAGGGTTAGCTCTCTATAAGTTTCCTGATATCGCTCGCCTTTACATCCGGTATTGTCTTCAGAATTTCGAATGTCAGTTCGCCATCCTTTTTGATGACTTTTCTGATATATACCGTATTAATTACAGAATGGGTTTCTTTCTCGAACCTGAATCTGCCCCTCGGACCATCGAAATCTGTATCAGCAATGGCCTGGATGAAGGCCGTTTTATTCTTTGTGTTGCACTGTATCTTATCCAGCGCCATAATAATCGATTTGCCCACTTCATACGCTGAAGGACTTACGTGGCCCGGCCTCTCTCCATACTTTGCCTCATATTCGGCAACAAACTTTTTATTTATCGGCGTATCGAGATTATAAGAATAGTTCATTGAACCCACTATGCCGATGGCCGCATCTCCCAACGCGTTCAGGGTTTCCTCCAGAATAATGCCTGATCCGGTCAAAGGGTATTTGTTCCACATGCCGTATTCCTTATACTGTTTTACAAGACGGACACCGTCTGCACCTGCAAATTCCGCAAATACACAATCAGCCCTTTTATCAATCTTGGCCAAAAACGGGGCAAAATCCATCGTTGGGAATGGCAACAGCATCTCCTGGATTACTTCACCCCCAGCCTTCTCGAATTCCTTCTTGAATTCAATGAGAGACTCCTTGCCATACACATAATCCGGTGCCATCGTAACCGCTCTCTTGTAACCCAACACATCATGGAGGTAGGTAGCCAAGCCATAGATATATTGGGCGGACATAGTACTCCCCCGGTATACCCACTTGCTCAACTTCTCAAATGATATTTGAGAAGCGACGGCCCCGGAGGGAATAATAAGGGGGATCTCCATCTCTTCCACATACTCGCGCACTGCCAGAGCTGCCGAACTGGAGTGTGTGCCGCAGAGAAGGGCTACCCTATCGGATTCCACGAGTTTTTTGGCTTTGGTCAAGGCCGTTGCCGCTTTACCCTCGGTATCCTCAATAATCAGTTTAACCTCTCTTCCGCAGACCTGATAACCAACCTCATCAAATGCCTGCTTTAATCCCATATCCACCACACGCCCCGATTCGGCGAAAATCCCGGTCAATGGAATCAAGACCCCGATTTTTATGGGGTCTGAGTTTGCGCTCTTGGCGTGCAGTGACACCATCGGCACAACAACCGCGATAAGGACCACCATCAACGATAATGTTACTTTTTTCATACTTTCCTCCCTTTTTCTAAATTTTTTTGGCCTTGTCCGGATCTAAAGTTCCTTATCTTGCACTGTATTAATCAATGTCTCTTTTATTGCTCTACTGCCTTTTCATCCAAACAAACGGTCACCGCATAAAAAAAGATACTCTCGCTATTAGCAATTTCAATTATATTTATTTTATTTGCCTTTATCTTCAATCAGGCTCATCCCGAAAGAAGGTGTGCTGTTTCTATCTTTGGTATCATCGAA
>JAFGPZ010000266.1 GCA_016935935.1 Deltaproteobacteria bacterium
TTTCTTCACAGCCTCGGCTGGAAGCACAAGACCTCTCTCAAAGATGGACTTCGTCTGACTTACCAGGATTTTCTAAGAACCAAAGAAACAAAATAGACCTGAAAAACTAGGTAAACCAGAGGAACCAAATAATCCAGATAAACTAAAGAAACAAGACAGACCAGATAAACCAGATAGACCAGATAGACGAGAGAATACGCAATTATTTATGGCTGACCCCAGGCTCCAAAACTCTACCCAGAGCCCGCTTCGGTAGCTTCATCAGGAAACCCAAAGTGTTTTAAACTGGAAGACCGAATTCAACAAGCTCGATCAGATCATCGAAACAGCATGGAACTGCGGAACCCCAGCTGGAAGCGGAAAGGATATTGATAATGAAAATTCTGGTGCTTGGGGGAAACGGATTTATCGGGTCACATCTGGTTGAACGCCTTTTACGAGAAGGGCATGACATGCGGGTATTCGACCGCAACCCAGAGAGATACCGAAAGCCGCTGGCCGGTGTAAAGTATGATCTGCAGGATTTTGGTAACCGCGCCGCCCTCGCATCCGCTTTGGAAAATGTCGATATGGTTTTCCACCTGATCAGCACAACAACCCCTAAAACTTCCAATGACGACCCGGAGTTTGATGTGACTTCTAATCTGGTCGAGACGGTTTCCTTGCTGAAATTGTGCGTAGAGAAAAGAGTAAGAAAGCTCATTTATCTCTCCAGCGGTGGCGCTGTCTATGGAATACCATCTTGTTTGCCCGTGCATGAAGATGATCCTAAGAATCCGCAATCGTCATATGGGATCATGAAACTAACGGTTGAAAAATACATTGAACTCTTCAACCGCCTGTATGGCCTGGACTATGCCATTATCAGACCATCCAACCCGTACGGTGAAAGACAAAATCCCTTTGCCGATCAGGGGGTGATAGCCGTGTTTCTCGGACAAATAGCCAGAAGAAAACCTATCGACATCTGGGGAGACGGCAATGCGGCAAAGGATTATATCTACATTGAAGATTTAGTCGACGGCATCTGCCGAGCGGCATTTCGGAACACTGAAAACCGCATTTTCAACCTCGGGAGCGGTGCGGCAACTAGCATCAACAGCATTGTTGCGACGATCAAGGAGTTGACGAATGCTCCTCTGTGTGTGAATTACAATGGCGTGAAACAGTTTGATGTCCCGAATATCTACTTGGAAATCAGCCGTGCACGAAATGAATTGAACTGGAACCCCAAAACGTCTCTGAAAGAAGGGGTTTCGAGGGCATGGAAATTTGTTAAAGGGCTCGAAGAGCAAAGAGATTTCTGAAATTTTGGTATGAAATTTACTGAACGGGGATATTAGGTTTGTTGCATCATCAAGTGTTGCAGTTTGTGGAGTGCTGGCTTCCGCAATCCATGGTTTGGATGCATGAGCAGTTGCTGAATCTACCGCCCCAATTCGTTCCTCATGTTACGTGCAATGAAAGAGCGAATGTAGATCAGTTTGCGATGAACAACATCCATCTCACGAATCAACACCCGCTTATTTCAAGACTACGAAAGATCATTGCTTACCGTCTGGGGGGCATACCGTTTGACTTTTGTGCAGAAAATCTCGCGAAACACATAGGCGCGTCGCTGATACATTCACACTTCGGCAATGTGGCATGGATGAATCTCCGAACGGCTTCCAGACTCATGGTTCCTCACCTCGTCAGCTTCTATGGGTTTGACGTGCGTTCCTTGCCGACCAGGGACCCTGTTTGGAGAAAGCGCTATCGACGCCTGTTTTCCGAAGTTGAGTTGGTGCTGGCGATGGGGCCCAACATGGCCTGGGAGCTAGAGACGCTGGGCTGTGGTGCTCGAAAAATAAGAATTCATCATCTTGGCGTGGATTTGACGCATCTGCCCTTTAGGCCTCGACACCCCCACGCCAACCAGCCTTTGCGGATATTAATGGCGGGAACATTCAAAGAGAAAAAGGGAATTCCGTGTGCGCTTGAAGCTTTACATAAACTCAGAGGTCATGTTGACTTGGAAATTACCATTATCGGTGACGCCACTGATGATTACAGAGATCAGTTGGAGAAAAAAAGGATCATTGATACGGTACGCAGATTAAAGCTCGAATCGATAGTTAAGCTCCTTGGTTATCAGCCGTATAGCATTCTGATCAAAGAAGCGTACAGTCATGACATATTTTTAGCTCCCAGCTTGACCGCTAATGACGGCGATAAGGAAGGTATCCCCATGACTATCGTTGAGATGGCGGCCAGCGGTATGCCGATTGTCAGCACCGTCCACGCTGATATTCCGGAAATCATTCAGCACGGTATAACCGGCTGGCTGGCCAAGGAGAACTGCGTCGACGAGCTTGTCACCTGCCTTCAGTTTGTGATTTCAAATCCTGAGAAGTGGTTGCCTGCGCTGAAAGCGGGGCGAGAGCATATAGAAAAGCAATTTGATGCATATAAACAGGGAATTAGACTTGGTGACATTTATCAACAGTTGATTTGAATGGAAATGAATCCATCTGAATTACATACAAACAAAAGGCATCATAATTGGTTAATATATAGAAACTATGACCGATTTCTGAAAAAGTCTGGTAACCATTGTAAAGGGATCCTTTATGATCTTGGCTGCGGCGAGTCGCCCTATAAGGATTTTTTTCTCCAACACGCTAATCAATATATAGGTGTGGATTGGTCAAGCAGCATTCATAATACAAAAGCGGATATTAACGCAGACCTGAACAAAAGGCTACCTATCTCTTCAGAAGTTGCTGATACGGTTGTCTCATTTTCCGTTTTGGAGCATCTTTGCGAGCCCCAACAAATGATAAATGAAGCATTCCGTATTCTTAAACGTGAGGGATGGATAATTCTGCACGTGCCGTGGCAATGGTGGATTCATGAAGCGCCGCATGACTATTTCCGATATACCCCTTATGGGTTGAAATATATTTTTGAAAAGGCCGGATTTGTAGATGTGCGTGTAGAACCGGTGTGTGGGTTTTTCTCCATGATGATTTTGAAACTCAATTACTTCAGCTTGCGTTTGGTCCGTGGGCTATTCCTTCTGCGAGGGGCCGTGAAGGTTATGCTGATTCCGCTTTGGTATATAGGCCAGTACATTGCTCCTTGGCTGGACAGACTGGACCGAAATTGGCTCCTCGAAGCAGCTGGTTACAACGTCACTGCGAGAAAGCCATAATACCGCGCGCCTGTTAGAATGCTGAAGCCTTGTCATTTTGAACGAAGGCGCTTAGGCTCGGGCAAATGAACCCACTCCCCGGGCTAAAGCCCGGGGTTTCAGGCTTGTGGCACGCCTGGCATGACCTTTGACCATGCCAGACATGCCGGAAAAGGCCTCCGCTTCGCTCCGAACGGATGCCATTCATCCCCAGGCTTAAAGCCTGGGGTTTTCTGGCATGGCTTATAAATCTACTCATCACCGGAAGAATTTAAGAGGGAAATCTTATTAAGAGAAATTTTCGATTCGGCAACAAGGACTCAGAGAGTATCGAGACTTATAAAAGAGATCACTGTAAATGACTCTGAAGCAAAAAGCGGTTTCCGGTATTAAATGGACTGGCGTCTCCATGGCAGTGGTGACGGCTCTACAGTTTATCACCCTGGCAGTGCTGGCACGGTATCTTGCGCCATTCGATTTCGGCTTGATGGGCATGATCATGGTCGTCATGGGCTTTGCCCAGGCCTTTGCCGACATGGGCATTTCCAATGCTATCATCCATCGCCAGGATGCCACACGAGACCAACTCTCCAGCCTCTACTGGCTGAATATGCTGGTGGGCGTCCTCGTCTTCTGCATTATTTGGGCGTCCACGCCCCTTGTCGTCATCTTCTATCGGGAGCCACGCCTGTACGATCTGCTCCATATCACGGCCGTCATATTCTTGATCACGCCTGTAGCGCAGCAGTTTCAGATCCTTTTACAGAAGAATCTGAATTTTAACGGGTTGGCCAAAATAGAGATGGCGACGGCGCTTGTCAATTCGACGGTTTCGATTGGCGCCGGTATGGCATCCCTGGGTGTTTATGCTCTGGTGTACGGGCAGTTGGCTGGAACAATCGCTCGGGTTGCGCTGCTGTGTGGCGTGGGGTGGCGCGACTGGCATCCGTCTCTGCATTTTTCAAGGAGGGATCTTAAAGGCTACGTGAGTTTCGGCCTGTATCAGATGGGAGAACGGACTGTCAATTATCTCAGTGCGCATATGGATTATATCATAATCGGCCGCTTTCTAGGTCCTGCAGCGTTAGGATTCTATACGCTCGCCTACCAATTGGTGACATTCCCGCTGACGAAAGTGAATCCCGTAATAACGAAAGTCATATTCCCGGTATTCTCAATCATCCAAAACGATAACGAAAGTTTTCGCAAGGGCTACGTCAGGGTGATCAATTACATTGCATTCATTACATTTCCGATGCTGATCGGGCTGTTCATTGTCGCGCCCGAATTCATCATATTGTTATTTGGCGAAAGGTGGGTGGCGTCCGCATTCGTCCTACAAATCCTTTGTATGGTGGGTCTTTTTAAATCGCTAGGTAATCCGGTGGGTGCCGTTTTACTGGCCAAAGGGCGTGCGGACATAGGCTTCTACTGGAATGTTTTCATCATGATCATCGTCGGCGTTGCCGTAATAATCGGCGTGAACTGGGGGATCAATGGAGTTGCCATCGCTATCCTCCTGCTGCAGATTCCGCTTTTCTTAATCATCCAGCCTATTGTTAACAGGTTAATCGATCTGAAAATGATTCAATATTTGAAGCCTTTGTTCACACCGCTGGTTTGCTCGCTTGCCATGCTGGCGGGCATTTTTTTGGTGAAAAGAGTTGTCGTGGAAAGCGATGCACAGCGTGTTTTCGCAATATCGGTTACGGTGGGCGTCCTCATCTATACGGCCGCTTTGTACATTAAAGACAAAAACTCGTTTTGGGAAGTGGTCTCGCTAATCAAGGGAAACTGATATGCCTGGCCTGATCGGATATTCGAATAAGTTCCACAAATATGACAACGCCATGCTTCTGAAGATGCAGCAACTTTTGAAGTACGATGACAGGGTGATGGATGACGGCTTATATGCCGATGAGCTCATTTGCGCATCGCGAACCCACCTAGGCATTATAAAGCAAGGTAGGCAACCTTTTGCTGTGAATGACGGGCTGTATGCCTGGTTGGAGGGAGAGTTTTACAATCGGGCGGAGCTCGAGGCCAAGCATCAAGTTCGCGCTGAAAACGACTGCGAACTTCTGGCGAAGGTTTACGCCAGGACCGCATCCTTTAGTTTTCTGCGCGATGTGGATGGGTATTTTGCGGCGGTCGTTTATGACCAACCGCAGGGAGTAATCTACTTGATGACCGACCGCTACGGGTTCAAGCCTCTGTATTGGGGTTGCACGGGGAGCGATTTGGTCTGGTCTTCTGAACTCAAAGGTTTTTTGGGCCATGTGGACTTTAGGATTAAGATCGACCCTGTCGCTGTAGAACGATTCTTCGATGTCGGCTACCTGCTCCAAAATAGGACATGGTTTGACGGCGTCGAACTGATGTCGCCGGCTTCTGTGCTTGCCTTTCGTATGGCGGATTCGAGGATTGATGTGTCTCATTACTGGTCATGGAACGAGATCGAGCCATTTGTCGGGACACTTCGGGAAGACGAGCTTGTCGAAGAATTGGGCGGTTTGTTTGAGCAGGCGGTGCGTGATCGCGTCAAGAAAGACGAGAAGGTAGGCATCACATTGAGCGGCGGGCTGGATTCCCGCGCCATTCTGGCAGCGGTTCCCTGCGATTTCAGACCACTGCATGCCTTTACCTTCGGTCAGGAAGGATGCGACGAAATCACCATTGCTGAGAAGGCCGCGACTATAAAAAGAGCGACGCATCATGCTCTTTTGCTTGGACCGGGCAACTGGCTCAACCCAAGAATATCGGGCGTTTGGAAAACGGATGGCATGCTCAATGTCCTGCATATGCACGGCATTGAGTTTTGCAGCCATTATAAGAACTACGTTGATATCATCATCAACGGTTTTGCGGGTGATCTTGTTCTTGGAGGCTCTTACTTAAAGCGGCGTCGGTATGTGGACAAAAGAATCGATCCCGAGATCGCACAAGATATCATGCAGGCAAAGTCACAGATCGATGCGCCGACAGACTATGGAATAGATAAAATTGATCCCTACTTTTTAGACAACCGTGTCCGCCGATTTACCAACACCGGATTAATCTATCTGGGGAAGTGGGTGGAGACCCGGCAGCCCTTTTTCTCAAATGCACTTATTGAGATCATTTATTCCCTGCCGGATGTGCTGCGATATAAAAGCCGTCTTTACAACCGTCTTCTGCTTTCCCGCTTTCCGGAATACTTTAGGGACATTCCCTATCAGAAGACGCGGCTGCCGATCGGCTGCACCGGATGGACAGGCCGCCTGCTAGGTTATAAAAACCGAGTTGCAGGCAGGCTCATGCACAAAGCGCAACAGATGGGCTTTAAGACAAAACACGTTCGTCATTTCACCGACTACGCTGCATGGATCAGACACGACCCCGCACGATCGTTTTTTCAAAAAGTCTTATCGGATAAAAAAGCCCTCTATCCTAACTTTGTTGAAAGAACCAACATACTCAACCGCCTGCAAGAACATTTGCAAAACAAAGCCAACCGCGAGAATGAAATCTGCTTGGCGCTGACTTTTGAGATATGGTTGCAGCAGATTATTAATGGACGGTATCGCGATGGTCTGTCATAAAACAACATGGTGCGCAATATGATTAGAAGCCTACTGTTTCGGATCACAAGAGTATTTTCCATTCTGTTCTATCTGCTGAAATTTCGGAATGTGTGGCGGTTAAAAGCCTTTCTTGAAAATCAGTCTCAACCCAATAGAACGCTTTTGGCTTTATATGAGAGTTTACTTGCCAAAACAGGAAGCTGGATAGGTTACAACGCCAAATTCAAGGGGATTCCTTGTTTTCCTCACGGCCTTTATGGAGTATTCATCTCCGGCGGTGCTACCATTGGCAAGAATGTGATAATATTTCAGCAGGTCACGATCGGTTCAAACACTTTAAATGACAGCAAGAATATAGGCAGTCCTGTGATAGGCGACAATGTATATATTGGCGCCGGCGCAAAACTTATTGGGGATATCCGCATAGGGGATAATTGCAGAATTGGTGCGAATGCCGTGGTATATAAAAGCTTACCACCGCACTCCGTCGCCGTCCAATCACCAACTAAAATTATCGCCAAGAATAGTCTCGATAACCGTTATTACTCTAGGAAGGGCGACAAGTGGGTATTTTATAACGATGGTAAGTGGGTTGTTGATGAGAGTAAGCAAATCTAGAAACATTTGAACAGATAGATGTTAAGAAAACTATTTAATAAAGATATTCTTATATTAGGCTTGATTTCTCTCGTATTTGCTTATGGGGTAAACGTAAAGGACATATACATTTCTATCGGTTGTATATTGTTGTTGCTGGCACTTAACGTTGTTTTCTCATTTAAAAAGATAAAAGAAAGAATTGTTTTTCTTATATTTCAAATTACCTTTTTCACATTTTTAATTGGACGCCTTTTAATCTATTATCTATTCCCTGATTTGTTTATTTTTGCTTTTGTTTTTTCAGACTATATCATGATGCATATTCTCATGTCTCTTTTTCTCAGTTTGATATTTGTGCGTTTAGGATATGCTATTTCTGAAACAGCCAACTATAAAGGCAAAATAAAAGAGGTGGATTACCGAAGCAGATATAACATGTCAGTTAGAAAAATAGCTAGGATTTTGATGTATTTGACATTACTTCCCCGTCTAATAATTGTGGCTGAAAAAGCAATCCATGTGGGAAATCTTGGTTATGAGGCTTATTACACTGATTTTGCAAGCGATATCCCCTTTATAATTTTGAAACTAGGTTTTCTTTATGAACCTCTAACCTATCTGTTTTTAGCAACAATGCCGCCTAAAAAGGAATGCAAGTTACCATTATTTATGTTTTTCCTTGTTGGATGCTTTTCGCTCAGTTATGGTCAACGCAATGGATTCATTCTGAACTCAATTTTTGTCCTTTTATATTTATTCATCAGAAATCAGATTTATTCTGGCGGGGTTGTGTGGTTTAAAAGAAGATACGCACTGCTGGTAATTGCTATGCTTCCTTTCCTCTTCACTTTTTTATTGGCCTTTGGTTCAATTCGCTCAGGAGAAGGGTTTCATTCTTCTTCGATGAGTAATAATACGCTTCTTTTCTTCTTCTCGCAGGGAAATAGTGCATCTCTTATTGGCTTAGCGCAAAAGTATAAAGATTCGATTCCCGAAAATAAGTTTTATTCGTTCGGCCCGGTTATATCTTTTTTAGAAGAAAACGCTATTGCTAAAGCTTTCTTTAATGTGCCGCAGTACCAAAAAATGTCCCCTGAGCAAGCATTAAATGGCCGTGCTTTTAGTTTTACCATAAGTTACTTACAAAATCCCGCATTTTATATGCGCGGGGGTGCATTGGGCAGTTGTTATATTGCTGAATTATGGGTCGATTTCGGATATATCGGCGTTGCATTGGGAAGTCTTATTCTTGGAATATTAATGGCGAAGTTTATACCTTATTGTAGATATAATATCTGGTTAACGACGATTGCCTTTTCAGGCGTTATGGCGATTATTTATGCGCCACGGGCCGAGTTTTCGGGGTTCATACACATTACGCTGAGCTTTGTAAACCTGCTTACCTTTGCTTTTATACATCTTCTAGGGAAAAATTCCCTAAGGCTTCCCCCCCAAATCTTGGAGATCAAGAATTCTAAGAAACTGCGAAGGACATGAAACAACTATTGTTTGTCTGCAAAGGCTTGCTGGATAAGGCTGTCCCGATTATCAGTATTGCCCAGGCTTTTTGCGCAGAGGGCCACCGCGTTGAAGTGGTGTGCAGCAATATCAGCGATGCGTTGAAAAAAGATCTGACGGGGGCGGGTCTAATAATTTTGTCGCTCGACCTGGATGCCCCGGATAATGGTAATCGAATAGGGGGCGTTTTTGAGAAACTGCATCACTGGGCCATGTTTAGATGGAGAACAAAAAGAATTCTTGCCCAGAAGACCCCCGATTTGCTTTATCTGGCTACTGCGGATACCGCCATTGCGTTGCGAGGCCTTGTTTCCCATTTCAAATATGTGCTTCATCTACGGGAACTGTACGACGAGCAACCTCATTACATGAAATTATTGCGAAAACCGGCGCAGCAAGCCCATCGCGTGGTAGTACCCGAAGAAAACAGGGCATACTTATACTATAAGTTTCTTAATTTAAGGGAAGTTCCCACAGTCATCCCCAACAAACCTTTTTATCATCCGCGGCAGCAGAAAATGAACATCGCTTTTTTGGATCCTGAGCTTCAATCACGCATCGCCGGCAAAAAAAACATTTTATATCAGGGGCCGATCCATCCCGAAAGGAATCTGGGCAAGCTGATTAGAGTCTCCACGATACTTGAAGATTATAATGTGATATTAATGGGGCAAGATTTTGGATTGATCGATTTATACCGCAAAACGAATCTCGCCATAATTCATATTCCGTTTGTCCGGCCACCGCTTCATCTGAATATAACCAGCTGGGCACACATCGGCGTTATTACTTACGACTTTCGCAGTTTAAATACTATTTACTGCGCGCCCAATAAAAGTTGGGAATTTGCCGGTTTTAGGATTCCTGTGCTGGGCAATCGAAATCCAGGCCTGGTTTATACAGTCGGAGCCGCCAAGGCCGGTGTCATTGTGGATTTTGAAGATGAAAAGAGTATTCTCGACGGGATTCGCTATATTGAGAATAATTATGCGCGAATTCAGGATCATGCAGATGCATTTTATAACGGTGTTGACACGAGTAGAATTAGTCAATTAATATAAGAGCCGGCAGAAAACAAATATGAGACACAAATTGAAACGTTTGTGCTTTTATACTTTGAAACTGTTCGTTTATTTCATTTCCTACTTTGATCATCGCATATACATGAAATTCTATATACCATTGTTAAAGTGGATGGGCATGCGAATAAACGGCGTTCCGCGATACATTGGCAAAGATGTTAAGTTTGATGAATTTAAAAACGTTACTCTAGGCGACAGGGTCGTCATTTCAAATGAGTGTTTCTTTCTGGTTCATGACTACTCTGTTACAACGGCGCTAATAGCTATTGGCCAACAGCCAAAAACAGACGTTCAGTTGGAAAGGAACATTGTGCTAGGCAATAATGTATTTGTCGGAAAGAGATCGATCGTCATGCCCAATACAGTGATAGGAAACGACGTCATCATCGGCGCGGGAAGCGTGGTCAGAGGGATCATTCCGGACAACTCGGTAGTCATCGGAAATCCGTGTCAGATTATCGGTAGTACCACAGAGCAAGGATACAAGTGGAAGAAATATTTGTCGACGGACATAGTTAAGCACGACAAATATTAGTGTGTAGACATAATAATGGCAAACATTTTCTTAAACGGCCTTAAATCAAAAACTGGGGGCGGTAAGAGTATCCTCAATAATTATTTGGGCTTGCTTCACGAAAGTAAATCTAAGGATAGATATTTTATCTTAACGCCAAACAAGAATGAATATGAAAAATATTCATCTGATTTTATCGAAATTATAGATATTGACAATTTGTACAAGAAGCAACTTCTCTTCCCGTTTGTAAATCACTTTGTACTGCCAAAATTATTGAAACAACTGAAGATTGATGCACTCTTCAACATCGGTGACATCGTCATACCGACCAAACTCCCCCAAGTATATTTATTTGACTGGCCGTATGCTGCATATCCTGAAAGCATAGTCTGGAAAAGAATGGATATGCAGAGTTATCTAAACCGAATGATAAAAATGTATTTTTTCAAGAAGTATATCAGAGAAGCCACGACGGTGATTGCTCAGACAAGAACCATGAAGGAAAAACTTCAGTCGCTCTATGATCTAAAGAATATCGAGATAATCCCCAATGCCGTTTCGCTGGAAAACGTTGGGGGTGGAGAGCCATTTGATTTCAATTTGCCGATGGAAAAAACAAAGCTTCTCTACCTTACATATTACTACTCCCACAAAAACATAGAAGTATTTCTACCTCTCGCAAAAAAAATAAAGGCACTGAATTTGCCGTATTGTATAGTTGTTACTATTGCACCTGAGCAACATAAAAGAGCAAAGACATTTCTTAATACTGTGAAGAAGGAAAGCTTGGATGAGACGATTGTGAACGTTGGGCCGGTTGCCATGATGCGCGTCCCGTCACTATATGCTCAAACAGACGCATTGTTGATGCCGACACTCTTAGAGTCTTTTTCTGGAACTTATGTAGAGGCGATGTTTCATCAGAAGATTATCCTGACATCCGATCTTGATTTTGCGAAGGATGTGTGCGGCGGGGCAGCGCTCTATTTCGATCCTGTAAATAGTGATTCCATATTAGATACGGTCAATGTGGCCTTTGATGGCGATGCGATGAGGAAAAGCAAGATAGATGAGGGAAAGAATAGACTGAGTCAGATGCTTACGTGGAAGCAGGCTTTTGACAAATATCAAAATCTATTGGAAAAGGCAGTAGCGGATATCTGAGGTACGGTTTCGTGAACGATCATAAGTATCAGATTTGTGCCAACTGCGTCATGGACACGTCTGATGCGCAAATCACATTCGATGCGAATGGGGTCTGCGATCATTGCAATACGTTTTATAAGAAGATCCTCCCCAACTGGCATACGGATGAAAGAGGGCGGAAGACTCTCGAGAATATATCAGAAAAAATAAAAAAAGCAGGGACGGGCAAAGATTTCGACTGCATCATTGGGCTGAGCGGGGGGAGCGATAGCTCATATGCGACCTATATTGCTAAGGAGAAACTGGGACTGCTTCCTTTGGTATTTCATGTGGATACAGGATGGAATTCACAAGAGTCAGTGAACAACATCGAGCAATTGGTCAACAAATTGGGTTTGGATTTGTTTACGGAGGTTATTGATTGGGAGGAAATGCGGGATCTCCAGTTGGCATTCTTAAAGTCGGGGGTCCCGCACATCGATACGCCGCAGGATCATGCGATTTTCGCAGGGATGTATAAATTCGCCCGCAAGTACGATGTAAAGTATATTCTGACCGGCGCCAATTACGCGACTGAATGCATCAGGAATCCGGTGGACTGGATGTATTACCAGTCCGACTCCACCCAACTTCGGGATATTCACAGACGGTTTGGCGCACAGCCGCTCATTAGCTTTCCCACTACGAGCATTCTCTGGCACAAGATATACCTTCCCTATATCAAAGGTATAAAAGTGATCCATCCACTGAACTTCATCCCATACCACAAGAAGAACGCTATGACAATGCTGCGTGATAAGCTTGGCTGGCAGCTATATCCCCAAAAACATTTTGAATCCCGTTTCACGACGTTTTATGAGGGGTTCTGGTTATACAGGAAATTTGGCTACGATACTAGACGCGTTCAGTTTTCCAGCTTGATTCTAACCGGACAAATGTCGCGGGATGAAGCCATCGGAGCGCTG
This sequence comes from Deltaproteobacteria bacterium, assembly GCA_016935935.1. The sequence continues at coordinate 12,567 of JAFGPZ010000266.1, forward strand.
AAGTCTCCACCGCTGAATGATGATACTGCAGCCCGCGAGTTCGACTTTGTCGCTACCAAACTTGGGATTTCGCGCGAAGAACTTCAGTCTTATTTTGACGCGCCAAAGCGTAGTTATAAAGATTACCGCTCCCAGGTATGGCTGTATCGGATGGGAACATGGGCTTCCAGGCTTCTTGGCCTCGAACGTGGAGGCAAGCGGTGATCACGATTGTCTCCTATGGCCTGGGCAATGTACGTGCGTTTGCCAACAGTTTCGAAAGGATGCATGTATCGGTAAACATCGCAACTTCGGCTCATGAGTTAAGGGATTCTACTCACCTAATTCTACCAGGTGTGGGTTCTTTCGACTGGGCGGTGCAGCTTTTGACAGCCTCAGGCCTGCGCGAGCCATTGAATGAACTGGTGTTAGAAAAGAAACGACTAGTCCTTGGGGTATGTGTTGGCATGCAAATGATGGCTCTAAGCAGTGAAGAAGGGGCTCTACCTGGCTTAGGTTGGATTGATGCGCAGGTCAAAAAATTCAGTCAAACTACTCTCCCTAAGAGAATTTATCTTCCCCACATGGGTTGGAATGACGTTATACCGAAGCAGAGCGAATGCCTATTTCATGGTCTGGAATCGGGGGCCCGATTTTATTTTCTACATTCCTACTATGTCACCCCTCGCAAAAAAGATGATGTGCTGGCAATCACGGATTATAACGGTTCCTTTGCTTCCAGCGTCCGTTGCGGCAACATCTTTGGCGTGCAGTTCCACCCAGAGAAAAGCCATCAGTGGGGCATTCAACTTCTGAAGAATTTCGCCGAACTCTGACCATGTTGCGTCCGAGAATCATTCCTTGTCTGCTGGTCAAGAACGGCGGTTTGGTCAAAACCGTCCAGTTCGCCAATCCCAAATACGTGGGCGATCCCATCAACGCCGTCCGGATCTTCAACGAAAAGGAGGTTGATGAGCTGATCGTCTTGGACATCGACGCCACCGCGCAGAGTCGAGAGCCTAATTACAATCTGATTAAAAAACTTGCGGCCGAATGCCGGATGCCTCTTTGTTACGGCGGCGGTGTCAAAACGGTAGATCAGATAGAGAAGATTATTACTATGGGTGTGGAGAAGGTCGCCATAAGTTCGGCGGCGATTCAGACGCCCGAATTGATTTCCCATGCAGTCGCGCGGGTGGGTAGCCAAAGCATCGTGCTAGTTACGGATGTCAGGAAGAATGGCGTTGTTGATCATTATGAGGTCTGTACCCACAACGGCACTCAGGTGACGGGACTGAACCCAGTGGAGTTTGCCCAAAAAGCGGAGAGGCTTGGGGCTGGCGAAGTGGTAGTCAACGCCATCAACCATGATGGCGTCATGAAGGGCTACGATCTGGATCTCGTTGCCGAGGTGCGCGACGCTATCAGTTTGCCAATTACAGTACTTGGCGGGGCGGGGTCTCTGAGGGATATTGCGGCGTTGATCCGTGCTTTCGGGACCATCGGCGCTGCAGCAGGCAGTTTGTTCGTCTTCAAAGGCAAGTACAGAGCTGTATTGATCAATTACCCGAGCCGCACTGAGAAAGATAAGCTTACGATGGATAGCCTTAGGGCTGCATGAAAAAATTTTAAATCAGGTCGTCCAAAACATCTATCTGGAACTATGGTTTGCGAAAAGCTTACACCTCCGAGGTGGAGGATAAAACAAAAAAGATTCTTCGTGATGTTGCAAAAGGAATCGTACCTGATAAAATCATCCATCGCCCTAAGGCTGGGTTTGGAGCCCCATACCGGAAGTGGTTGAGATATGATCTGAATGAGATGTGGGATGAATTGACTTCGGAAGCTTCGGTTCGTAAACGGGGGTGGTTTGATCATAAAGCCCTTCAAGAGGCTCGGACGCGAAGCCAGGCCGGAAGAGACGATCTCTATATGCTCCAGTGGGCGATCCTTACAATTGAACTCTGGGCAAGACAATTCATAGACCGAAATCCAGCAATGGATTTGATGTGTTGAGTTTAAAGTTTAACACTTAAAACTTAAAATTTAGAGTTTCATTATGCATCAAGTGATTCAAAATATTCGTAACGGTAGGCTTAGCGTGAAGGAAATTCCGGATCCTGTCGTTAAGCCTGGCCATGTGTTGATCTCTAATGCGTTTTCGGTAATATCGGCTGGGACTGAGAGAGCCGCGATTGAACTGGCCAAGAAGTCCCTGCTTGCAAAAGCCAAGGACAGGCCAGATCAGGTTCGTCGGGTTCTTGAAAAGCTTAAGAACGAAGGAATCCTGAATACGATCTCCCAGGTGCGTGAGAGGCTCGATGAACCCATGACCATGGGATACTCCTCTGCAGGTGTGGTGCTTGCATGCGGCGAAGGGATTCATGAATTCAAACCAGGCGACAGGGTAGCCTCCAATGGTCCCCATGCCGGAGTGGTTTGTGTACCAAAGCATTTATGTGCCAAAGTTCCAGATGGAGTTGAACTCGATTCCGCAGCCTTCACTGTATTGGGAGCGATTGCCCTTCAAGGAATTCGGCTGGCACATCTTGGACTGGCTGAAACAGCCTTCATCATTGGCCTGGGATTGATCGGACAACTGACTGTGGCACTGCTTAAGGCACAGGGTTGCCGGGTGTTTGGAATAGATATCGATGGAGATAAGTGCCGCATTGCAGAGAAAATGGGTGCAGAGAAGGCTAAATCCGACTTTGAAATAAAAGAGTTAAATGATCTAACTCGTGGGGCAGGAGCAGATGCTGCTATCATTACTGCCTCCACAAAATCAAATGAGCCGATTGAGATGGCTGCCGAGGTCGTGAGAAAGAAGGGCCGCGTGGTTGCCGTGGGAGATGTTTCTCTAAACCTTCCCCGCCGTCCCTTCTACTTCAAAGAAGCTGAATTCGTGGTCTCCTGTTCCTATGGCCCGGGTCGTTACGATGCCGAATATGAAGAACGGGGGCATGACTATCCAATCGGTTACGTCCGGTGGACGGAACAGCGGAACATGCAGGCTGTGCTCGATCTCATGGTAGCAAGAAAGCTTGATATGTCACCATTGATTTCGCACAGGTTCAAGATTGAAAATGCGGAAACTGCGTATGAGATAATTGAAAAAGGTAAAGAGCTTTATCTGGGAATTCTGTTGGAATATAACGGCAGTGAAGTCTCTTCCTTAAAAAGAGTAGAGTTAAGAACAGCATCGCAAACCTCTGTCGAAGGAATTGGTGTAGGGGTTCTTGGGGCAGGTAACTTCGCAAGGTTAGTTTTGCTGCCAGCGCTGGGAAAGATTGGGACAGTAAAACTGCGTGCCTTATGCTCTACGGGTGGATTGTCAGCGGTCCAGAGTGGACAAAAACTGGGCTTTGAAGTTGCAACGTCGGATGAAGAAGAAGTTTATAAAGACCCAGCAGTCGGAGCCGTATTTATTCTCACGCGTCACAATCAGCATGCCCGCCAGGTGATTAAGGCACTTCAAGCTGGCAAACACGTCTTCGTCGAAAAACCCCTTTGTCTGAACGAAACAGAACTTAATGACATCATTGCTGCTTATAACCAGATAAACGAAAGAGACCAAAGAAACCAGACAAACCAAATACTCATGGTTGGCTATAACCGCCGCTTTTCTCCCATGGCTCTCCAACTCAAATCCTTCCTGGCAAACAGACACGAACCTCTGGTCATGCATTATCGTGTGAATGCCGGCTATATCCCATCCGATCACTGGGTTCAAGACCCCGAGCAAGGGGGAGGCCGGATTATCGGGGAAGTATGTCACTTCGTTGATTTCTTAACTTTCCTGACAGGGAATCTACCGAAGAGGGTTGATGCTCGTGCGCTTACCAGTGATGGCCGTTATCACGACGACAACGTGGTCACCACCCTTGAATTTGCCGATGGATCCCTTGGAACCATCACTTATGTGGCCAATGGGGATGCAGCATTCCCAAAGGAACGAGTTGAAGTTTTTGGTGGGGGTATGACTGCGGTGTTAGATGATTTTAGCCGCCTTGAATTGGTGCAACGCGGGCGTAAAAAGGTGTATAAATCTCGCCTGCGCCAGGATAAAGGGCATCAGGAAGAATGCAACGCTTTTATCGGGGCCATTCGGGCAGGAGGTTCTCTTCCTATTCCGCTTGAAGAACTTGTGGCGACCACCTTGACAACGTTTGGAATCAATGATTCACTCCGCAGCGGTACATCGATCGAGTTAGATTTGAAGACCTAATAGGCTTAGACCTCGTAGGCCGCTATTAAATAAACCAAGAAAAATGCAAGCTCGGATGTCTACCTATGCAGTTCACAAAGAAAGGAAACTGAAAGGTTATGTCGGGTTAGGGGTCAAAAAGGCTTTTTCTTTTTTCTATTCTGACCGTCTCAATCAGGATGAACTTTTTGCCCAAGAAATCATTCCTTGTTTGACAAAGGAATCCTTCGTTCTGGACGCGGGGTGTGGCAATGGCACCTCGTTCCACTATGATTTGAAGCAAAATGTTCGTTATCTTGTTGGCTGTGATCTCGGCAGTTCGATATCGAAAAACACAAATATTATGATAGGTATCCGCACGAATCTGGAATGTTTACCATTTGCCCGCGAATCATTTGATATTATCTTCTCCCGATACGTATTGGAGCATCTTAGTGAGCCAGGCGTCATTTTTTCTGAGTTCGCTCGCATACTCAGGCCGGGAGGAAAACTGATTGTACTTACCCCAAGCAAGTTTCACTATACAGTGCTATTGAGCCGATTGACACCACATCGCTTTCATGAATTTGTCTCTGCTCTTCGAGGTAATTTACCGGAGGACACCTTTCCCACAAAGTATTTATGCAACAGTAGGACCGAACTAATTCGGATTGCTCAAGAAGCCGGTTTGACTTTAACAAAAATTGTACATACAGAAGTCTCACCTAACTATCTGCTATGGTCGTTACCTTCTTTCTTAGCTGGCGTGGCTTATGAGCGCATAGTTAATAAGTTAAGCTTTTTAAGTGCGCTTCGGGTTAGCATTATTGCCGTCTTCCAGCGTTAGCAAACCAGGGTGGTTAAACACTCGGAAACTTCGATGCATATCGTTCACGTCGTGGGAGCCCGTCCCAATTTTATGAAAGCTGCACCCGTGATGCGGGCGCTCGCCTCGCTGGATGGATTTCATCAAACCCTGGTTCACACAGGTCAACATTACGACACGAACATGTCAGAAGTATTCTTCCAGCAACTGGATATCCCTGAGCCTAACATCAACCTGGGAGTGGGCTCAGGGAGCCACACCTGGCAGACGGCACAGATCATGAATTCCTTTGAGTCCGTTGCCCTGGAGTCCAAACCAGATCTGGTTTTGGTCTATGGGGATGTCAATTCCACTGTGGCCACCGCGTTAGTATGCGCCAAGATGTCGATACCCGTTGGCCATGTGGAAGCAGGGCTGCGGAGTTTTGATCGAACCATGCCTGAAGAGATTAATCGCTTACTTACAGACCAGATAGCTGATTTGCTTTTTACCCCATCAAGGGATGCTGACGAAAACCTCTTGCGTGAAGGTATCCCCTCGCAAAAGATCCATCTTGTGGGTAATGTGATGATTGATACCTTAGTCCACCTGTTGCCCAAAGCATTAGATCGATGGAGCATTCTGCATTCTTCATGGAAGTTTGAGCGATTTGGACTGGTCACGTTGCATCGTCCGTCCAATGTAGATCATCCGGAAAAGATCTCTTCCATCATGAAGGCCCTCATCGAGGTGGGTGATCTACTGCCTCTCGTCTTTCCCATCCATCCTCGCACCCGTCGGCGTTTAGAAGATCAAAAACTCTTCAATCAAAATTCTCGGGTTCACCTCCGGGAGCCCCTGGGCTATTTGGATTTCCTGGCCCTGCAATCTCACGCCGCCCTGGTGATCACCGACTCGGGAGGCATTCAAGAAGAAACAACCTATCTTGGTGTTCCCTGTCTGACCGTGCGTGAGAATACCGAGCGACCAGTGACGCTCACTCTGGGGACGAATATCCTGGTTGGGGAGGATATGGATCGATTGAAGGCTGAGGTGAGACGAATTCTTTCTGGAGACAGGAAACAGGGACAGATGGTACCACTCTGGGATGGCCAGGCTGCCCGTCGAATTGCCGATTCGATCGCGAGTTCGCCATTTCAACAATGAAAACCCGCTTTGCCAGTGATGTCAGTACTAAGCCGGATAAATTATTATCGTAGGATCATTCCTGCCTACTTCACTTCGCAAAAAAGCCATCTCACCTTCTGGCATGAATCGCCAGAAGTCAACGAAAATATGAAGCCGGGAGAGTTGAGTGAATACTATATGCCTTTCACTGCCAAAGCCGATTATCCAGGGCAATACGACAAGGCAGGGATCCCGCTTCTCAACTATCATGGCAAATTGGGACTCCAGTACAATCCTATTGCCATCGCCCAATACGGGCTGGGAAACTATAATCTTTTTTTACGGACAGGAGATACACAACGCCGCAGGAAGTTTTTGAGGGTCGCCGATTGGTTATTGACTCGTCTTGAAAAGAATAGTTCTGGAATGTGGGTATGGAACCACCACTTTGATTGGGAATATCGGACTCGACTCAAAGCCCCCTGGTATTCAGCCCTTGCTCAAGGGCAAGGCATTTCATTTCTGGTAAGAGCTCATCGAGATGTCGGAAACACTATTTATCTCGATGCGGCCCAACGGGCCTTTGAGCCACTTCTGAAAACCTTGGACAACGGGGGTGTTGCTTATCGGGATGATAGTGGCCATACCTGGCTCGAAGAGTATATTGTTTCTCCTCCCACGCATATCCTGAACGGTTTCATCTGGGCGAGCTGGGGGGTCTACGACTATTTCCTTGCCACCGGGGAACCTGTAGCAAAGACGCTGTTTGACCAACTCATCGAAACGCTGGGGGCTAAACTTCACCTTTACGAGGCAGGCTTCTGGTCTCTGTACGAACAATCGGGTACCCGGCTCAAAATGCTGGCCAGCCCATTTTATCATCATTTACACATCGTCCAACTTGAAATTCTCTATCGGTTAACGGGCCGGGAGATTTTTCATCAGTTTGCTTCACGATGGGAGGGTTACCGCAAGAGTCGCCTGAAGCGGACGGCGGCCCTTCTTTACAAGACCATCTTCAAACTCTGTTACTATTAATAGTTGTTAAAACATTTTCTTTTCAGGCTGCTCAAAAATATCCAGATGCAAGGCTCCCGAAATCCTGAGGAATGAGGCGTACTCGGATGTACGCTGCAATGACGAAGGATGAGGGGAACGCCACAGATGGGGGTTTTTCAGTAGCCTGCCAGGTGCTGTGAAGATCCTATATATATCCCAGTATTTTCCGCCGGAGATGGGAGCCCCGGCTGCACGAGTCTCGGAGCTTGCACACCATTGGGTTCAATCCGGGCACCAGGTGACCGTGCTCACCGGCTTTCCGAATCACCCGACAGGGAATATTCCGCCAGAGTACAAGGGGAAATATCGCCGGCTGGTTTGCCGGGAGGCTGTTGACAACATTCGTGTGGTGCGAACCTGGCTCCTGCCCTTTCCCAACCGGAAGGCACACGAGCGGATTCTGAATTACCTTTCCTTTTGTTTGTCCGCATCACTCACTGGAAGTTTTCTGGGCCGGCCTGATGTGATCATTGCCTCCACCCCCCAGCTTTTCGTCGGCCTGTCCGGCTGGTGGATTGGCCGTATTCGAAAGATCCCCTTTGTCCTGGAGGTGAGAGACCTCTGGCCAGACTCTATCACCGCCTCAGGGATGGGGAGGGAGGGATCAATGCCAATCAGGGTCATCCGCGCCGTTGCAGGGTTTTTATACCGGTCTTGTGAACACATCGTCGTGGTTACCCCTGCATTCCAAGAAGATTTGGTTTCGAAGTGGGATATGCCTTTGGAGAAGATATCGATCGTTGAGAACGGGGTCGAGACCGATCTTTTCACTCCAGACGGTGGGAGAGATACTGATAAAAGCGCGCTGGGTATTCAGGGGCGTTTCGTCGTTTCCTACATCGGGACGCTTGGGCTGGCTCACGGATTGAGCACAGTGCTTCAGGGGGCTGCTCAGTTGCAGACTGTCTCACCGGAGATTGTATTCTTATTTGTAGGAGAAGGGGCTGACAAAGAGAGGTTGATTTCAATGGCTCAGGACAAGGGTCTTTTAAACGTTTTATTCCTTCCCCAGCAACCAAGAGAGAAAGTACCCTCCATTATCAGAGCCTCAGACGTCTGTCTTGTTCCACTTAGGAAAGCTGATGTCTTCAAAACGGTTATTCCTACGAAGATGTTGGAATTCATGGCTTGTGGCCGGCCAGTGATCTTAGGTGTTGATGGGCAGGCGCGCCAGGTGCTTGATCAGGCCCAAGCGGGTGTTTTTGTGGAGCCGGAAAACCAGGATGCGCTGGTTCAGGCAATCAAACGCCTTTATCAGGATAGCACTCTGAGGCAGACCCTTGGTCGTAATGGGCGAAATTATATCATTGAGTATCTTTCACGGGAGCAGACAGCAAGACTATATACGACTGTATTAGAGAAGGTTGCCTTTCATTGGAACGAATCTCTTCAATGAATTGGTTCCGATCTGCCAAGTCAATCTACGTTATCCTCATTCCTAAAATGATCGAAGAGCTCCTCAACCGGGGGGAATGAACCTCCGTCCCGGAATCCAGCATCGCCGTTGATATCCATCCACAAGCCGCCTGACCTCCCGAATACATTTTCCAGTGAAGCGCTTAGCGCGAAACAATAAAATCATCTGGAACCAACGGTGTTCTCAATCCCTGAATCGGACCAAAATCCTGACTAAATAATTTAGTCAGGATTTGGACCTCTTATGGCAAAAGGCATTGATCCCGAGGAGACACTGGTGAAACTTTTCGGCTCCGTTTCGAGGGCAAGGATTCTCAATTTCCTGTATGCCTTTGAAGGACAGTCCTTTTATCAGAGGGAGATCATGTACGAGACCGGTCTTGCACTCCGGGCGGCGCAGAGGGAGCTTGAAAACCTTGCCTCCTTGGGCCTTGTCAAGATCCAAAAGACTCGTAACAAAGTCTATTATGAAATCAATCGTCACTCCCCGCTCTTCAAGCCTTTTAAAGAAATCTGCGGACTGACTCCCAAAGGGGGAGAATAATCGGTATTGTCCTTTCTGACTTAATTTTTTAGTCAACTTCATAAACTCACTAACCCGAAACCCGGCAGCGTCCAACTACATTGGACCCTATCCGGATGATCCAAGGGGACCAAGCCCGGCACCCTTCTGACTGGCCGGAGAGTCACGCACAATAAAGCCTGGGATGCCGTCAAACAGGAATAAATAATCATTAATAATCATGGACCAATCTCATAAGTCTTTAACGAATTCGTCTCAATCTCCCAACCCAACCCATGCTATCCTCATTTCCAAAGTGATCGAAGAGCTCCTCAACCAAAGGAAAGGAGCTCTATCCTTTTGGCGTGAAGCTTCCATTTTTCAGTCAGAAGAGATCAATTTGTTTTGTTGAACTTTTATCTCTTAAATGATAAATTGTTGAACGGCAAAGGCCATGTTGCAGACCGGGCGTTATATTTATGCCATTTTCATGTGCCAGCAATCTCTTGAAAAGTGTTTTAAGGCACTCCTTGCATATGGAGAAAAGGAAGTTGTTCCGATCCATAACCTACGTCGCTTGGCTGAACTTGCTAATGTTATTCATGAAATAGATGATTCTACGTTGATAAAGATGGATTTTCTTTCAAGTTATTACATCAATGCCCGATATAAGGAAGATTTAGAGCAATTATCGAAGGGGATTACAGAATCTGTGGTCCAAGATTTTATCCAATTTTCTGAGGAGTTGATCACATGGCTTTGTCAAAAGATGAAGTTGTCAAGATAGCCAGCGGATTCCTTGAGATCATTCGCCGTGAACACGATGTGCGGCAGGCTTACCTGTTTGGTTCTTTTGCCAAAGGAACAGCAAGAGATTATAGTGATGTGGATCTTGCCATTGTGTTGGGGTCTTTGGATCGGTCTGAAACATCGCCTTTTCATGAGGATTTTATGATCTTCCATAAAGCACAAAAATATAATTCATTATTAGAAGTCGTCTGTTTTATCGAGGGTGAATTTGATCAAGATGGCGGGGCTTTAGCTCAATTAATTAAAAAAGAGGGAATAAGATTGATTTGAATCATCTGAATTTAGCATTTTCTCCAATTTATCGTTCTCCCTGAAGGCATTAACGACATAGACCCCATCAACCAAACGAGCTGTATGCGGAGATCAACCAGGTATCTCTGATTGAAAAATTCAGTCACCTTCTCAATGCCCCGCCCTATGTATGGGGAGCTTCACATTGATGTAACAACCTCATCCGTCTTCAATGAATTGGTTTAGATCTGCCAAGTCAATCCACGCGATCTTCATTTCTAAGGTGATCGAGGCGCTTCGCAACCGGAGGAGGTGAGCCTCCATCCCGGGACCCAAGGCCGCCATTGTTCCCGATATGGTTCATGCTTTAATCACCTCGCTAAGAGGTAAAAA
>JAFGPZ010000267.1 GCA_016935935.1 Deltaproteobacteria bacterium
CTTGTGCAGCAGCCTGCACAGCTGTTACCCTCTTATCCTGAATATTCCTCAAGGCTGCCATGCAAATCAATAGAAGATAGCAGAATCTTATTACATCACAAAGGGGTAAAAACACCTGAAATTATTCACGGAATATATACCCATTTGTAAAAAACATAAAAAGTGATATAATACTTTCAATATATCAAACGATTAAGGGAGAAATAGATGAAAAAAAGATCGCTTTTAACACTTGCGCTTATCGTCGGCATTCTCATGTGGGGATGTAACCTCATGGGCTCTGACAGCAAAGATGATCCTGCACCTGATCCATCAGAGGATGAGCTTACCCAGGAAGCCATGGACGATGTCCAGACATTAATTACACAATCTGGCGATATGGATAGCCCGGACGAAATGATTGAATCCATGACTGAAATGGACGAAACCTTTGACCAGATTCTTACAGCAAATCCGCAGAATTATCTGGGAAATTTAGGAAAGGCCTTCACCAGTTTATTTGATCTGTATTCTAATGAAGATGTCATGGCCGTTGGAGAGTATATGGGCTCCGCTTTAGGTTCGTCTTTCAACGGCGACATGCCGCCTTTAACTATCATGCCTTCCCTTTCAATATCAAAATCAATTGAACTTGGAGACGGAACTGTCATCGACGAAAGCGAAGTTATTCTAAACACTGTAATCCCCGCTTTGGACCAGGCAATCGCCTACATGGAAACAGCGGTAAGCAACATAGGCAGTGAAGTAATTGTGGTAATGGATCCCGACAGCGAAGAAATAGAGATTGACAAGTCAGATCTTATGATGGCCCTTGCAGTCCTTTACGGTTTGAAGGGCGAACTGCATATGATGGTCGTCATCGACACCGAACTCATTGATCCGGATACGGGAGAAGCGTTGACACCTGATGACATAACAATGATGGCGGACCTCGATGAAGAAGGGCTTTTAGAGATTTTCATGGCCAACATTACACCTTCACCGGACTATGAAGGTAACTTCCTCGGATTCAAGAACGAAACCAGTCTGCCCCTTGCCAAAGCCGCATTCCTGGATTGCGCAGATGCCTTTGATGCATTCTATACAAACCTGATGGCAGAGACCGATGACCAGGAAAATGACCTGATCTCTAAAGACAACCTGTATCTGCCCGCAGAATTCTTCAGTCAGACAGAAGATTGGCTGGCAGAAGGCGGCGTCATTGTGTCGATCTCTACCATTCCTGATCTGGTGGAATTCATTAAAGACGTTATTAACGCCGAAGTCACTGCTGTAGTTACCATTCCCACCGATACTGAGGAATATGATCTGCACGTAACCCCCGGCGCCTTCTTTGATTGGGACACAAACACCACAAACGCCTTCCGCGATTTCGTGGTGGAATTCGACGAAGATATGCTTCCCATATTTCCCCAGGGCTTTGATTTCACCTTGGGCGGCATTCTTGCCAGTGGGGATCTGGACGCCATTACCATTGAAACCCTCCTTTCATCAATGATGGAGTAGCAAGGGATATCTCCAACAAAACATGAGAAGAAGCCTGTCATACCGCCGGTGTTTATCGCCGGCGGTTTTTTTCTTTTGCATATCTGCAGCGTCTCTGTTTTCCGACACCGGGCTGTATTTCAGCACCCAGGCGTCTCTCGGGTACCTTAGCGCGAAAGACGGTGTTCTGAAGGATATCGCTGCCGCTGCGGCAACAAAGATAGAGATTTCCGCAACTGAACAGAATTGGGGTATTAAAGCATTTGTCATAGACCGGCAAGCGATACTACGAAAAGACAACTGGCCGCTGAACGACGGTACAGTCACCCAATATACATTCCAGAACAGGCTTATCGGCCTGGCTGTACATATGTCGTCTTTCACTGGCGGGCCTTCCTTTCTGATAGGCATAGACTCACAGGGAAGCCCACGAGCATCCCTGGAAATCACCCGGGGAACTGCACGTTTTACGGCAGAAGCGGAACATATACAACACCAGCATCAACTATCCGTGGCATACGCTGATTCCGAACGTTTCAACCTTTTACTAAAAGGACAAAATGTCCTTCTCAAAGCCAGTGCCGAATTGCCCTTTTGTCTCTTTTCATATCAGCAAACAATATATTCCCGTTTTGAAACGACTTCAGCCATGTGGGACCCGGATATCGACTTTAATTTTTACCTGATCAATTTCTCATTCGGGACCCGGTATCAACTTGATGGTTTTTTCCAGGTCGCAGAGATAAACGGTACCGCTTATTATAACAACTCTTCCTATGTGTTTCTGGGTAAGAATACCGGACTCACATCCTCGTTGTTCTACAAACAGAAAATCCGGGAAAACCTCCGTGTAGGAACAGGAGTATATTACACAGCGGCATTAATAGATGACGAGTTTCGCGTGGATTCAACGCCTTTTCATCCTTCCGCGGGGCTGTACCCCGTGCGTGTCCGGAATATCACATGGAAGGACGGTCTTCTCTGGGGAGCCCTATTTGGAGAATACCGGTATAAAAATATGGAATTTGCATGCCAATGGAACCAACAGTTTTTTACCGGCTCGTTATCCTATGACCAGCGGATATGGGACTCCTTCCCGTTGGTAAGCCATTATGAAACCAAATATATTGACAACGAAATCGGCACGAGCCTTGTTGAACTTACCTTTAAAATACGTCCGGCAGATAGCTGCCAATTTTCCGTCTCACAGTTCATTCCCCTATCGCTTTTCGGCACCACAAGCCCTTCATCGAACTCTTCTGCGGGCAATGGCGGCTTTGTCTACGGTGGTCTTTCCATTCTCGCCGAATGCCGTTTTTGATTCCCGGTACCCTTTCCCTTTATTCCGGTTTCATTCTGTAGTACTATTAA
>JAFGPZ010000268.1 GCA_016935935.1 Deltaproteobacteria bacterium
CCTCTTCCTCGATTATCTTCAGTTTTCAGAGAACAAAAGGTATTAGGCAACTTTTTAAAACCCTGTTTTTCAGGACGAACTAATTAGGCAGTTACTCCCACCAAATTATCAACCACTTCATCTGGCATTGATCCCTTCAGACGCAGACCCCAAGCTAACCATCGAATTTAATAAATATAACATAGAAACTGTAACGTATGATTCTTCAAATAATCATGATGAGCTATGGGAAAGCATCAGATTAGCACAACGTGAAATGCGCACATTCTCCCGGCAGGCACCAAACAAAATAGAAAATATTTCTGGGTTAAAAAGATTCATTGCTACCTGCTATGCTCGTCTAAAGATAAGCAGGCAGGCTGAACCGCTACTTGAAATTATTGCTCAGGGCATTGTGGCTCAATTAATTTTCGAGGCGGATCCAGAAGGAATCGCCAAGCAAGAGCTAATTCAGAAATTGCAGGAGTATTTCAACATGCCTTCTGAAGAGCTTATTCACTTAGTAGATGTAATAACTGAAAAACTTACCGAAAAAGGAATTTGTTTTGAAACTGATTGGAATCACTTAGTATGTAAACCTGATAGCAAAAAATTATTCGATAATGCGCTTAAATTGTTGGTACAAGGCGTTGTTGATAGGCTTAAAGTTCGAGAAGGGATAACAGCGCATTCAAAACAACGAGCTTCTATTGAACAAATAATTAACGATATATTTTTATCACGAGGTTGGGATCTAGGTGCTCATTTCGCTGGAAGCAATTTATCCTCTAATTTTGATGCATGGGCACAAATTCAAAATCTTCTGATTGATTATAGTAAGAGAATGTCCATACCTAACACTGAGGCCACAGGTAATGCAATTTTAGATTTGTTTCGACACCCAACGGAAAAAGAATCAGTGTTATTAACCGATATTGGAAGAGTAGCGTTCGGTGTAGAATTGCTCCTAAGTAATGCACAATCCGCAACAAGTGACAATCTTTTTTTACCCAAGCGTATATACTTAGATGCAAATGTTCTTATGCCAGCCATTGTTGAGGGACACCCATATAGCCCAGTTTATGCTGACACGATCAGAAGACTCCAAAAGGCGACAGAATCGATGGGAGATGAAATGCATGTCTTGACCGCAAAGGAGTTCTTAAACGAGATTGTGAATCATAGACGGATTGCCATTCAAGAAGTAAAAAGCAATGATCTTGAAAATGAAGACAAATTATTTCGCCATATATTAATGTATGGTCGGGAAAATACGAATGTCTACATAAGTGCTTATGCTAGTTTACGTAACAACAAAGATGGCAACCTCTCATTTCTCGATTTTCTCAGCAGAGTCGCTCCCTATAACACAGAGGAAGCCCTTTCCAATTATCTTGAAGAACGTGGCATAAAGACCATAGAACTATTATTCAATACATCCATAGAGAAAGAAACTTTTAGAGAGTATTCAATTGAGTTACAAAATGCATATGATGACATGCTATCGTCAGAAGTTTATCCAGGAGAAAAAGGAAAGGCTAAAGTTCTGATAGAACATGAGGCAGGACAATTAGCACGCCTCATGTTAGACATCAAATCTGGACGTAAACCAATGTTTGTTTCTGCGGATAAACGCCTATTTCGGCTGTGTAAAGGACCAGTATTAGGCCAATGTGCAAGTGCATTAATATCTCACCTTGGACTTATTCAACTCGTTGATCTTGTAGTTGGCATTGATACCAACAAAAAAGCACTGTCACATTTAATATGGGATGTTGGGCTTTCAGATGAGCGCATAGCTATCAGAAATTACTTAATTGATCTTGCTTTACAGCACTACGATGAAGCTAAGGCAATGGCAACATGGGAAATTGTGGATAAAATATCTGCAAAAGCATCGGAACAAGCAAAAGCGGAAGGAGTTAATTTGTTTTCTAAAAAAGAAGAAGATGTCGTAGCAAGTGCCATTTTTCTTGATAGATTTGAAAATGACTTTTACAAGAACATGGCAGAAGTAATAAAAAAGCGAGAGGAAGAGACTTAGTAAGCGAGAAACAAGGAAGGAATTTCTTAGTATAATCCTCCAATTAACATTCTGTTTTATTTAATTTTTTAAGCAGCTCTCCCCCCTTGACAACCCTGCCCCTCATCATTATTATATAGTCATGGGAACGGTGAAATACCGTGAACAGTTTTTTGACAAGAAATAAAGAATCCGGCTGAAATGCCGATAAGGGTATTGTACGGACGAGATACTGCGATGCTCGTGAAGAGTCATCTTACCGGAGCTAAATAAAAAGGTAATCCACAGGGTCTTAGTGGTGATTGGCACCCGATAAAGACCAAGCAAAAGGATTGAGTGACTCCCGCGTAGAGACATAACGGCATAAGCGGTTCTCAAAAACCCCTCGTGAGAAGGAATCTTCTCCGAGGGGTTTTTGTTTGTGAAGAGAGCTCACGAAAACTGACCCTTGCCTGTTGAGGCATATCAACCGTTTATTTTATGCCCCGTAATGGGTATAATAGCGCGCAACACGCCACCGACAGGAGAGCTCACATGAACAATCCCCCCAAGAACCTGCAGTATGTCGATATACCCGATGTCCTCGAGACATTTGCCGATTCATTCCGGAATCTCTCGTTCGACGGGCAATCCGCCCGTCTCGAATTCTGCGTCACGCGGATGGATCAACCGAAACCGCCCGATCCACCACAGGCGAAGATGTACCCGGTGTGTCGCTTGGTCCTCACACCGGCGGCATTTCTCAACCTGTTCAACCAGCTCCAGAACATCATGAATCTGCTGCAGCAAAAGGGAGTCATCCAGAAAATCGAAAAGGACATGAAGACTCCTCCGGTACAATAGTGACGGCGGGGACGGGAATCTGTTACCCCGGAATGAATCCGGTTTTCTGACGGATAAAGCATATCTACAGAACGGAGACAAGTTTATGGGTACAAAACCGGCAGTTCGCGTGCTTGCAGCGGTTGTTATGGCAGTGTTTGTGGGTTTCGCGTGTCTATCTTCTGCCGCGGACACGGCAGCGGAATCAGAGATCGTAAAGGCGCTCGGCCAGGTCAAACTGTTCGCGGGGCTGACAGACGCAGAGAAAACGGTGCTGCAATCGGCGGCGACGGTGCGACAGGGGACAGAGGGCGAGCGCATCATCGAACAGGGGAAAACCCTGGATCATATGTGGATCGTCCTTGAAGGTCAGGCGGAGGTCAGGGTCAACGGGAAGGTGGTGGCCACACTCCCCGCGCAGTCCCTCATCGGCGAGATGGAGTTCCTCGGCGCCTTTCCGGCCGCCGCGAATGTCTATGTCCTCAAGAACACCCGCCTCATCGAACTGAACAATGCCGCCCTGACGAAGCTGATGGAGGAACACCCCCGGCTGGGGTATGTGCTCATGAGCGAGTTCGCCCGAATCGAGGCACGGCGCCTCCGCGCCATGGACCTGAAATAGATCGGAGGTTCAGACCGCAATAGGTGAAACCGTGGATTAGCGCAACCGTTGACTGCTGAGCCTTCAATTCCTCTCACACCGCACGGTGAAAGGAGATGTCATGAAAAGACGATGGATACTGACAGGCGTTGTTCTGGGAGTACTCTTTCATGAAGCGGCGATAGGTCAGATCGTCACGGTGGACAGTGCCGGAGATGTGGGCAAGCACACGTCGCTGGCCATTGTAAACGGCAACCCGGCGATCAGTTATTACGATGCCACCGATGGCAATCTGAAATATGCGCGGGCCACGGATGTCGACGGCAGCGCGTGGGGAGCGCCGCTCACGGTGGATGATGGCCCTTCGCCTTTGTATGTCGGTCTCTTTACGTGCCTGGCCGTGGTAAACGGCAACCCGGCTATCAGCTATTGTGATACCGACATTGGAACACTTAAATATGTACGGGCCACGGATGTGAATGGAGGCGCATGGGGATCTCCCGTAACCGTGGACAACATTGGGGATACAGGAAAATATACTTCCCTGGCCGTGGTAAACGGCAGGCCGGCCATATCTTATTTTGAAGCTATTGGTCATGATCTCAAGTATGTGCGGGCTACGGATGCCACCGGAAGCTCCTGGGGGACGCCGGTTTCGGTGGACAGCGCCGGGGTGGTAGGATCGTTTACGTCCCTTGCCGTGGTAAACGGCTATCCTGCCGTCAGTTATTATGACATTGCCAACGGTGCTCTCAGGTATGTGCGGGCCACGAATGCCGACGGCAGCGGTTGGGGGACACCGGTGGCAGTGGACAGCGAGGGATGGGTCGGACAGCATACCTCTCTGGCCGTGATAAACGGCAATCCGGCCATCAGTTATTATCGTAGTGACCTAGGTGATCTCAAGTATGTGCGGGCTTCAGACGCAAACGGAAGTGCGTGGGGAATACCGGTGACACTGGACAGCGCGGGAGATGTGGGGAAGTACACGTCACTGGCCGTAATAAACGGCAATCCCAGTATCAGTTACTACGATACCGACAATGGTAACCTGAAATATGTGTGGGCCACGGATACCAACGGCAGCGCATGGAAAGCACCCTTTACCGCAGACAGTGCCGGTGCCGTCGGGGGGTTTACCTCACTGGCCGAAGTGAATGGAAAGTCTGCCGCCAGCTACTATGACAGCACCAATGGCAATCTCAAGTTCTGGTTTTTGGATGTTTCCACGATCCCCGCGCTGAGCGAATGGGGCATGATTATTTTCGCACTGCTGGTTTGCGGCATAGCGATTGGTGCCCGAAGGGGCCATCGAACAAGATCGGGTTTCAACAGCTGACAGCCTGAATCCGTGTAATGCGTTCTCGTTGAGGTATCGGTATCCGCATGCCGATCAGGTGATACATTGGGGGGGCAATGATTCACAGCCCATAGATATTACACTCTCACAACCCGTTTTCAGAGGTGGTAATCTATGGCACTGACCGATCAAAAAGAATCGACAGAAAAGGGCGCCACGGGGGAAAATGTCCGGATCGCCGTGCGCACGGTGGGAACGGACCCCCACGAGGCGGTGCGGGACCTTCTGGAGAGTTTTCCGGAAACGGCGGAGCGCCTCCACCGTTCCGACCACGTCTTCATCAAGATCAACGCGGTGTACTTCCACCCGCATCTGTTCACCTCGCCGTCCCTGATCGCCGCGGCGATCGACTATATCCGGGAGCACGATCCCCGGAAAACAATCTATCTCATGGACAACTGCTCGCAGGGAAACTTCACCCGGCTCTGTTTTGCCGCCACGGGGATCGACC
>JAFGPZ010000269.1 GCA_016935935.1 Deltaproteobacteria bacterium
ATCATTGTCAAGTGATATCAACATGTTAAATGAACTTTGTGTTAAAAAATCCTCAAATATTTAACCTGAAGTTGTGCAAAGATTTCTCTCTGTCTGCCAACACCTCCCTTCATTTTTATGTCAGATTATTTGTTGATGGTGGATGAAGACACTCAAGAACAGTACCATCACCATCATAAAAATAAAAGAGCATTCCGCCCCTGTTGGGACCCTCGGGGATATGGAGCGGCTCGCTTATATACCGATAGCCCTTTGAACGAATCTCTTCAAAGGCTCTAGAGGCATCGGTAACTCGAAATGCAATATGATGAAATCCCATATAATTAATCGTATCCCGGGGATTTTTGAGTGGTGTAAAGTTATTATATTGACAGAGGTCTATGACCTGTTTGCAGGAGGAACCGACCCTCTGCACCTTCGCATCGGCCGCGAACCACCGTCCGGAACTGTCTTGCATGGGAATGGTGGCATCAAACCTGTCGAGAGGATTAAGCCCCAACAACCCTGCATACATTTCCATCGATCGATCGAGGTCCGATACGACGACCTGAACGGCATAACCTCCGGAGTCGTGAGGAACAATCTCCCAGAACAAACCGGACCTATCCTGAAAGATCAACGTCTTTTTCTGTATCCTGTCAGGGATTTTGACGATAGATAATCCCTCTTTTCTTACCCTCTCGCGAATCGCGTTGACATCCGTGGATCCAATGCGCACATGTGATACACCCAGGTATGTGCCAAGTGACATGGAGACATGTACCAGAGGAGGGTTAAATATTTCGAACATTTCGAGCCGGTTTGTCCCGTCGGGTGTTACATAGACATTTCGCGCCTTGAAACCGGGAAGACCCGTTACTCGATCAATCCAATCGCCCTCGCGGCCGGAATCACTGAGAACCTGTATTCCCAGACAATCGACAAAAAATTCCTTATACCAGTCAACATGACGAACCGTGAGACCGACATGAAATATTTCACATACCAGCCGTTCCATAATATCTTTCCTGTCCGCAATAAATTACAAACGTGAAACCAGCCTTAAGATGTTCATACAACACCGTCATGTCACCACGGTAATCATAACAGATGAGTGGGTATAAAACAAACGATGAAAGTGGTTGCAATCGCCACGAGGCTACCAGATGGAAAAGCCTCCATCGACGACGATATTCTGACCTGTGATAAAATCCGATGCCTGCGAGGTGAGAAAAACGGCTGTGCCGACCAGGTCTTCAAATTTTCCGACACGCCCCATGGGGGTATGATCGAGACGCAATTTCATGTATGCGGGATCTTCCCAGAGCTTTCGATTGATATCGGAGATAAACCAGCCGGGGCTGATGGCATTGACACAGACACCATCGGCGCCCCACTCAGCGGCCGCTGCCTTTGTTAACTGGACTACGCCGGCCTTGGTGACATAGTAGGGACTCATCTGCATACCCTGAACAATGGTAACCGCTGTCAGAGATGCGATATTGACTATCTTTCCATACTTCCGGGCCACCATCTCCCGTGCGATCCTCTTGGAACAGATCAGGACACCTTTCAGATTGACATTATAAACCTTGTCAAACTCCTCCGGCTCGAGTTCCAGAATGGGTTTACGAATATTAATGCCTGCATTATTAATTAATATGTCGATATGCCCCCACTCATCCATAATTGCACCGGCCATACTGTCCACCTGCGCAGTATCGGTAACATCGGTAACCATGAACAGGGAGCGCCTTCCCTTCTCTTCTATTTCCCGTTTAACCAGTTTTGCGGCATCTCCATCGATATCGGAAATGGCAACGTCGGCGCCGGCATCGGCCAAGGCTAGGGCCAGAATACGCCCGATGCCACGACCGGAACCGGTCACAACGGCCGTACGGCCCGAAAGGTCAAAAAGCAAATTACTCACGATACAATCCTCCAGTAAACAAACATAAGAGCATAACTTTATACTATCAAATTAAGATTTACTATATTATAATGTACAGAGTCAAGAAAATATGTTAACCGTATATTACGGTTTTAAATGTCCCCTGTTCTTCGAAAAAAGGGATTATTGTGTGGGGAAAAATATTTTATTCTGTCTTCGAATGCACACCTTGCTGCAAACAGCGCAGGGTATGCATGTGCTGCTCAGTAAAAAAACTTTTTCTGACAGTTGTTTTTTGCTAAGGTTTATTAATTTAACATGCTAGATGAGGTATCAATGGATAATATAACAATTCAAGAATTAGAAAAACATGCAAAAGAGATCAGAAGGCTGACCATTAGAGCATTCGGATCCCTCGGAGAGGGCCACGTGGGTGGCGCCCTTTCCATAGTGGAGATTCTCACCATTCTCTATTATCGATATATGCGGATCGATCCGCAGGACCCGAAAAAGGAAAACCGGGATCGTCTCGTACTTTCAAAGGGACACGCCGGACCGGCACTCTACGCAACCCTGGCACTTCGCGGCTACTTTCCCGTTGACTGGATGGAGACACTGAACAGGGGTGGTACACGACTGCCGAGTCACTGCGACATGAACCTGACACCCGGCATAGATATGACTACAGGATCTCTGGGGCAGGGAATATCAGCGGCCATAGGTCTTGCGCTGGGAAACAGGCTCAATGGAATAGAGCGCACTGTGTACCTGATCATCGGTGACGGAGAATCCGATGAAGGACAAATCTGGGAGGGAGCAATGGCTGCCGCCCATTATTCACTGAGCAATCTTATTGCCTTTACCGACTTCAACAAGATGCAAATCGGCGGATACACCGATGAAATAATGAGCCTCGGCGATCTCGACGCAAAATGGAAGGCCTTTGGATGGTTTACGCAGCACGTCAATGGACACAGTTTCGAAGAACTGGCTCAGGCCATTGAAGCTGCCCAAGAGGAAAGAGAGCGGCCATCAATGATCATACTGGACACGATCAAGGGGAAGGGTGCGTCCTACGCTGAAGGGGACGTTACCAACCATTACATGCCTGTTTCACAAAAGCAGACGAAAGAGGCCCTGGAAAAACTGGAACTTAGCAATTAATGTGGAGGATATATGGATAAGGAAATGCGTGTTGTTTATGCCGAAACACTCATGGAACTTGCCGAGAAGAACGCGGATGTCGTTCTCCTCGAAGCTGACCTGATGAAGGCGAACAGTACAAAAATATTTAAAAACAGGTTCCCGGAAAGAACCTTCGATGTCGGCGTGGCCGAGGCAAATATGGTGGGAATAGCGGCGGGACTTTCGGCAACTGGGAAAATACCCTTTGCAGGGAGTTTCGGTTGTTTCTCTGCCCGAAGGGCCTATGATCAATTCTTTATTGCGGCAAATTATGCGAGGCTCAATGTAAAACTCGTGGGTTCTTTCCCAGGGATAGCGGGAGCATTGAACGGTGGAACGCATATGCCCTTTGAAGATCTGGGTCTTATGAGAAATATCCCGGGCCTCGTTATTATGGAACCCTGTGATGGCCCATCTCTGAAGAGCTTTATAAAAATAGCAGCGTCTTACAAAGGAAGTTGCTATATTCGGCTGCACCCGCGGGCAGTTCCGGCAATTTACGACGAAAAAGAATTCTTCGAAATCGGCAAGGGAAAGCTGCTGCAAGATGGGAACGATGTGACCATCATAGCCACTGGAGCCATTTTAGTTCCCGAGGCATTAAAGGCCTGCGAGATGCTGGCAAAGGAGGGCATATCTGCTGCCGTCATTGATATGCCGACGATCAAGCCCATCGATGAAGGGCTGATAGTCGATTATGCAAAAAAAACGAAGGCCGTGGTAACCTGCGAAAATCACCAGATCGTCAATGGCCTCGGGTCTGCTGTTGCCGAAGTCCTTTCGGAACATTATCCCACCCTGCTTCGCAGAATAGGTGTCAATGAGGAGTTTGGAGAGGTAGGTACATTAGAATATCTTCAACAGCGGTATCGCCTGACGGCTGACGAAATTGCAATCAGAGCAAAGGAAATCAATAATCTCAAAAGGGAGTATCATTAATGAGTAACATAAAAATCGCTTTAGCATCGGATCTTTCCGGTTTTCCCCTGAAGGAAGAGGTAGTAAGTCACCTTCGGTCGAAAGGTAAGATAGAGGTTATGGACCTCGGAATAGAGTCAGAAGACAAACCAAAACCCTATTTTGAACAGGCGTCTCTTGTGGCACGTGCCATTCAGGAAGGCACAGCAGACAGAGGCATCCTTGTCTGCGGCACGGGACAGGGTATGGCCATTGTTGCAAACAAATTCAAGGGTATCTA
>JAFGPZ010000270.1 GCA_016935935.1 Deltaproteobacteria bacterium
ATAAAGACCCTTAAAACAGAAATCTTAAACGAGAAAACGGTTAGTCTCGATCTTAATGAGGCATTGACCGCCCTCAGCATCGGAGCAACAACAAATCCGGCAGCAGCACTGGCTATGGAAAAATTGAGTGAACTTCGTAACTGCGAAGCTCACATGACACATATACCTACACCTGGCGATGAAGCGGGGTTGAGACGACTGGGAGTTAACCTGACAAGCGATCCAAATTTTCCCACCTTGAATCTCTTCATAGAATAAGCTCATTTATGTTGATGATACATGATCCTTACATGCCTCGCGATAGGCGATTATATGACGTGATAACTCTTCGGTTTTAAGGATCTTCTTCAGGTCCTCTGGAGGAAAAGGTATATTTTTGAAAAACTTCTCCTCCAGTTCCTTCGTCTTTTCCCAGAGCCAGAGGATTCGTTGACGGTTTTCTTCTGTCTTATTACCATATTTTCGCATGATATAATCCATGCGCTCTTCAAGGGATACTATTTGATCGTGCAGCACCCTTTTGTCCGCATAATTCACAATCTCCTCTTCAAGAGGAACTGATGTCCTGAAATACTCATTAAGGCGCACATGCTGTCCGACAATATTCCCTACATCAGGATACCCCCATTCGCCAAGAAGTTCTGCACCTGTGAAGGCGTGTGGCTCAGCCGTCTCAAAGCTTCTCGTCTTGGTTATATCGTGAAGCAACGCCGATGCCTGAACCAGGCTGAGATTGAGATTTGCCCCTGTTTTATTAAGGGAATCGGCAATTAGCATAGCTACCCGGGATACCTGTATGGAGTGTGCAACGATGTGATCCATCATCTCCATATCATGCATAAAATGATAACACTGGGTTACCGATGGTATTCGAAGTCGATTATTTGTCATAGAATCGTTGGTAACATATCCCGCAACAAAATACCAGAGTGATTGAAACTTCCCGCAAGAAGTTGCGTGGAATCTCCGATTGTTAAGGAAAATGATTATTTTTTATTCGCTAGCTAGCCCCGCCGCAAGCAGCGGGAAATGGACTCGCCGTTCAATTCAAATTGACAGAACTGAACGTACCTGATAGACAGCTACATAGATTTGCAGTATAACTCTGGCCCGGGAAAAGATATCACTAAAACATTATCCTGTCAGGATATTGAAGCTATGCAGCAAGCTGAGAGGTATGCGCTCGATGTCCTGTTCAACAGTTGAATCAGTTCTTCACTGTAGATTTAATCCATATTACCGAAAGGGGGATTATTGAAATGTTCACAAGAAAAGAGATCCCGGTCATTTCTATTTTTGCCATTTTACTGTTTTTTATCACCTTGCCTTTTGCGTTTGCCGACGTGGTTATATTTCTCAAGAATGGCGAGGTCGTTAAGGTACCGGTCAACAGAGATGACATCATCGGCATTTCCTTCGAAGGGAATAGCGGAGCGACTGCCGGTGTTGCCTGGAATTTTGAATC
Organism: Deltaproteobacteria bacterium; assembly: GCA_016935935.1. The sequence goes on from JAFGPZ010000270.1 coordinate 1,466, forward strand.
GGGAACCCTGACAGGCTGGGACAAGAAGGGTTCATCCTTTGATAACCAGCCCACATACGGAGACAACCCGACTGCCCGTCATCGCGGACAACCTTCGCAGCACGAGGGCAACTACTGGATCGGCACATATGAAAACCGCCCTAAACCTGAAGACAACGCCGGGGCAATCCAGGGTGATGACCCAAAGGGGGTTCTCACGTCTCCCCCTTTTGTTATCGAAAAACGATCTATCACATTTCTCATAGGAGGGGGATGTAATATAGATGCGGAACGTGCGGAGCTTGTCATCAACGGAGAGGCAGTCCTCAAGGCCACCGGGAAGTGTACGGAAACGATGGAACGCCAGACATGGGATGTGTCCCCCTACATAGGTCAAAACGCACAGATCAGACTCATCGACGCATCCAGTGGCGGTTGGGGCCATATAAATTTTGACGATGTGAGATTTGAATAATTCACAAGCTGAAAATCTTGATTCGCTCTCTGGATTATATTTTTAAAACTTCACACAGCTTTTGGCAGTTGTGCAAAGCTTTCACAATGTAAGGAGACAATGATATGATAAGAGTTACCTGCCTGGGTGCCGCCGGTTCAGTAACGGGATCCAACTACTTGATCGAAGACTCTAAAGGGAAAAAGATAATGGTGGATTGCGGCCTTTTCCAGGGAGGAAAAGAAATGGAAAAGCGAAACTGGATGGAGTGGGGGTTCGAGCCTCGTGATATCGATGCCCTCATTCTCACTCACGCCCACATCGATCACAGCGGACGAATTCCCAAACTTGTGAAAGATGGTTTCACGGGGAAGATAATTACCTCGCCTCCCACAGCGGAGTTGTGTGAGATTATGCTTCTCGATTCAGCCCACGTACAGGAAATGGACGCTGAGTGGCAGTCACGTAAAAATCACAGACAGGGCAAAAAGGGGATCCTTCCCCTTTACACTTCAGAGGACGCACAAAAGAGCCTCACATATCTCTCTCCAGCCGAGAGAGACCGGGTTGTAAGGCTGGATGAGGGAATACGATTCCGTCTTCGCAATGCAGGGCATATTCTCGGTTCCTCTCTGGTGGAATTGTGGATCGAAGATACAGACAGGGAAGTCAAACTGGTCTTTTCGGGAGACCTGGGTAATCAGAATCAACTTATTGTGAAGGATCCCTATGAAGTTGATGAAACCGACTTTCTGTTTATTGAGTCCACCTATGGAAACCGCCTGCATCGCTCCTTTGATGACAGTAAGGCAGAACTGCTGGAAGCCATAAGATATGCAGTCTCAAATAATGAAAAGGTTGTCATTCCCGCCTTCGCCATGGAGAGGACCCAGGAAATACTCTATCTCCTGGGAGAATTCTACAGAGACGGCTCCCTTCCGGACGTCCCTGTCTACCTTGACAGCCCGTTGGCCATAAAGGCGACGGAAATCTTTCGGAAAAACAAAAAATATTACGATGAAGAAGCGCGGGCGATAGTCGAACAGGGTTTCGATCCCTTTGATATGCCAAATCTGAAATTTACACCAACAACGGAAGAATCGATATCCATAAATGAAAAACCTGGACCTGCCATTATCGTAGCTGCAAGTGGCATGTGTACTGCGGGCAGGATAAAACATCATCTCAAACACAACCTTTGGCGTCCGGGTGCGAGCATTATAATCGTAGGCTTTCAGGCACAGGGAACTACGGGAAGAAAGATTGTCGATGGAGAAAAACACGTCAAAATCTTCAGAGAGAATGTGGCGGTGAAGGCAAAGGTTTTCACAATTGGCGGATTTTCGGCACATGCAGATCAGGCAGGACTTCTCGAATGGGTCAGCAACCTTGCCCAGGCAAAGCCGAAGGTTTTTATAGTTCACGGTGAACCTGCAGCAGCTCAAGTATTGGCGGATAAAATAGAAGAAAGATTTAATCTTGAAACACATATTCCGGTCTGGAAAGAGACGCTGGCACTAAGTCCCGGTCAATCAATCCGCAAGGAGACAGTACCTGAAGAAGCAATACCAGAAATTGATGAGGCCATTCTTAATTCCATAACTGCAGTTGAAGAAGAACTGGTCAGGCTTAAAAAGACAATAGAAAAAAGGGGCAAGACAATAACAGAAAATGATCTGAGAATTCTGAAACATATAGAGGAAAACCTTAAAGATATTTCGTAATCGCTAGGGGGCAGATGTTTACAACAATTGGGAATTGCGGGCAGAAGACATTGAAACCCTGAAATGCTTCATCTCTCTGCTGTTAACTGCGGTAAGGGGGAAAAGTGTAAAATGTTAAGGGAATTGATACCCAGCACAAGGAGTTATCACCGCTTCCACGAAGATTATCTAATAAGATTGGACACCTTGAGGAAGCTGGTTGACTTTGCCTGACTGGGCGCATCGGCAGCCAATATACAATCACTGAGATATATTCTTTCCTGTAACAGGTGAAAATGCTCTCATTTTCTCTCATCTGGGATGGACCGGTTATCGAAAGACTGGCGCGTTCCCCCCGACGGTGAGAGACCCTCTGCATATATCATTATCCTTTATAATTAGGAAACCACTCTTTCATTTGTGTGCGATTATGGCATAGCCGCACAGAAAATAGTGCCTGGCGCTACCAAAAAGGAGCCGGGTAGATATCACCACATCATTGGCTGATTATTGATTACTTATTACCATTACTTCAGAAAATCTGTGCATCTAGAAAGGAGACGAGATGGAAAAAATGTATAATATGACAGATTATGAAAAAACCTACGCCGAGTTCAAATGGGAAGTTCCGGAATACTTCAATTTTTCCAGAGATATCATAGACAAGTGGGCTGAAGATCCTGAAAAATTAGCCATGGTCTGCATCGATGATAACGGAAATGAGCTCAAAAAAACTTTCAAAGATTTAAGGGATACCTCAAAGAGATTGGCGTCATTTTTGACAAAGGAGGGCATAAGAAGGGGTGATGTAGTCGTTGTCATACTGGGTCGAGAACCGGAATGGTGGGAAATACTTACCGCCTGTATCCGCATGGGTGCAATAGTGACACCTGGGACAACGCAACTTACATCCAAGGACCTTGAATACCGTATAAATACCGCGGAAGCTGCCTGTTTTATAACAAACGAAGTAATTGCGCCAAAATTGGAAGAGATATGGAAAAGCTGCCCAACTCTCCGGACTAACATACTGAAATCTTTGCACAACTTCAGGTTAAATATTTGAGGATTTTTTAACACAAAGTTCATTTAACATGTTGATATCACTTGACAATGAT
>JAFGPZ010000271.1 GCA_016935935.1 Deltaproteobacteria bacterium
CAGATCTTTTGTTGAAAGAGGATATTAAGCACGCCGCTACCGGCCTCAGCGGCGCCTGGTTGTATTGCAAATTCGCGGGCTTTCGAATTGTCACGTTTTATATAGACGGGCAACTATCAAAAGAATTAATAAAAATCCTTGGATTCAGGGAGGACGAACCAGGTTCTAACGTCTGGTTTGTTGTGCCTAAAGACGAAGGGGTATTCCATGGCGCTGAAAAAGTGGACGGTATTCATTGTTCCCATCCGGTTCAAGTGTATCTTGATCTATTTGGCCATCCGGAAAGAGCCATGGAAGTGGCCGATAATCTTCGAAATGAGTTTCTAAACTGGAATAAGCATGCCTGAAAAACCGTCAAGCGCTTCTGAATACAGCCCGGAACAGGTCCAACTCGTCACGGCAACCTGCCTGTATGTCGCTACGATACTGGGGGATTACATGGAGCAGACAGTCATTGTTGGCGGTCTTGTGCCCTCCCTCCTGATCGACCAAGAAAACTTGCCCGACGGTGCAGACCACCATGCCGGTACAATGGATTTGGACGTGGGGCTTACCTTGGCGATATTCAACAACAAAAGGTATCAAGCCATCACCGATCGCTTGCGATCAGCAAAATTTTCTCCGGATGTAAATGAGCAGGGCAACCTGACCCGTCAGCGGTGGAAAATTGAAAAAGCCGGAAAGGTTACCATTGATTTTCTCGTTCCACCGTTCAGCGATGATGATATGGGAGGGAACATCAAGGATATCGAACAGGATTTTGCAGCCGTGATTACCCCGGGTCTTGAGCTTGCCTTTAAAGATAGAATAAAAATTACGCTGGAAGGCTATACAATCTTTGGTGAAAAAGCAAAACGTGATGTTTGTGTCTGCGGAGCGGGTGCATTTGTGGTGCTTAAATCCCTTGCTTTCAGGAAAAGGGGCGAAAATAAAGATGCTTATGACCTGTTTTACCACATCCGAAATTACGGCAGCGGTGTTACGGATATTGCAAAGGCTCTGAAACCATTGTTACATGAAAAGGAAGCGAAAGAGGCGATAAAAATCTTAAATGAGGATTTTACGAGCAATAACAGTATCGGGGCGGTCAGAGTTGCTCGCTTTATTACAGGCGGTGCTAATGAAGCGATTCAGGCAGAGGTGGCGGGATTTGTTCGCAACCTTCTCGATCTATGCAAATTAAACGACATTTAGCCGGTAAACTGATTGCAATTCCACGGGGATATTTTTAATTTCTGTCTACCAAAAATCTACCAATTCAAAACAACAGCATGCACAGCCTGTAATGATTACAGGGTGTTATGCACACCATGCACAGAAAGGGAAATAAAACCGGTTGACAGGGATTGTGCTATAATATTAAGGGGTTATAATATGGTTTGGTCGTGGGATTATCCTGCTTTGGGAGCAGTGAGTCGCAGGTTCAAATCCTGCCGCCCCGACCAATTGCCATGTGACTATTGCAACAAGTTAACTCTGAGAAATTGGCGGCAAATAAGTCGGATGGCGCCACTAAGTGTTATTTTTTCTTTCTGTAATGTAAGTGGTAAGAGTAAAAAGACACAAGATGAAAATATATGGCTTAACGTAAAACCCCGCCAACGGGCGGGGTTTTAAATCTTTTGATCGGCGTGACTAGTCGATCTTTATGTCGATTGCCTTGGGCTCTTTTTCAGGCGTTTTAGGAATGGAAAGGGAAAGGACTCCGTCTTTGAAGGAAGCCTTGATCTTGCTCTCGTCCACATTATCGGGAAGAGAGAAACTCCTTCTAAAACTTCCGTAGACCCGTTCGATTCTGTGAAATTTCTTACCCTTTTCTTCTTTTTCTTGCTTACGTTCACCTCGTATGGAAAGGACGCCATCGGCGATATCCACTTTGATGTCGTCTTTCCCAATCCCCGGAATTTCGGCTGATATAACAAAATCCTTCTCTGACTCATGAATATCGACACGAGGAGCCCAGTCAGCTTCAGTCCCGATCTGCTTCTGATCAACACCGGGTTTTCCTACTGCCCGCGTGTAGCGGTCAAACATATCTTCTATTTCACGCCATGGATCCCATTTTACAAGTGTCATAATACACCTCCTGTTTACATCGAATAATTTTTCTGACTAAGAATTATTTCAACGGGCCCATTGTTTTGATAGTAAGATAATAATCCTTTCCTGATTGTCAAGTTACCGGCAAGTCATAGTGTTTGATTTTTTGTGCTTTTCTGGGAGGCGATCCAAGGGTCTTCGACCATGTTGGATGACAACAATTGCATGCCAAGAATTGTTGCTTTGGGGGGAATTCATATTATGAATTTTATACTACAGCAAGAAAGTGTTGTGCCATAAAGAGCGCGCATATAGACTTTGCATCCATGATCCTGCCATCGATTATCATATCGATGGAATCCTCGAATCTCACCTTCTCCGGGCGCACAATTTCATCTGTGTCGAGGTTCTGCTCGGTTTCTTTGAGGTTCATGGCAAGAAAGAGCTGAACGCGCTTGTTGGAATGTCCTGGAATGGGAATTATTTCTCCCATGTGATGCCAAATACTGGCTGTATATCCAGTTTCTTCGGTTAGCTCGCGTTTAGCGCATTCGAGAGGTTTTTCATCGGCCTTGAATGTCCCGGCCGGGATTTCCCAAATATCGCCACCGACGGCGTGTCTGTACTGCCTGATGAGGAGAACCGTTTCTCTGTCAATAAGGGGAACTATTGCCGAGGCTTCGGGGAAGATCAGTATATCATATTCAGTTCTGACACCGTTTTTGAGGATAACTCTTTCATGATTCAGCCGTAATCCCTTCCCCTTGAAAATCTCTTCTGATGAATCAACCGCATCGGGCATTGCAATTCCTTTCTCATTCAGTTTTTTTGTGCATATATCTGTTTCCATGAATCAATGCCAGTGGAAAAAATGTCGCACCGTGGCATAGTTTTTCTATTACAAAGGTCTATTATTGAACTGAGAAGGGAGAGGATCTCATACTGCCTGCGGCGGGGTTCAGGAAGAATATCTTTCTTTCATGACGCTAAAAGGAAAGGGGAAGTCCCTTTTTGAGAAGTGTAGCAGGTTGCTTTGTGTCGCCACCAGCTTCTTTTTCAGTTACTGTGCCTGCAAGAGATATTCGTTCCGACAATTGACCAAGGATAAAATCTTCCAGTGAGTTGGTTTCTCGAATGGAGTCTATCATTTGTTTTTGGATCCTTGAGGCCATGGCATCCCTTAATCTATTTTCAAATCCGCCCAGTTGCTCCTGGACAATGTCTCCCAGCTTCGTCCTAATCATACCTGCCAGTGATGATGAAAGCGACACTGATATATTATCAAGTGTGCCGCTCAAAGAAATGTCGATATCGAATGTTCCTGTGTTCTGAAAGAGATTTTTCAATACGGCCGCTTCCTGACCAACGTCGAAGGTGGGATTGTTAACCGTAAGATAGACCCGTCCATTGAGATTTTCTCCCATCACCTTGACATCGGATTTTACGTTGATCACTGCAGATGACAAACGAACGGGAGATTTTTCGAAAGCCGTTGACCCCTCCGGCTTTACCACGAACTCATTAATCATGAGTGAAATGGAATCTTCGGCAGTTACACTACGTCGGTCCAGTGTTCCTTTCAGGGAAACATCACGAGCCGCACCGGAAGAAAGGGCGCCTGAGAGGTCTATAAAGGTCGGCCTTCCATAGATTGCCGGTTGAGTAGTAATTCCCTGTATGCTTCCGGACAGCCTTGAAAATGCAAGTTTTTTGACTTCGGCCTTCTGCACCAACCTGGCAGAGAAAAACGCCTCCTCGACGAGAAAATCCGGATAGCCTTTGTTTGTAGGGAAACGGACGTCGACACCTTTCAGGCGGGGCACGATGTCCGGTTTATTCTTTTTGCTTTCTTTTATGCCTGCAGGCATAAAATCATTTAGCTTTTTGTACCATGCAATGCCTCTGGTTACCATGGCGGTTATCTTTTTACCAATAACGGCGCAGACAAGTCCTTCGGAAGAGGGAATATCTAAATCCAGACCCGCCATAACGGACCTCAGATCGTTTGACTTGAGATTCTCTATCTCCTTAGAGGAAAGGGATTGCTTCAACCCACTGATCTCAGATTCAAAATCCTGACGAGCCGCAACGAGCAGGGTTTTAGCATCCGTCAATCTCTTTCTTACCTTATTCAATTTATCGAGATAGACTGGCAGTTTGGATATATCCTGGGGGCGTTTCTCCGTCATGGATTTAAGTGTCTTAACGTCCGCCTCAATTGACTGCTTTGTGGGAAGGTTTGCAAGCTTCTTTTCCCAGGTCCCCCTGGCATCAGAGACTTTTGCAAGGTGATTGGCAAGAAACTCGGAAGATTTCAGGCTGACTCCCTTCAAAATCTCTTCAGGTGCTTTCTGTTCCAGATCACTGAGGACGGAAAAGTCAGGAAATTCGCATTTATCCTGCCCGTTTTGTTCGGGGATTTTCTGTATTTCAGGTTTCTTGTCCTTCGGTCTGTCTGAAAGCGCTCCCGAGGTTGCCCTTTCCGTATTAAGTGCGATATCCTTGACGCCCAGTTTTTCGATTACCACTTTTTTCCTTAGCAAAGGTACTGCGGCAAGATCGAAGGCGACACTCCCTGTTTCAATGATATTGCGCATCGGCTCATCGGGATTGGTTATTCTGATATCGTGTATGGAAACGCTGAGGCTGAAAATCTTGAGGTCAAGTTTTCCTATTTCGACACGGGCGCCAACTGCGAGGCTGGCCTGTCTTTCGATGGTTCGTTCAATGATTTTATCAATAAGTAGTGTGGTAAGGACTACGATGAAAGCGGTTATGACAACAAATGCCAAGAGCCCTCCCCAGCGTATTATCTTCATTTTTCTACCCCATCAACTCATTATAGCGGGCATACAATTTGTAGAGACTCGACGCCTTCATCACCTTGACAATCTTCCATCGTTCGAAACGTTCCATGAATGTTTCCCTGTAACTTACCACGACAAAGAGACCTCCCAGATAGACGGGATAGAGTGCTACAAGGGAAAAGGCAAGACTGCCCATTACAACGCTGTTGTTAAAATGGGTATACGGAACAAGGGGGGCGTTGTACAAAGCCATCCATATTCCCGTAAGAAATTCTGTTTTTGTGAGTATTATGAGACCTAACTGGTGAAACAGCGGGTCAAGGATAAACGCCACAAGGCTGAAAACCGCCCACGATAGAATCGCAGCGCTTATATTAACCCTAAAGAAGAGAATTGCGAGAAGAACGACCAGATTGTGAACGCTCAAGAGGGGCGTGAGGCCAATTATCATGCCAAGACTGAATCCAAGACAGATCTGTCTCGGGTCTCTGTCGGAATGAATTATCTTTATTAGCTTGAAAATTAATCGAACCACAGATGTTGCTCCTGTCCTCGATAAGAGAAATAATATTTAAGCTTGGAAAAACAGGAAATGAAGTCTAACACCTTGAAATGTCTGAGTCAAGCAAGGAAATTCAGATTTTTATATTTAATTTTATA
>JAFGPZ010000045.1 GCA_016935935.1 Deltaproteobacteria bacterium
AATCATCTTTATAACCACTACGGTGATTTTCTTCTGGTTCGGCACACTGAGCCTCTTTTATGAAGGGCTTGAGTTCTTCCACAAATTCCCCCTTATAGGTCCGGTTTTAATGGACGAAGCGCTCTATCTCTTTTTTGCCGCTCTCTTCATAATGCTCACGCTGAGCAGTATCGTCATATGCTATGTAACCTACTACACCTCGATGGAAGTTGATTTTCTCTTTTCAAAGCCTATAAATGAAGTGGTAATCTTTTTTTACCGATTCTTTCAGTCTGTTATCTTCAGTTCCTGGGCCTTTCTTTTCCTCGGGGCGCCATTCATGCTGGCATACGGTATGGTCACGGAAGTGCCTTTCTGGTTTTATATCTCCACTCCTTTCTATTTCCTCCCCTTCATTGTCCTTCCAACCGCCATGGCATCAATCGTTATTCTGGCCATCATGAGGGTCATGGATTACCGAAAGATCAAATATCTCTTGATAGGCATGGCAATAGCGGGAACAATTATTCTCTTTCTCTACTACAAACTGAATATTCGCCCCTCTTTCACCGTGAAAACAGAGATGGAATATTTTATAAACAATCTCCTTTATCACCTGAGACTGTCAAAGCATCCGCTCTTTCCCGGATACTGGATGGCCAAGGCCATAGTGAACGCCAGTTCCAAGGCCGTTGCTGACAGCTTATTCTACCTGTCCACCTTCACCATCAACACGCTCTTTTTTCTCCTGATAAACTGGGGTATGTCAAAGAAGTTCTATTCCAGAGGGTGGCTTTCCTCACGGGGAAGGGGCATGAAAAAGGAGTATCCCCTGAACAGGGGGACAATAAACAGAGTGACAAAGTTATTCACCTTCGTACCAAGACCCGCGCTGGCGATGATTACAAAAGATATAAAAGTCTTCTTTCGGGATTTCGGTCAGTGGTCTCAGTTTTTGATCTATTTCGGAATCCTGGTCATCTATATCTTCAATCTGAGAAACATGCCCCTCTCTTTCGACAACGTCTACTGGAAGGTAATCATAACATTTCTCAACCTCTCCGCCACGGCGCTGGTACTGGCGGGGTTTACAGTGCGCTTTCTCTTTCCCGTAATAAGCCTGGAAGGCAACAAGATATGGCTACTTGGGCTTGCGCCCATATCGTTTCGCAACGTCCTTTTTCAAAAATTCACCATATATCTTTTATTTATATTGTTTGTAAGTGAATTTCTCATGATATCGACAAATATCATGCTGAAGAGCAATGCACTCCTGTTTTATATGTCCTGTGGAATCGCCGCTATGGCAAGCTTTGGTCTCGTCGGGCTTTCAATCGGACTGGGCAGTCTCTACCCCAATTTCAGGGAAGACAACACGGCAAGGATAGTTTCAGGCTTCGGGGGAACACTGAATTTCGTCATTGCCCTCCTCTATGTAAGCTTCATAATTGTGTCTTTCGCCCTCCCCTATTTCAGCTACGAGATTAAACAGATTATTTCAGAAAAGACCTTCGTATTTTCTATTGTAATCGCGACGATAATAACAATTTCAGTTACTGCTTTAGTGAGTCTCCTGCCCATCTTTGTCGGATATAGAAAGCTGGAAAACATGGAATTTTGAAGTCCATACATCTCTCTTCTACCAATATCCATCGAATTTCCTTGACTTAAAAAAAATTGTCATTAGAATAGCGGAAACCGTAATACGAGGAGGCGGCCATCACAATGGACACGGAAAAAAGATATTGTTCCATATGCGCATGGAGAGAAACCTGCCAGAAGAGATTCTCTATCTCGACGAATTCCAAGGGAATGGTTAATTGTGCCGAGTTCACCAGAGATCTCAGAATAAAAGATTCAGAAATCGAAGAAAAGGAAAAAAGGGATTAGGGTAAAACTGGTCCCCAATACATCATAGATATAATGCTCGAAGGGTTGGCCCGAGTGCCAACTTTTCTTTTTTATGCGTGCAGCGCGGATTGACGGCCTCTGAAGTAGAGGAAGCGAATACTGCCCATACTTTAGACAGGAATGATATGAAAGAGAAACTGGTTAACCTGTTAGAAAGATCCGTTGATATATGCTTCGAGAAAGGGGCGATGAAAAGGATTGAGATCCCCTTCATAGAAGTGGACCTCCCCCGTGAAGACGCACATGGCGACTATGCTTCAAACATAGCCATGATTCTCGCCTCCAGCCAGCGTGAAAACCCGAGAAAGATAGCCGCCATTGTCGTCGATAATATTGCGGAAAACAATATTGTGGAAAAAATCGAAATCGCCGGCCCTGGATTTATCAATTTCTTTATAAGAAAGGAGTTGTGGGCGAAGCGTCTGAAAGAGGTTGAAGAAATGGGACCGCTCTATGGACAATCCGACCTGGGAAAAGGCATAAGAGTTCAGGTTGAATTTGTAAGCGCAAACCCCACCGGGCCCCTTCACATCGGTCATGCCAGAGGCGCCGTCATCGGCGATGTCATCGCCAATATTCTGCGGCATGCAGGCTATTCCGTATCCAGAGAATATTATATAAACGACGCCGGCAACCAGATGAACAATCTGGGGAAATCGTTATGGTACAGATACCTGGAACTTCTGGGAGATAAAATAGAATTCCCCGCCGACTGTTATCAGGGGGAATATATAACTAATCTTGCCCGGGAGATACATGCGAAGTACGGCACTGCCATTCGTTCCAGGGGCGAGGAAGAGGCTGTGCCCTTCCTCACGGATTACGCCGCAGGTTCAATACTGGAAGGCATAAAAGACGATCTTAAGGCCTTTGGAGTCGAATTCGACTGTTACTTCAGCGAGAAAGATCTTTACAGAGATAATGGCGTTGAAAAGCTTCTAAGGGAACTTCAGGAGCGGGGATACATATACATTGAAGAAAAGACACTCTGGTTCAAGACCACCGATTTCAACGATGAAAAAGACCGTGTTGTCGTCAGAGAAAATGGGGATCCCACATACTTTGCCGCCGATATAGCCTACCATAAAAACAAGTATTCACGAGGCTTTGACCGGGTTATCGATGTCTGGGGCGCCGACCATCACGGCTACATACCAAGGATGTATGCCGGCATCCAGGCAATCGGAAAGGAAAAAGATGCCCTCGACATCGTGCTTGTCCAACTTGTCAATCTTTTACGAGATGGCACTCCCGTTCCCATGTCCACACGGGCCGGCGAGTTTATAACTCTCAGAGAGGTAATCGACGAAGTAGGAAAAGACGCGGCTCGCTACAATTTCCTGATGAGACGTTCCAACAGTCACCTCGATTTCGATCTCGAGCTCGCCAAGAAAGAGTCAAACGAAAACCCCGTCTACTATGTCCAGTACGCCCACGCACGAATTTCCAGCATTTTAAGAACGGCTATCGAACGGGGTTACCACATACCCTGTTATAGAGACGTGGATTTGTCTCTCCTTACGGAACAGGAAGAGTATGATATAATCAAATTCGTGAACAGGTTCCCTGACTTGGTCGAAGGGAGCGCAAAGGCGCTGGAGCCTCACCGCATTCCCTTTTATATCAATGACCTTGCGGCCCTTTTTCACAGCTATTACAACAAGCACAGGGTCGTGTCAGATGACACCAAGCTGACGCAGGCGAGGCTTTTCCTGATCAAGTCCCTTGGAACAGTCTTCGGAAACGCACTCAGATTGCTCGGTGTGTCGGCGCCTGAAAGGATGTAGAGATTTGGGCAGTGGCAAAGATATCACTGACCTCCTCGGCCGATAAATTCTCAATTAATGTGTGACTGATGGAATCACGAAAATTTTCAGATTTTGAATTCAAACTGGGTAGATTTGGCTTAATCCTCTTTACCTTTGTTATGTCTCTGCTGCTGCTCTTCTCGTTTATTTTCGGCGTAATCGTGGGGAAAAACATAGAAAGCTACCCTGAAAAAATAGTGAGGGGAATCCCCAATATAGTAAAGGAAAAAATAACAGCGGGAAAAGAATCAATCGCCGAAATCGTGGAACAAGAGAAAGAGGTAAAAGAGCCGGAGAAAGAAAAGGAAAAAGATGAATTGAAGCTTACCTTTTATAACACGCTGACGGAAAAGGCTAAAGCGGGAAGGACTGAAACAGATAAGACTAAACCGGAGATGGACATAAGATACGTATATACCATTCAGGTGGCCTCATTCAGGGAACTGGAGAAAACAGAGGCCCTTGCCTCCCGATTGAAAAAACTTAAGTTTTCTCCCCTCATCGACAAGGTTCACCTGACCTCGAGCGGCACATGGTTCCGTGTCAAGTTGGAAGGGTTCCCCAGTCACGAAGAGGCAAAGAAAAATACAGAATTACTGGAAAGCAAGATCAGGGGCCTCAAATGCCTTATAATAAGGAATGAAAAATGAGAATGTTTCCGGAAATCAAAAGGGATAATTATGTTTGAAAACCTGACAGAAAGACTTAACGGCGTATTCAAGAAACTCAAAGGGCGGGGAATCCTCGATGAGGAGAGCGTTAACTTAGCCTTGAGGGACATAAGAATTGCGCTTCTTGAAGCGGATGTCAACTTCAAAGTCGTCAAGGAGTTTGTAGAGGATATCAGGGTAAAGGCCCTGGGTCAGGAGGTTTTAGACAGCATTACACCCGGCCATCAGGTGGTTAAAATAGTCAACGAGAGGCTGATTGAGTTGATGGGAAGCACCAACAGCCAGATAAATTTTGCAAAAAAATCTCCGGCAGCCATAATGCTTGTCGGACTGCAGGGATGCGGAAAAACAACAACAGCAGTAAAGCTGGCGCACCATCTCAAGGGTCTCGATAGAAGGGTAGCGCTCGTCTCGGCCGACATATACAGACCGGCGGCAATGGAACAGTTGAGGTTACTTGGTGAAAAGATTAATGCCAGCGTTCTCAATTCGCCGGACGTAACTGATCCTGTCAAAATTTGTGTTGCGGCAGTCGAAGAATCGAAAAACAAAGGTTTCGACACACTCATTATCGACACCGCGGGGAGACTGCATATTGATGAAGAGTTGATGGGTGAATTGAAACGTATCAAGGAGGCTGTGGAGCCAACGGAAATTCTTTTGGTAGCTGACGCCATGACGGGGCAGGATGCCGTGTCCGTTGCCACACATTTCGATGAACTCCTCGATATAGACGGGGTCATACTCACAAAAATGGATGGCGATGCCCGGGGAGGGGCGGCGTTGTCGCTCAGAAAAGTCACAGGGAAACCGATTAAATTTGTCGGTATGGGAGAGAAGATAGATGCTCTCGAGGTGTTTCACCCGGAGCGAATGGCCTCCAGAATTCTTGAGATGGGCGATATTCTGACCCTCGTCGAAAGGGCACAGACGGCGATAGACGAGGAAACCGCATCAAAACTGGAAGAAAAGATAAGAAAAGACTCTTTTACACTGGAAGATTTGAAAAGCCAGCTTACACAGATAAGGAAGTTGGGTTCTCTCAGAGACATACTTGGAATGATCCCCGGCGCGGGTAAAATTAAGGGGCTTAAAAATGCCCAGATGGATGAAGGAGAGCTGACTAAAACGACTGCCATAATAGATTCAATGACCAGGCTGGAACGGCGCAATTATCAGATTATCAATGGTCAGAGGAGAAAAAGAATCGCAAAGGGAAGCGGAACTGAAGTCCAGGATGTAAACAGGGTGTTAAAAAATTATGTACAAATGAGGAAAATGATGAAAAAACTGACAAAAGGTGGCATGAAATCTCTCAGAAAAGGTAATTTACCCTTTCAATAGTGTTGAATGTATGTTAGTCTTCACAACCAGAAAAATTCAGGAGGTGGTAGTCTAAGAGAATGGCTGTTAGAATAAGGTTAGCACGAATGGGAGCGAAAAAGAGACCATTCTACAGGATTGTAGTGGCAGACAGTGAATATCCCCGGGATGGTAAGTTCATTGAAATAATTGGGAATTATGATCCCAAAATAGACCCCGCTGTAGTGAACATAAAGGAAGATCGGGCATCGGAATGGCTTTCAAAGGGGGCATTACCCACGGAAACTGTGTCAAGTCTCTTTAAAAAGAAGGGTATTCTTCAATAGCAGGCAGAATACGTATCGTGTGGGGCAGAAATATAGGCTCATTTAGCGTCCATCAAAGGAGGTTGTAGCGATGAAAGATTTGATTAAGTACATGGCTCAAGCATTGGTAGATCACCCTGATGAAGTTGATGTTAATGAGGTAGTGGGCGAGCAGACTTCCGTGATTGAACTGAGGGTGGTAAAGGAGGATCTTGGCAAGGTTATAGGGAAGCAGGGCAAAACAGCAAAGGCAATGAGAACAATCCTGAGCGCCGCTTCATCCAAGATTCGCAAAAGGGCGGTTCTGGAAATTATAGAATAATTGAGTGACCTTGTTAATATAGGAAAAATTATCAAATCCAGCGGGTTTAAAGGTCGTTTGAAGGTTTTATCCTTCATGGAATCAACTAAGACGCTTGAATCGCTGGGTGAGATTTTCATCGGAGCAACAACAAAGACCGCCCTGCCCTTTCAGATCGCCGCCGTCAGAACAACGAAGAGATCTATACTGCTTGAGCTTGATGGGGTGAACGACGCAGCCGCTTCCAATGCACTGGCGGGGTTTCATCTTTATATACCTTCTGAGACGCTCAATGCTCTGCAGGAAAACGAATATTACTGGCGCGATATTCTGGGACTTAACGTAGTAACGGAAGAGGGGCTAAAACTCGGGAAGATAGATAAGATCATCCCTACTGGAGGTAACGATGTGTACGTCTGTGCGGGAGGTGAAAGAGAAATCCTTCTTCCTGCCATAGAAGATGTGATAAAGGTGGTAGATATCGAAAGGGGCCTCTTGGTCGTAAGATTACTTGAGGGGTTGTAAAATTAGATGATCAGGTTTGACATTCTAACTCTCTTTCCGGAATTGTTTCACACTGCCTTTGACGCCAGTCTATTAAAGAAGGCAATCGAAAAATCTCTGATAGAAATCAATCTTCATAATATTCGCGATTATGCCACCGGGAGGCACAGAATTACCGATGATACTCCCTTCGGAGGTGGTGGTGGGATGGTGATGAAGGTTGAGCCCATTGCGCGGGCTCTCGATTACATCATACCTGATAGAGACAACGCAGAGGTGATACTCCTGTCACCGCAGGGAGAGATCTTCAGACAGGAAACTGCAGAGGCTCTTTCAATAAAGAGAAGGATCCTGCTTATCTGCGGACACTACGAAGGAGTAGATGAACGGGTCAAAGAACACCTTGTTGACAGAGAAATTTCCATTGGCGATTATGTCCTTACCGGAGGGGAATATCCTGCGATGGTAATAGTTGACGCCGTATCTAGGCTTGTTCCTGGGTTCGTAGGAAACAGTGATTCTGTACTTTACGATTCCTTTACAAATGGTCTCCTCGAAGGCCCCCATTACACACGCCCTCGAGAGTACAGAGGATGGGAGGTACCCGAGATTCTTATCTCAGGACACCAGAAAAAGATAGAGGAATGGAAACATGAAAGATCCCTTTTACGTACGCTGAAGAGGAGACCGGATTTATTGAAAAAGTTGGCGCTAACGGAGGAAGACAGAAAAATAATTGAAGATTCTCGCAAAAAGTTGCGCGGAATCTTCGACTCTTAGTTTCACTCGCGCGCTATTATGACTATGGATAATGTTCACATCGCTCTTTTGCATCACCCTGTCTATAATAAGAGAGGTGCTGTCGTTACAACAGCAGTAACCAACATGGATATACATGACATATCCAGAGCCGCTAAAAGCTATGGCGTTGCGCGCTTTTATATAGTAACGCCAATAAGGAAACAGCGTGAGTTTGTAAGGCTTATACTCCGACACTGGCAGGAGGGATACGGCGTAACATACAATCCTTCAAGAAAGGAAGCCTTTGATATTGTGGACGTTAAAGAAAATTTGGATGATGTGGTGAGAGATATTGCCGGCGAATCGGGTAGTAGGGTTCATATAATAACGACCAGCGCAACTTCCAGGAGGCGACTGACAACATATAAAGAGTTAAAGAAGATGATATCGGAAGAAAGTGGGAATTTTCTGCTGGTTTTCGGAACGGGATGGGGAATGGCCGATGAGGTTTTTAACATGGCTGATATCTTACTTGAACCGATAGAAGGACCAACAGATTACAACCATCTGTCAGTGAGATCTGCCGTATCTATTTCACTTGATCGACTGTTAGGAAAGAGATAATTAATTAAACTTACAGTATACTATTTTTAGGAGGACCCCAATTATGAATGTTCTTGAAATGCTCGAGAAGGAACAGATGAGAGCAGATATACCTGACTTTAAATCCGGTGACACGGTCAAGGTACATGTAAAGATTATTGAAGGACAGAAAGAGAGACTTCAGGTCTTTCAGGGAGTAGTTATAAGAAAAAGGAGCAATCAAAACCGCTCCACCTTCACGGTACGCAAGATATCCTATGGCGTGGGGGCGGAAAGGACATTCCCCCTGCATTCCCCGGTTATCGACAGGATTGATGTGGTAACAAAAGGAAGGGTGCGGAGATCCAGGCTATATTACCTTAGAGGGCTGAAAGGAAAGAAGGCAAGGATCAGAGAACTTGGCAGAAAATAGCATGCGCCAGTTTGAACTGCGAGCGCAGGCGCGCGGTTTCAATTCTATTGCCGGCTGTGATGAAGCAGGAAGGGGACCTCTCGCGGGTCCCGTTGTTGCTGCGGCTGTTATATTGCCTGAAAATTACATAAACTCAGATATACGAGATTCAAAAGCACTAACCTCCCTCAGGAGGGAAAGGCTGCATGAGGTTATACTGGAAACTGCCCTTTCCGTAGGCATAGGCATTGTGGAACCTGACGTCATTGACAAAATCAATATACTCAGGGCATCTTTACTGGCCATGAGAAATGCGGTTTCTTCCCTATCTCCACCAGCTGATTACATCCTCATTGATGGCATAAACACCATAGACGTCACTGTCCCCCAGGAATCTATTATCAGGGGAGATTCACTGAGCATTTCCATTGCAGCGGCATCCATCATTGCCAAGGTATCGAGAGACCGTATCATGGACAGATATCACTTACAGTATCCCCAATATAACTTCATAAAAAACAAAGGATACGGGACAAAAGAACACAGGGAAGCGATAAAAATTCATGGCCGCTCCAAAATCCACAGAGAGTCCTTCAACATCAAACTTCAATAAGAGGCGGACAGGCAAGGCAGGCGAAGACTGCGCCGTCCGTTTTTTAAAAAGAAAAGGTTACCGGATCATTGAGCGAAATTACCGGTGCGTATTCGGAGAAGTCGATATAATTGCCATCGATCAAGGAACAGTGGCATTCATAGAGGTAAAAAGTCGAACATCGGACAGATTCGGCAATCCGGAGGAAGCAGTTGGAAAAAGGAAACAGAAAAAGATATCGCAGATAGCCATGAACTACCTGATGGTGAAAGATATGGTGGATTGCGATGCCCGTTTCGATGTCGTGGCGGTCCATTTATCTGTCGAAGGAGAGCGGACGGAACTCATAAAAAACGCATTCGATCTTTTGTCGTAACAGAGTTAGCCATAGGTCGTAAAGGTCACAGATAAGGTAATATGCCCGATGGAACAAGGGAAGCTCTATATTGTCGCCACCCCAATCGGTAATCTTGAGGATATAACTTTACGCGCCCTGCGCGTTCTGAAAGAAGTAGACCTTATAGCGGCAGAAGACACGCGGCGCACAAAAAAACTTCTCTCGGCTTACGATATAGACACACCCTTGACCAGCCTCTACGACCAGAATGAAGCGAAAAAGAGCGCCCACCTTATCTCGCGGATACAGAATGGGAAAGATATGGCCTACGTTTCCGACGCGGGAACGCCTGCCATATCGGACCCTGGATATATATTGGTGAAAGAGGCTATTTCCAATTCCATCAGGGTCATTCCCATACCCGGCCCTTCGGCTGTAATAGCATCTTTAAGCGCCTCGGGGCTTCCGACGGACAGTTTCGCATTTTACGCATTCCTTCCATCACGTACAGGCAAGAGGAAGCAATTTCTCCGATCAGTCTCTATGGAAGAAAAGACTATGGTGTTCTACGAATCACCGAACCGCCTTATATCCTCGCTTCAGGACATCCTCGAAATCCTTGGTGACAGGAAGGTAGCGGTTTTCAGGGAACTTACCAAGATATACGAAGAGGTCTTGCGTGGCCATGTATCTGAGATACTGAATTCTCTGAATGGAAGAAAGATAAAGGGGGAGATAACGCTCGTCGTTGCCGGCGCGGAAAAGACGGTTCCTGAACTTTCATCGGAACAAATCAGGAAACTATTCGAAGAGACGCGCAGCGATACTGTCCTTTCAAAACGCGATATAATCGACGTTATCGCCAAAGAAACTGGCCTGAAACGGAGAGAGGTCTACAGGGCTGTGATTCAGAAAGATGAATGAGGGCAAAGCTTACCCGATATTGATTCTCATCATCCCGTAAGTCAACTTCAGAGATAGATCCACGGATTTAGAAAGTAAAGGAAACGGCCATCGCCCCGAAATGCTGTTCATCTTTCTGGGATTCGAATTCCTTTGTCCGATAAACATAGGAAT
>JAFGPZ010000272.1 GCA_016935935.1 Deltaproteobacteria bacterium
AAAAAACATAGGAGGTTTTGATAATGCCGAAAGCCGTCAAAATATCGGATGAACTTGCTGCCAACGCGGCGATGTACGCAAAGGTTGAAAACCGGTCGCTTGCCGGGCAGGTGGAATACTGGGCAAAACTTGGAAAGATCGCGGATGAAAATCCCGATCTTCCGATATCATTTATAAAGGACATCCTGATTGGAATGGCGCAGATTCGGAGTGGGCAGAAGACATCATACGTCTTTGGTGAAAAGGAATGAGCCGCCAGGTATTTCAGTCGCCGCTTTTTGAAAGGCAAAAAAAGCGTCTGGTTAAAAAAGAAGTCGAAGTTTTAGATACAGGAATTAAAGAGATTATGGAAAACCCCGAAGTGGGTGAACCTAAAAGAAGCGACATCGCAGGTGTATACGTTTACAAGTTTAAAGTGGGACATAAACTGTTTTTGCTGGCTTACGAGTTTGACGATTCGGAAATTGACCTTCTGGCACTGGGTCCCCATGAAAATTTCTACAGGGATCTGAAGCGTTATCTGAAGTAATTTTATAGAGCCATATCCGGCAAAGCCGAAATTTTTATATATATCGAAATAAGCGCTACTGAGTGGCTTATACTCTTTAATGAACCTATTTTCACCCAAATGTGCATTTTAAGGGATATAACTGTGGGGTCTACCTCTTTTTTATAAGCTACCACAATCCCTCAGCCTGACAGGGTTCCTTTACAAATAAATTCTCATTTCC
Organism: Deltaproteobacteria bacterium; assembly: GCA_016935935.1. The sequence continues at coordinate 732 of JAFGPZ010000272.1, forward strand.
CTGAATCTTCTCTATCCTCTTACTCCTCTCGCATTCCCAGGCATCGGCTGGATCTTCTTTGTCCCATGTCTCGAAGAGTTTCTGGTTCTTTTTAGTGATGATTCCATATCCCGGGTAGGCCCAGTTCATATAGAAGTACGTCCGTGCAATATCTCCCCGTTTTTCAGGTGGAGGCTCCGCTTTTCTATCTTCAATCTCCATGTCACAGTTTCCGAATTCTCTTTTCTCTCCCGGGATAATCCCATAGGGGTAGTTTGAGCGAAGTCCGTTGACTTCCCCCACAGCCGGCACAAGGTTGTACATATCTGCCTGCATGTATCGGTACTGAGGCTGAGTCTTTTCGACACACTTCCGACCTTTATAGGGTTTGCCCTTAGGTGTTACACAGTCTGGACTCCCGTTCTTCCATTCAGGGAAGTTATGTCCAAACTCATAGGCTGGTACTATGTGCTCCCACTCAACACTATTTGCACGTTTCCATTTTTTCTTCGGAGTGTATCTGTCTGAAGGAATGATTTTCTTTTTCATGGTGAATGGGCAGTTGCAGTAGAATGTGGTGAGATGGTCTGAGTAAACTTGTTTTAAAAGGATCACCTTTACTTTGCTGAATGACTGGAATCTGGTGTTGCCCTTGTCGGCGGCATAGGAGAAACTTACGATCAAGCAGATCGTTAACAAAACTATGAGAAGTGATACAAGTCTCTTCATTGATTTTCCCTTGTCAGGATAACCTGGAATACTATGTGCTCATCAACCGTTGATTTTATCCTTTAGCCTCGAAGAGCACCTGAAAGTGACAACCTTTCTCGGTTCCAATGTGATGCTTTCCCCGGTTTTAAAGTTTCTTACTTGCCGTGCGTTCTTTTTTTTGACACAAAATTTCCCGAACCCGCTTATCATGACATCCTCACCGTTCATAAGCGATTGTTTCATTATCCCCAAAAAGGATTCCAATATATCTGAAGATTTGCTTTGAGGAAAACCAATCTGGTTCTGGATTGATTGTATTATCTCTGCTTTTGTAAGAGCCATAGGGGAGGTACCTCCTTTGATAATAAAGGTGTTTGAATTTTATGGGGCATATCGATAGAGAAACTACTTGTATATTGCAATTTTGTCAAGGAAAAACAGATAGATAATGACTGCAAACGAATTAACAGTCAATTGCCTTTTAATTGGTGTTGTCTCAATGAATTGTCGATGCGGGTATCCGTGCAGAAAAACGTAGAATTAAGCTCAATCCTCACCGTCTTTCTTACAGGTTAAAGCCAGGCATACATTAGTGGCACTTATGTTCATATATAGTGAGAGGACTTGTTATGGCGGATCTGCAATACATTAAACCGAACAGGCTCAGGGAAGAAGCCGAAAGAAACCGGGAAAATGCCAGGCATGCAGGATTGGTTATTTTACTGGCATCTCTGGTCCTTTTTGTTGCAATCGGCGGAGGCGGTCTGCCGGGAATCGCCATAATTGGAGCGGTACTGGCCGGTATAGTCGGTTTGTGCGTCATGTGCGGTGCCGGCACCGATACTATAATCGCCGAGGCCGGTGCTGAAGGCGAAGAATCTGCACTGACAGTATTGTCGGAACTGGACGACAGCTACACTATATTCAACCAGGTAAGAATACCGTGTACAAAATCGAAGACAGGGTACAGGGAAGCTGATTTTGTTGTCTGCGGGCCCAGCGGAATATTTATAGTTGAGGTAAAAAATAATAAAGGGATCATCGTGGGAACCGAGGCCGATCCGAAATGGAAAGTTCGAAAGGTTGGGGGAAGGGGAACTCCATATTCTGATTATATGAGAAACCCCATCAAACAGGTTAGATCTCAAATCTTTCCCTTGAAGGAGTACCTTGCATCCAGGAGTATCGATGATACCTGGATTAACGGAGCGGTGCTGTTCACTAATCCGGAGAGCGCCCTGAAGTTGCGTATTAGTGGAAGGGTTCCTGTTTTGAGGCCTGCAAATATTGAGGAGCACATCACGAAATATAGACAGAGATATTCCTTTGAACATCAGCATGAAGTTGTTTCTGTGCTAACGACGCTAAACGTTGTGGAGGTTTGATACTCCCTTCCCCTGAAGGGGAAGGCCAAATAAAGCTGTATGTAATTTTGCTTTTATATAGAAGCATTCCAGAAGATATGCCGAAAAATGGTTTAAAAATGTTACTGTTTGGACACTTTTAGTTTACATATCGAAATAATACCAAACTATCGCTTGCTTTTGGTTTATATTTGTGATAATTTGTAAACTATGAGCATACATGGCACCTATAAAATAAACCAGCTTATAACTCAATGGCCCAGAGGTACGGTCTCCACAACCACTCATCTGGAAAAACTAGGGTTCAGCCGGGGCTTAGTAAAAAGATACACGAGCAGCAGGTGGCTCGTTCCCCTTGGCCGCGGCGCATTTATCCTTAAAGGTGATAAGGTAAATTGGTCAGGAGGTCTCTATGCACTTCAAACACAGCTTCATCTCTCTATCCATACCGGGGGCAAGACTGCATTAGAAATGAAGGGATATGGCCATTACCTTTCCGAAAAAACCCGGCGAGTTTTTTTATATGGAAGTCACAATCATAAATTGCCTGCCTGGTTTATAAAATATGACTGGGGGGTCAACGTTGTATACTCTTGTACAAATCTATTTCCCGAAGATTATACAAAAGGGTTTTCGGAATTTGCAGAAAATGAATTTGCAATACGAATATCTTCGCCGGAAAGAGCCATGATGGAAATGTTATACCATGTCCCCAACAAAGCCAGTTTTAACGAAGCTTTTTTAATAATGGAGGCTCTAACAAGCTTGCGGCCTGAAACAGTTACGGAACTTCTCCAATCATGCAACTTCGTAAAGGTGAAAAGGCTTTTCATGTATATGGCGGAAATGCATAATCACCCATGGGTTGGACAGCTCAATCTTTCAAATGTTGACTTTGGAAAAGGGAAACGAGTGATTGTACCCAATGGAAAGCTTGATAAAAAATATCACATAACGGTACCCAAAACTTATGATGAGGTCCTGTTTTGAAAAACACTCAGTACTTCGAGCAGGCAAAACTTCTTCTGAAGGCATTACCGATCATCAATTCAGAAAGCGTTTTCGCACTAAAAGGTGGAACAGCAATTAATTTTTTCTTGAGAAACTTACCGCGAATTTCCGTCGATATAGATTTAACGTACACTTTGGTAAATGATAGAAATACAGCTCTTTCCGACATAAATGAATCATTGCACAGAATATCAAATAAGATTAAAAGGGTTTTCCCCAACACAGTTATCATCCCTAAAAGACTGCACAACAGTGACCAATTGCAGGGGCTCATCCTGAGAGAGGGTGACGCCACGGTTAAAATTGAGCCTAATTTAGTCCTTCGCGGCACCGTTTATCCACCTGAAAATCTCAGACTTTCAGAAAGAGCACAGGACCTTTTTGAAACTTCAATGGATATTAGATCTCTATGCATGGAAGAACTCTATGCAGGGAAAGTATGTGCGGCATTGGACAGGCAACATCCGAGAGATCTCTTTGATGTTCATTTGTTGCTACAGAAAGAGGGTTTCAGTGATAAAATCAGAAAAGCATTTATAGTATACCTCATCAGCCACCCTAGACCAATATTCGAATTACTTAACCCGAGATTCATTGACCTTAAAAATACTTATAACAATGAGTTCATAGGTATGACAGTGGAAGAAATTGGTCTTGACGAACTTATCGAAACCAGAGAAAAGCTGGTTTCCCTGGTTAATAATGAATTAAAGCCGGATGAAAAACATTTCCTTTTATCCGTGAAAGAAGGTACCCCTGATTGGAACTTACTTGGCTTGAATGGAATCGAACAGTTGCCGGCAGTTAAGTGGAAGCTCGTAAACATAAACAAAATGAGTCGAGATAAACGTAAGACAGCCCTGTCAAATTTAAAAAAGCACCTTGAAGTTTAGACCTGTTCCCTAAATTTGGCTGAAAAGCAGTCTCTGTTTCAATTCACTTCTCATTAATCTCATTTTTTAACTTCGGCGAATACTTGAAATTAACGTACTCCCCGCCTAAAAAACGAGGCTTTCCGGGCATGAAAAAGTGTAAGCATGCAGCTCGTTAGACCCTAATCTGCAATTAAGAATTCTTTAGATAGTGGCACTCATGTTCATATATAGTGAGGGAGAAAAGAAGAAACAAAAAAGGATACGCTGTGGGAAACGTCGAAAAAAATAGCGAAAACCTATTAAGGACCAGCCTTCAGGGAGAAATCAAGTCAATTACTTATTCCGATACCACTACAGGCTGGACAGCAGCCAGGGCCGACATAGAAGGGGAGAAACAGCTCGTTGTCATTGTCGGTACCATCCTTCAACCTAAAGTCGGAGATATTCTTGATCTGGAAGGCGAATGGGTCAACCACCCAAAATATGGCAAGCAGTTTAAATTCGATGCTTATACTCCCGTCTATCCAAATACGATAAACGGCATTACAGCCTATCTGGGTTCAGGACTCATCAGGGGGATCGGCCCTGAGTTGGCAAAGCGGATAGTGAAAATGTTCGGGAAAGACACGTTTGAGGTCATCGAGAACAAACCCGATCTCCTGAGAAAGGTTTCGGGAATAGCAGAAAAGCGCGTAGACATAATCTCCAAAGCCTTCAAGGACCAGAAAGAAATACGGAACGTGATGGTGTTTCTGAAAGGCCATGGTATATCAACAGGGTATGCCACAAAGATATACAAAAGATACGGTAACGATTCAATAAAACTTCTCACAGAAAACCCCTACAGGCTTTGTGAAGACATTTTTGGAATTGGATTCCTGACAGCTGATAAAATCGCGGAACGGATGGGCTTCAGTGCTGATCATCCCCTGAGAGTTAAATCCGGGGTGCTGTATGTCATGTCTCAACTTGGTAAAAACGGTCATGTGTACTGCCCGTTTAATGAACTTATCGAGAAGGCAGATGAGTTTCTCGGTGTGAGTACAAGTATCGTAAGAGACGCGGTTATAACCCTGGCAAGGGAAAAACATATAGTGGTGGAACGTGACGAGAGTAATTCCGGCACTAATCCCGTATATGAGAAAATGCTGCACGTTTGTGAGTGCAGAACAGCGGAAAGACTTCGGAAACTGGCGGCGGGGAGTAACGGTCTTCGCCTGAATAAAGTGGACTTACAGAAAGTCATAGCTGAGGTCGAACAGGAAAAGAGGATAAAACTGGCGCCGGAGCAGCGTCAAGCCGTACAGACGGCCTGTGAGTCGAAAGTAATGGTTATCACAGGAAGCCCTGGAACAGGAAAGACTACCATTATCGAGTCAATCGCAGGGATCTACAACAGGAAGAAGTGTAAGGTTATCATGTGTGCCCCCACAGGCAGGGCAGCGAAGCGTATGACCGAAGCAACTGGGTTCAGATCATCCACGATTCACCGTCTGCTTGAATATACCCGTGGAGGAATTTTTCAAAGAGACGAACATAACCCCCTCGAGGGCGATCTTTTCGTGGTAGATGAAGCTTCAATGATTGATACGATATTGATGTACAGCCTCCTTAGAGCTATTCCCCTCCATGCTACCCTTGTTCTGGTGGGGGATATCTACCAGCTCCCGTCCGTGGGGCCGGGGAATGTACTGAAAGATATCATTGAAAGTAAAATAGTCCCGACAGTGTACCTGACCAATATATTCAGGCAGGCAAAGGAATCAAGTATAATCGTCAATGCTCACAGGATTAACGGAGGACAGATGCCCGTTCTTGAGGTGCCTGGTTCCGGAAAGGACTTCTGGTTCATCGAACAGACGGAGCCGGAGACAATTCGGGAAACTATCATTGAACTAATGACCGAAACGTTTAAAAATCGAAACCCGATGGAAAACTGCCAGGTGCTCACACCTATACATAAGGGACCTCTCGGAACAGAAGCACTGAACGACCTGCTTCAGGAGAAGCTTAATCCTAACGAGATAGGAGTCGTCCGAGGTTTCAGAAAATACAAGATGGGCGACAAGGTAATGCAAATCAAGAATAATTACGACAAAGATGTGTTTAACGGAGACATCGGGTTTATCGCTAAAATCGACACTGAAGAACAGGAAATCCACGTGAAATTTGAAGATAAAGTCGTAAATTATGAACTGGATGAACTGGATGAGTTAATGCTGTCATACGTGTGTACGATCCACAAAGTCCAGGGCTCGGAATATCCCGCAGTGATTATACCGATGGTAACCCAGCATTACATCATGCTGGCTCGAAATCTGCTCTATACGGGTGTTACAAGGGGTGAAAAGCTTGTGGTACTTATCGGGAGTAAAAAGGCTGTCGCTATGGCTGTGAGAAATAACAGGGTGCTGCAAAGATACACGGGATTGAAGGAAAGGCTTAAATCTGGCGGGTAAAAAGAATGGACCAAATAAAGTATTTAATACAAGAGGCAAATATAGCACCCGAAAGAGTACATGAAGCAGTGCGAAACCATTTTATACTGCTTAAACGAGACGCTGAAAGAAATTCAACTCAAAATAAGAGAAATGGTATATTAACGCCCCGAATTCTTCAAGATATCGATTCTATATATGACTATCCCGGGTTCCCCACTATTATTGCAGAAACATTAGGGGTGATCGTACCAGATATACAGGGAGCGTTAAAAAGATGTGTGGACATTGTATGTGAAAGATGTGGAAAAATATTTGTCGTTGAAGAGCGGCGGCGTATAGGTGGGTACACAAAATCAAAAAGAACTTTGTGTGCGCGTTGTAAGAAAGAAAAATGGGCCGAAGCGCGGATTGAAAAAGAAGGATTAGCTAGGAATGCGGCAAAAGATGAGAATATCGTCTTTCATGACGCTTGGAAAAATAGGACAATAAAAGACCTAATGAACGGGTTGCACGATCAGGTTCAACAATTAGAAAATGCTATAAAGGTTCAAGACCAAAACCTTATTCTACAAAAGACGATTGATGTAGCGAGTCACTGTGTGTCCATCCATGATATTGTGGAGAACCACCGGGAAGTGGCGATTGAGACACACCGGAGTCGAAGGGATAGATAGAATGAAAGGAGTTTTTTTAAGGAATTCATGAAAAGACTTCCTCAATTCAAGGTGTATAAAAAAGCAGGAGCAATGCAGTTCAGCCTGGTGCCCGCTTATGATAATGAAAAAGACAAATTTCGACGGGCTAAGGGATTTGTAATGCTGGAAATGGCTAATGCAACCGGTCAGAAGCAGAGAGGATTGCCGGCCTGCAGCTGGGATGAAAAAATAACGATGAAACTTAACGATAAGGATCTTGCCGATTTCCTGACTGCCCTGAAAATTGGTAAAGGTGAGATTGTTCACGATCCTAATGCCGGGAACGCCGATAATGAAGGGAGAAACGGTTATAAGATCCTGTCTATCAATAAGGGACCAACCAGCGGATATTTTATCAACATTTCTTACCAGGGAAAAACCATAAAGAGTTCGCTGGATGATAACGAAGCTTCCCGCCTGCGGCTGTTATTCATGTCGGCCATACCGCAGATCTATGGATGGTAATACTTATGAAAGCTCTCAGCATCAGGCAGCCCTGGGCATGGTTAATTGTTAATGGTCATAAAGACATTGAAAACCGTAGCTGGCCTACGAATTTTCGGGGAAAGTTTTTGATTCACGCCGGTAAAAAGTTTGACTATGAAGGATATAATTGGGTATTATCTGAAACGAATATCGAATTGCCGGAAATAAAAGATTTTAAGCATGGCGGAATCGTCGGCAGCGCTGAGATCAGCGATTGCGTCACATGGTCCGACAGCCGCTGGTTTTTCGGGCCATTTGGTTTTGTACTGTGTAATCCCAAACCCCTTACCTTTCAACCATATCGGGGGTGTTTGGGTTTTTTTGAGATTGGAACTCCGGAGAATAAATAGCCTGCTTTAGTTCTTCCTGTTCTTGAGGGGAGGGTCTTGCAGCAGGTAATATAAAAATGACAAGGAGGATATTTTATGACAAAAACAGAATTAATTGACGAGGTAGCACAGAAAGCGGGTTTAGCGAAAAAGGATGCGTCAGGGGCAGTAAATGCCGTTCTGGAGACAATCGAAGAAGCGCTGAAGAATGGTGACGGTATTGCATTAACCGGATTCGGAACTTTCAGTGTAAAGGAGAGGGCGGAAAGAAAAGGAAGAAACCCCCAGACTGGCGAGGAAATAACTATCCCGGCTGCAAAATCCGCAAAATTCAAGGCGGGAAAAAATCTGAAGAACATTTAGGCTTTATTTAGAAAATTACACAGGGCGGGTGAGGTCGGTTACTGGCTTTGCCTGCCCACGTCAATGAAAAATAGGCACAATTGTTAGGAGTATAGTCCGAACCAAATGATGTTTATTCGGAGTTGACATGTTTGAAGAAACCATTGTTGATCAGAATCCCCATTTGGGCGGTGAACAATGGAAATGACAATCGAAAAATCCTTTTTACCCGAAAATACCAATTATCGGGTAAAAATCCCCATATCAACTCGTAAAAACCTAGGTTTTGGGGGTCGAAGGACCCGACTTTATGAAAATATTACCCGTTTTCCTTAAAAGAAAAGGGGTAGAAATAAATTGACGTTAGAATTTTATATTGACAAATCTTCTTTTTGATATATATGTATAACAAAAGGAGGACTTATTATGCTTGCTATACGGTTAAAACCGGAGATCGAAGATCGGTTAGATGCCCTTGCTAAGCGAACGGGACGAACAAAGACTTACTATGTACGAGAGGCGATATTAAAACACATAGATGATTTAGAAGATCAGTATTTGGCCATGGATCGTCTTGAGTATCCCGAAGAATATTGGACACTTGAAGAACTGGAGCAAGGCCGTGATCTGGAGAGTTGAATTTGACGATAGGGCCAGGAAGGAATTGCGAAAGCTTGATCATTCAGTACAGCGAGAAATCTTAGGTTATTTGAGAAAGCGGATTGCGACTAAGTCAAACCCTAAAAGATTTGGGAAGCCGTTAGGGGGTGATAAATTTGGTCTTTGGAGGTATCGAGTCGGCACTTGTCGGATTATATGTCAAATTCAAACAGAAAGGGTTGTGGTTTTAGTTTTGCGAGTTGGACATCGCAGGAACATCTACACCTAACGCATAGATGAGAACTTAACACCCCAACCCCTTGAAGAAGGTGGTCTTACAATCCCGCCTTTAGACCGTAAAGCCCAAATGTTTCGGTTCTTGAAACAGGGGTTTTTGCCAGCTATGTCTGTTTGACCCCAGAATCCCTTTGGTTTTAGCCTTGGGAGTACGTCAAAGCCAAAATTAAAAAGTAACGTTAATGTCTATATATTGGGGGAAGATAAACTTTGAAGGGTTTAATTGCTCGTAGCACATTTCCCATAACTAATACTGTGCCTATCTTGTATCTTACTGAAAGCCAGGTAAATTTTCTAACCAGTGTCTTTCAGGAGTGGTACGATACCAGCCCCACAAAAGGAAAAAGAAAATCCCGTGGCCGTTACTGGCTGACGTTTCTTGTTCTGCGATACACGGGTGCAAGGGTCGGCGAGGTGCTGAGTATTGACGACAGGGTAGATATTGATTTCCGAAACACGGAAATCAGACTAATCACGCTAAAAAGACACAATTCAAAAACTCAGACCCGCATAGTTCCTGTACAGGGAAACGTAACGAGTGAGATTGCTACCTATGTTGCAGAGTTTCCGAATCGGCGAGGTAGTGTGTTTAAGCTGGACCAGAGTAATTTCCGGCATGTGTTTTATGAAAGAGCAAAAGCAGCGAATATACCGAGAGAAATGGCGCACCCTCATATTTTAAGACATACGAGAGCAATCGAGTTACTCAGGGCAGGTGTTCCTGTAACGATTGTCCAAGATATTCTTGGCCATTCTGCGCTGACAACTACGGCGATCTATCTGAAGATGTCAGGACAGGAGGCAAAAGGGATATTGAAAGATAAAGGATTAATTTGACATTCTCATAAAGAAAATCAGGCTTCGCAAACGGCTGCATGACTGAAGGAAAGCCCGATCCAGGGGAAATTGATCCCCTTATTTACTCTGCCGGCACGCAAGAATACTAACGTATGGAAGAGTTTGTTGCCTAGATTTTCAAGATCGTAAAGGAGTATGAAACATGAATTTATCAAAAGAAAAAGCCCCAATGTCAGACAAAGTAATTGTCATTGGAGCTGGCCTAGCCGGGATGATCGCAGCCTATACCGCCCAAGCGGAAGGAGCAAAAGTTCTGTTGATTGACAGGAGCGGGATTGGGGTTGGGACCAATTCTGCAATGTCAAACGGGCGTTTTAGTGGACCCACCACATCGTATTCTGCGGATCAATATATCCGTGATACCCTTCACACAGGAAAGATGATTAACCATGGACCGCTAGTAGAACGCTTCGCTCATGAAGCTCCAGACGCCTTAGCATTCTTTCGCTCGACAGGGTTTGAATTTGAAGAATTTTATGACCATTACTTTCTGAAGTCATCCAGCCCCGATGTTATCCGAGGTGTCACAATGGTAAAAAGACTGGCAGATAACTTAAGGAGCCTTAAGCGGATAAGTGTCCTGAGTGGTTTTTATGTCACAGATATTTTAAAGCAAGAAGCGCAGGTGCTGGGCGTAAAGGGTATAGATAGAAGCGGAAAAGAGGTATCGATTGCTTCATCTTCAGTTATTCTGGCAACGGGGGGAGGAGGAGCGATTTATCTTAGAAATGATAATCAAAAGAGCATGATGGGGAATGGGTATTACCTGGCTGCAAAAGCCGGACTTTCGCTCTGGGATATGGAATTCATCCAGTTTTATCCCATTGTTATAGCCCAGCCGCGGCTACCCTCCATTATGCTTTACCCGCCTTACCCGGGGGAAACAAGATTAATCAATACTTCCGGGGAAGACATCCTAAGAAAGTACGGTATCGATGATGTGAATGAGGCCATGCGTAAAAAGAGAGATTCTTTATCAGCAATGCTTTTCGAAGAAGGTCATGCTGGGCCGGTTTATATGGACTTTCGAAAAGTTCCTTCCTCGTCATGGGAGACATTCCCCTTGAGCATTCTAAGAAAGATAAAGTTCGATTTTCAAAATAAGCCGGTGGAGATTTCACCGGGAGCCCATTTCTTTATGGGGGGTATCCGCACGGATGAATCAGGACAGGCCGATTTATCCGGTCTATATGCCTGTGGAGAAGTAGCCTGGGGTTTTCATGGTGCCAACCGGTTGAGCGGAAATGCACTAACAGAGTGTTTGGTATCCGGTAGAATAGCAGGACGTAGTGCTGCTCGTAATATTCATAGCCGACGATTGTCCGACGCGGGCATACAGGATCTGCCAGAAAACCGGGGGCCAACGTCGGGTGCGAAGTTATTGTTCAAAAGTACCCGCCTAATCATCAGAGAGATTGCTTGGGAACATGCCGGGATTGTGAGGACGGATTCAGGTTTAAATGAAGGACTGACAAAGCTTAAAGTTCTTGAAAAAGAGTTGAAAGCAGGGGCTCCGGAGAATGTAACAGAAATGAAAAAAAAGGAAGATATGCTGAGTGCTGTTTTTGTGGTAAAGGCAATCCTTACCGCGAGCCTTGCCCGGAAGGAAAGCAGGGGAGCTTTTATTCGCAAAGAATTCCCCATAAAGGAGAAAGACGAGAATATCAAGTGGCGAAAGAATTCTTGTTTAACATTTGATCCGGAAAAAGACGGATTTTCTATCAGCCACCATCCGGTCATCGGCTTGGCACATTAAGCTTTTGACTCTCCCATCCTGAAGGGGATAGGCCTTACGATGGAAAGTACAAATTCCATAAACCGGATTGCAGGTAGGCAAAGAAGATTTCCACAGGGAACAGGGCATGCTTTAAATCCCGGATTGATTCGCTTATTAACAAACTTATGTTCAGTATCGGCAAGGGTTTCTTTCTTGCTCCAGTTGCCGATGCGAAACTCCTTCATTTAAGCACACCACTACATCCTGATCCTTCATTTTTTCCTGTAATCGTAAACCTGTCCGATCTTCATTTCTTCATTTTAGTTACAGTTCATATGTGTCCTATCTGATTCCCAGATATTATATCCCGTACTTTATAATTCAGGTCACTACCTTTAAAATCATCTGTTCGCCACGTTTATAAACTTTTCCGCTACCGAAACGAGAAACTATTTTTTTGGGGTAAGAGCAATATCTCATTGGATTCTTTCTGCATAAATAAGGTTTATCACTATGAATGTCATTGTCTGTTTAAGGGGACCTGTGGTGGGAAACTGCCTGTTTCAAGAGAAAACCTGAACGAA
>JAFGPZ010000273.1 GCA_016935935.1 Deltaproteobacteria bacterium
AAACATATACGCTTACATTCATTATATTAATTTATATTTATTATTGACACATATCCCCAAATATACCCCTAAATAAAAATTTATCTTCTCATTTTTTTCTTTTTTTGTCATGGAAGATCCGGTTTATATGATGGCTTGGTGACTATTCAATATTCCCCATCTCCATGTATAAATCTTGTACAACTCACACGGTGTCGATGTCTTTCGGTAAAGGGCTTTGTCGATGCGCAATATCGGCAACCGCCCTGACCAGTTGTGAACGCTCTCTATTGATTTCATCCCAACAGACAACAATGTGCAGATTTTCACCCATAATGGCCATTTCAGAAAACTCTTAAATCTTTCGCTCATAATTCCCCCAGCATTCAATTATTATACGAACAGATATATGGAAAAAAATATAGCAGAGAGAATTTATTTACGCACCAATAAAAAAAAGGGCGGTCATTAGCCGCCCCTGATATTAATCCTAGACTACATTCACAATGTTACCCCCTGCTTTTCAACGTCTTCCAATAGATCGAGGCAATGTTGTGTTTTTTCTCTTATGACCTGTGCAAGACTTGCGAGGGGATCACTGAGCTTGTTAAAAACCGGTCCGGCAAATTGTTCGCCGGCCGCTTCCAGGAGATCTGTAAGACCATGGATTTGATACAGGGCACTTTGTACATCGTTTAATTTTTCCTCAATATTCACTTTTACACCTCCATAAAAAAGGCCATGGAATTGCTTAGGCTCAAAATGGGCCTTCCCGGCGTTACCGCTTAGGGATTCCATGACCAGGTTAAGATTATAGAAACGACAAAACCCATTTACGGATGGGCCTCCCGATTTTGATTTAAGCGTGAAGAAAATATCATTTTCATAAAGAAAGTCAAAATATTTTTGTTATTTTTAAAAGCCATTTTAACATACTGATTACAATGGCTTTTTATTTTTCCCCTCCTTGTTTCTGCCGTGTCTTCCGTGTTTCTTCCCTCTTTCTTCCCTTAGACGTCAGATTTCTTCCATCAAAAGTCAGACCTTGTAGTTGAGACGGTCCAGTTAAGAACAACAAAAAGTTAGGGGAGGACAAATAATCTATGAATATGATTGAAAAAACTGCCGAAAAGATCATCTCGGGGCGCCTGCTCCGTCTACCGCAAGTTCTTGAACGTTATCCGGTAAGTAGATCCACATTTTTAGCCGGAGTGAAAAGTGGGCGATACCCGAAACCCGTCAGATTATCAGCACGTTGTGTTGGATGGCCGGAATGGAAAATAAATAAATTAATCGAAGGGATTGAACAATGACCATCGTACACCGAGGTGGTGCGGTAGAGATTAAGACGGACGACGGCAAGGGTCTGCTTTTAACGGACGTTGAGTACCAAAACGGATTACGACGGTTCAGTTCGGTAGAACGTAACAAAGCATGGGCAGCCCAAAACAGGAAGTATTTGGAAGGAAGATGCGATATTGAACAACCACTTTCAAGTGAACCGTAAATTCCGGCGCGATTATGACCGGCTATTTCGGAAAGACCCGGCCACGGCAAATCTGCTTCTCTTGCTTTGTGAGCTGGCAAACGAACGTGGAGAAGTACAGGTGACGGATGAAGAGCTTTGCCTTCTCATGAATGCACGGTTTGAAGATCCACGGGCCTATCAATTGCCAGGAGGGCCGAAGCGATGAACAGGGGATATGTTCGCCTTTGGAGGAAGTCACTTGATGCCGGATGGATCAAAAACCATAAACTCTGGGCCTTTTGGACATGGGCATTATTGAAGGCCTCACATAAAGAGCATGACGCCATTGTGGGCTTACAGGTAACCCACCTATTCCCCGGTCAATTTATTTTTGGTTTACACGTAGCTGCAAAGGAAACGGGACTTAGTGTTCGGCAAATCCGCACTATCACTGCATTCCTGACAAAGACCGGAAATTTGACAATCAAAACGACAAACAAATTTTCGATAATTACTATTGTAAATTGGCCTACTTATCAAAGCGACTCCCCAGAAAACGACAAGCTAAACGACAAACCACTGACAAGCAAACGACAACATACAAAAAGGGAAAGAATGGAAAAAATAACCTCTGAAGAAATTCTTTCTCTGATTTCTGAATTGAAAAACAGATACCCGGATCAAGAAATCATCGATCAGGCATTTCATGCCATATCTTCAACCCGAAAGTCGAATCGTATTTCCGACAGCGTAAAGCTGAACATCCTTTGCCAGTGGGATAAATACCCCGTTGATCAGGTTTTGTATGGGCTCAAGGCCTATCTTGAAAAGGAATACGGGCAACAGGGCAAAGGTGAAAAGTATCTCTTGGGAATCATCCGCAATCATAAGCTAGACAACCAGGCCGATTTGTCGGTTACCGCCATGAAATCAACGGGAAGCGCTTTGCTTGATAAACATTACAGAAGCCAAGGGGTCAGAATCATATGACCGCGATCGAATACATTCAACGAAAGGGCCTAGATTATAAGCTTCAATCCGGTCAAGTCGTCTTAAACACCTGCCCCTTTTGCGGAGATCCCAAAAGCCATTTCTACATGGATCAGAACGAAGGCGCTTTCTTTTGTCACAAGTGCCAGGAGCGAGGCAATCTCATCACCCTTCAAAAGCATTTCGGTGACTACAATCATAATCAGGAACGGCACACCATGAACAAACCAGCTTTAAATCCATCGGAGGGCATTAAACAGGCTTTTCCGGAGAAGGACAAACCCAAGGTCATCTTAGCCCCTGAAAGGGCTTTAAAGGCAAATGAGAGGCTTAAAGGTGATCCATCAGCATTGGCCTATGTAACGGATGCAAGAAAAATCAGTATGACCGCCATTGATCATTTCAAAATCGGCATTGAAATCAGCAAAGACAGTGAAAGGTGGTTGACCATTCCCCACTTTTCCGGCGGGAACCTGAAAAATATCAAGAGTCGATCGATACCACCGCAGGAAAAGACTTTCAGACGGATTCCTGGGTGTCCTTCCATTCTTTTTAATCAGGACGTTTTACGAGAAAAGCCTTCTATGGTTTATCTCTGCGAAGGCGAACTAGACTCGATTTCTTTGTGGGACCAAGGTGAAAAGAATGTAATTGCCGTAACAGCAGGAGCGGGGTCGTTACAACCTGAATGGATCGACCAACTCAAAGACATCGACAAAATCATCCTTTGCTATGATCCCGATGAACCTGGCCAAAAGGGAGCCAGAGAAGCAGCACGGCGGTTAGGGTATGACCGGTGTTTCAACGTTATTCTTCCGGACGGTCAAGACGTGAATGAATATTTCAATGCTGGTCATGACATAGCCGCTTTTTATCGTATCGTGGCGGAAGCAAGGCGTTTTGATGTTCAGGGAGTATCTTCTTTTACAGATTGCCTTAAACAATTGGAAAAGGATCATCAAAGCTCTGAGCAAACCAGGGGACTTTTAACCGGGTTGCCATCACTCGACCGATTGAATCAACGAGGCATGAAACCGGGTGAACTTTGGGTAATAGCCGCACCGCCGGGAGTAGGTAAAAGCTCTCTTGCTCTTCAAATTACAACACACCAAGCGTTTACAGGAACACCAAGCCTCTTTTTCTCACTGGAAATGAATATCGGCGCTGTCACGGAGAAGATTGTCCAGGCTTATACGGGGGTGGAAAACATCGGAATCTGTAAAATCCAAAAAACCCGCGACGCATACTTAGAAAAACCCCTCTACCTAGGCCGCGCGGTTGTGAAACCGACTATTGACGGAATCATTGAAATTCTGCGAGAGGCGGTCAAACGTTATGGGTTGAAGCTTGTCGCTTTCGACCACCTTCATTTCCTCTGCCGCTCTATCACAAACCAGGTTCAGGAGATCGGGCTTGCTGTTCAGGCTTTTAAGCTGCTGGCGGAAGAAATGGAAATACCGGTTATCCTGATAGCACAACCCCGAAAGGTAGACCTTACAAAGGCGATGACAGCCGAAGACCTTAAAGACTCGTCCTCAATTCATAGCGATGCAGACGGGATTATTATTCTTCATCGAAATCGGAAAGCGAGTACCGAGGGAAACGACGGGGGAAACCTTGCAGAACAAAGTCTAGATCCTGTTACCCTAGTGCGATTCGAAAAAGCTCGTTACGGACGTGGGGGCGAATGCCTGCTTTATTTTCACGGAGAATTTTCGAGGTTCGATGAATTAACGAAATAAGGAGGAGACATATGGGACGTAAAAAAGGCGACGGATCAAAATTTAATCAAGAGACGGCGGACAGGATATTGGAGCTAATGCGATCTCCGATGTCCCTCCGCCGCGCTTGTCTGGAAGTAGGCGTTCCGCCATCGACTGTCATTCACTGGAAGAACGACAATCCTGATTTTGGGGCACAATACGCGATAGCCAGAATGGACCAGGCGGAGGCTTATATCGATGAGATTATGGACATTGCAGACGATAACAGCCTCGACAAAGAAGTAATCGAGGACAAAGACGGGAACATCAAGACTATTATCAATCACGACCACATAAACAGGTCCCGGCTCCGGGTCGATACCCGGAAATGGTACGCAAGCAAGGTCCTTCCGAAACTCTACGGCGACAAGCTCCAGGTTGACCAGACGGTGCAAGGGTCCCTCGAAATGTTTATCGACTCCCTGGCCGGTTCGTCTCTAGGTCCGCCCGCGGTTCGCGGCAAGAAGGGGCAGTGATATGGATCCTAGGCTACCCGATAAACTTACCCCGACAACTGCAGTCAGAACTTACTGTTCACACTGCTTGGGTCAGAATAATCTAAAAATGGCTCGTGAGCCGGAGGAAAATTGTCAAATTTCGTTTTTCTTTCATAGGGACGGTGCAAACACAGTCTGACAATAAAAAACCTTTCAAGGAGGATTTATGAATTACGGAACCGAACTTTTAGCGGAAGCCAGAAGGCGGGCCTTGCTTTCAGGGCAACCGCTATCGTCTCAGGAAATGCAGGGTATTTCCAATTCTGCGGCAATCGGGGCCGGGGACCGCGCCCTCCAGAAAAAAGAATTGATGATGAAGAAACTCGCGGAACTCCGTCAACAGAAGATGGCAAAAAAGGCAATGGCGGCCCAGGAGAAACAGCGCAAGATCGACACCGCCGGGAACGTGCTGACCATAGACGATATGACCGGCGGGAAGATGCAGGGGGCCGTCGGCAACGTCCTCAAGTATGGCGCGGACAAGATGCTC
>JAFGPZ010000274.1 GCA_016935935.1 Deltaproteobacteria bacterium
TTACTCTTTTCCCCGGTTTTAAAATCATCACCAGATCATAAAACAGGACTCTTTTCACTAATAGATCACCGATAATCGTTCCGCCAGTATCCTTAACCCCGCGCAATGGCGGGGGTCCCCGCCATTGCGCTAATGTCAAAGTAGGTGTCTGCATTACCCTGCTGGCTACTTTCCTTCCGTCTCCTTCAAGATATCAAAGAATTTCTGCGGTATCTTGTCTTTGTATTCAGCCCATACTGGCTGAACCGCTTCTTTAAGAACCTTTCTCTCTTTTTCCGACAGCCATTTGAACTGCTGATTGTTGTTTTCAGACATCATGATCCAGGGCATCTTCATCTCTATATTTTCCTGGAACTGCCTCCCATATGTGGTAGCGTCGGCT
Organism: Deltaproteobacteria bacterium; assembly: GCA_016935935.1. The sequence goes on from JAFGPZ010000274.1 coordinate 383, forward strand.
ATAGTGTCTTCCATAACTTTTTTCAGGTCATCGGGAAGACTGTCGTAAAATTTCGGGTTGGCCAGTATGGCGGCAAAGAGGAGGCTGTGCCTCGATATGGTTATGTAATTACCCGTCTCATGCCATTTGACGGCCTGGATGACGGCCAGTGGACACTCCGCTCCATCGATCGTCTTGAGCTGCAGTGCCGTGTAGGTCTCCATGTAGGGAATGGCCTGGGCGCTGGCGCCCAATGCCTTCAGTTGCGATTCAACGAGTTTAGATGGGCGGATTCTCAGTTTGACTCCCTTGAAGTCGGCGGGTGTCGCGAGGAATCTCTTACTGCAAACGAAATTCTGGAGTCCGTACTGCCAGAAGGCCATCAATTTATACCCATGTTTCAAGTAGAGCGGCTCAAAAGCCTCTTTCCCCTTGCCGGTAAAGAAATTGTAAACATGATCCATGTCCTTGAAGGCAAAAGGCAATTCCATTAGGAAGGTCTCCGGAATTTCTCCTCCCAGCCGACCGCCGCTCACCTCGCACATCTGAATGACATTGGATCGGAGCGCCGCATACTGTGTGGGATCATCGTTATAGAGAGATGCTCCGTAGTATACTTCGACTTTGAAGCGCCCGCCCGAATTTGTTTCCAGTTTCTCGGCAAAATAGCGAATGGCCTCGCTCAAAGGATGCACGCTGGGCGGCGCTTGAGGTCCCGCATAATTGAATTTGATCAGTATCGGTTTTGCCGCCGCCTGGGCATCATACTGGCAGAGCGTTGTACCTCCAACGAAAATGAAGGCTACTGCCACGATTAATAAAAGATACATTCGCTTTTTCATAATGGTCCCTCCCTTTCTTTTTGATATCAACGTTGTGATTTATAGAGAGCTACTATGACGACTCACGACAACTGATCCCTCCACTAAGGATTTCTAAAGGTCTCTTCGATTGTCGTGACACTCTCTAACTTTAAAATAATCCCATATTTTTTCCCACCTCTTTTAAATGATGCCTTCTTTTTTAAGTTCTTCCACCTCCTCTCTTCTCATATCTAATAATTCCTCGTATATTTCTTCACTATGCTGACCGGGATAAGGCGCCGATTGAGAGAGATCCCCCGGAAGCCGCATAAAATGAATAGGGAATCCGGCAGTTTTTACGCCCATTTCTCCGTAGAGGGGGTGCTTTAGCTCCTGAATCATGCCACGGTATTTCAGATGGGGGTCATCCAGAACCTCCTCCACTTCAGGCACCGTATCGCAGGGCACCTTATGTTCCCTGAGACGCTTCAATGCTTCCTCTTTCGTGTATTGCTTGATCCACGTATTAACTATATCTTCTACCGCGTCTGAGTTTTTGAACCGCCCTTCAGGATTCTTGAAGCGCTCATCTCCCGTGAGATCTTCCCGTTCAATGGCTCCCAGAAATGCCTCCCACTGGGTATTGTTAGCCACAGCGATGACAATGTATCCATCCTTCGCCTCATAGGCGTTCCACGGGGCCAGCCTGGGATTTCTGTTACCCGTCCTCATGGGAACGCCAATGGAAAGATGAAAATCGAGGGCTTCATCCATGATCATGGAGAAGCAACTGTCCTGCATAGAAACATCGATTCTTTCTCCGCGACCCGTTTTTTCTCTAGAGACAAGGGCGGCCAGAATACCTGTCATACTGTAGTAGGAAGAAATCAAGTCGCCGATCCAGGCACCGCAACGGGTTGGAGGCCCATCGGGAAAGCCCGTAATGCCCATGATTCCGCTTGTCGCCTGAATAGTCAGGTCAAAGGCCGTTCTGTCCCTGTAGGGTCCATCCTGCCCGTATCCCGAAATCGAACAGTAAATAATTTTTGGATTTATTTTTTCAAAGTCGGCGTAGGTGAAGCCAAGGCGCTCCATCACGCCTGGCGCGAAATTTTCTATAACGATATCGCTTTTCTCAACCAGGCGTCTCAGTATTGCCTTCCCCATTTCGCTCTGAAGATTGAGGAATATGCTTTTCTTTTTTTTATTTCTCTTCAGATACAGGAGGGAGATATCCTTATCGTTCTTCCTGCTGAAGGTCACTCCGTCGGAACTGGCAAAGGGAGGATTCCACTGGCAGGGGTCACCTGTTTTGGGCCTCTCAATCTTGATAACCTCGGCCCCCATGGCGGCAAGGTTCATGGCACAGTAAGGCCCAGACAGGTATGCCGTTAAATCAATGACTCTTATGCCATCGAGATGTCCCTTCATGATCTCCTCCCATTGTCTTAGAATTTATATACTGTCAACGACGAACCTGAACGTCGGTTACTCACAGGAAGAAAGAATAGATTTACATTTATGGCAGCAAATCTATTGTTGGGGTTATTTGAGAATATGGAAATTTTCAATCAGGGACTTCTATACTCTTGAATCGTTGCCGAGTCCCTGATGAAAAAATATCTGCATTTTTAATGCCAAATAAATAAACTATGCATATTTGTGTACTTAGGGACAATTCAGAAAATTTATGAGGGCGAAGTGATGCCAAATATGTCCTGTTTCCAATACAGTAATTCATATTATGTATTGTTATTCGGACATATTTGAACGCCCAATGAAAAACACAGGAATAGACGCCGATAAAAAATTTTATCCCAGAAGATTGTGTTTCTTGAGCTTATCGTAGAGGACTGATCGAGACACGCCCAGAAGCCTTGCCGCCGCAACCTTGTTTCCATATGTTGATCTAAGCGTTTCACGTATGATTTCTTTCTCCCTGTTCTCAACGCCCTTTTTAAGGGGCAGTAAAACGGGTTCGGAATAATGATCCTCCACTCGCGCAAAAATGGAGGGGGGAAGGTGCTTGGGTTCTATCACGCTTTCGTTGGGGAGCATGTTGTGCATGGCAAAATCGATGACGTTCCTGACCTCCCTCATGTTGCCGGGCCAGTCATACTGCATGAGCAGAGATTCCACTTCCCTTGAAAAGATAACTTTTTCATTGTTTTGGTCAGACAGTGACGAAGCCGCTTTGTTACTGGCAATGGGGATGACATCCTCTCTCCGGTCTCTCAATGGTGGAATCTTCAAAACAAAGACATTTATTCGGTAAAACAAATCAGAGCGAAAGGTTCCCTTCTCTACCATACCTTCAATATTACGGTTCGTGGACGCAATGAGTGAAAATTCAACGGGAATTGTTTTGGACCCGCCCAGCCTTGTTATCTGCTTTTCCTCAAGAACCCTGAGGAGTTTTGCCTGCATTTCCAGAGGCATGTCGCCGATCTCATCGAGAAAAAGTGTGCCTCCCTCTACCATCTCAAATTTACCGATCTTCCCTTTCTGAGTGGCACCGGTAAAGGCTCCTGATTCGTAGCCGAAGAGTTCAGACTCCATTAATTCCTTGGGAATAGCGGCACAGTTGATGGCCAGAAATGCCCTCTCTGCTCTGGGACTCATCCGGTGAATCGCCTGCGCAAAAAGCTCTTTCCCCGTGCCGCTTTCGCCCAGAATAAGTATGGGAAGTGATGACGAAGCATATTTCGCAGCCTGCCTCTTCAACTGTTTTGTCTGATAACTTTCGCCGATAATATCATCGATACTGTACTTTGCCTGAAAAAATTTCCTAAGTTCGGCCCCCATACTCTCTATCTTGATCTTGAGATTGGCAACCTTTTCGTTCATATCCTTCAATTCTTTTATGTCCCGGAAGAGGACCTGTGCGATCACCCGCCTGACCTTTGACCCTTCCTTAATAGGAACTCGGTTAACAACAAGATCTTTCCCCTTCCATTTATGTATCACGCCGTACTCAGCTATTCCCGTTCGTGCTATTACAGGTATGCGTGCATCGGGGAAAAATTCCCTGATGTTCCTCCCGAAGTCACTCACCTGCTTCATGTTGTACATCTCAGCATAGGATCGATTAAAATAGAGGATCTTCCCAGCGGCATCACAAATGACGAGTCCTTCATGCGTATTATCCAGAAGGAGCTCAAGCATGTCTCTGAAACCGTCTTCGGCCATGTCATACCTTTACTGTCTTATTTTCGGTAGCATATCACATAATTGTAGTCGATTGAATATAATCTACGAAAAACCGGCTAATACGCGGGGAATAATCCTCCCCTTTCACGGTTTTTCGTGAATGGGGAGAGTTTTATCTCATTACAGAATGATCCCTATCTTAAACTCAGAAGAGAAGACCAGTTGGAGTATAGACCTTTAAA
>JAFGPZ010000046.1 GCA_016935935.1 Deltaproteobacteria bacterium
AGCAGGAATCCATAAGTAGTTGAAAAGACTGGATTCCGGGTCAAGCCCGGAATGACGAAAGAGAAACAAATCGACTTTTTATGACGCCATCAATTATTACAGATACTTTCTTTTTGAATGGTGCGATATGAAACCAACAATACTCTTCATGGGAACCCCCGATTTCGCTATTCCTTCTCTGAAAATTCTGTCAGATAGTATGTATCCTGTTCTCGGTGTGGTTACCCAACCCGATAAGCCCAAAGGAAGAGGCAGGAAACTTGTTTCTTCTCCGGTGAAAGATTATGCCGCAACAGCGAACATTCCCGTTTATCAGCCTGATCGGGTAAGAGATGAAAGGTTCCTTGAAACATTGAGAGAGATAGCTCCCCAGATGGTTGTTCTCGTTGCCTTCGGACAGATACTTCCTGCTTCAATAATTGAATTTCCACATCTTGGGTGCATAAATGTCCATCCTTCGCTGCTTCCGAAATACAGGGGCGCGGCGCCCATTAACTGGGCCATCATACGTGGCGAAAAAAAAACGGGTGTTACTATAATGCTTATGGACGAGGGCATGGATTCTGGAGATATACTGCTTCAGGAAGAAACGGAGATTGATGACTCCGAAACCTTCGACCAACTGCACAACAGATTATCAAAGATGAGCGCCCAACTTCTCCTGAAGGCCGTAGAAAATATTGCCGCCGGCACAATCACAAGGACAACGCAGAATCCATCTCTTGCGACGCTGGCCCCAAAGATTACCGACGAAACCCGCCGTATCGATTGGAAAGCTCCCTCGCGAAAGATAGTTAATCTTATAAGAGGTCTCTCTTCCACACCCGGTGCCTATACTCTGTTTAAGGGGAAAAAACTGAAAATATTCGTGGTAGCGGGGGAAGAAATATCCACAAACGGGATCCACGGAGAATTGTACGCCCGCCAAAAAGAGGGAACGATTCGGGTTACAGCGGGAGACGGGTACATATATATTAAAGAGTTGCAGCTTGAGGGGAAAAAGCGGATGAAAACCGGGGATTTTCTCAGGGGATACCATATATCCCCCGGAGACGTTGTGGAGTAGAAGGCAACCAATGCAAGATTCAAAAAAAACATTCTGCCAGGTGGGAATAAGGGTGTGCGCTGTTATTGCTTTAGCCCTGTTTTTTATCCTATGTTCATTATCGGCAGGTGCAGAGAAAAAGAATCTGTTCCTGGGCTTCAAGGAGAGTAAAGATTCGGAATCGATTCCTCAGGAGTGGAAGCATATCGGATACTTCGGAAAATCAAAAAACGATATCTCCCTCAAAAAGGAGGGAGATCAAATCATAGTCCATATGAAGAGTATAAACAGCATTTCCTCCCTCATTACGTATACCCATTTTAAAATAGAGGATTATCCCGTTATTACATGGAGATGGAAGGTCGACAGGTCGGTTGGCATGGCCATAGAGGAAAGAAGGGACAGAAATGACTGCGCAGCGAGGGTACGTGTTATATTTGGCAAGGATAAAGGCGGTGATCCACTCAATAACCCCTTGGTGAAAAAGGTCTTCGATGCGGTGGGATTCAAAATGCCTGCAATGGAACCTCCGGGTATGCAAATAGATTATGTCTGGGGAAATCACATTAAGAAGGGGACGGTTATCGACTACCCCGGCGGGCGATACCATAAGATCGTTATTGTAGAAAAGGGAAACGAGCGTGCAGGTACATGGATCCGTGAAAAACGGAATCTGCTGGAGGACTTCCGTCAGTTTTTCGGAAGCGAACCTCCCGGTATTGTGGCCATTGCCGTTCTGACCGATACAGACCAGACCAATGAAGGTGTGGAAGCGCGCTACAGTACTGTCATGATGATGAGTCAATGAAGATGAAAATCATCTATAGAGAAACCTTGTGCAAAATCTGCCGCCCTGAATCAGAGGGTCTCTGATGAGATGGGATCCCAGGCAATTGGCCGTAACAATTCTGGACAGGGTCGAGAATGAGAAATCCTTTGCTGAACCTCTTCTGAACAACTTCCTTTCACAGGGCATGCTCCCCGGCATTCAGGACAGACGGCTCCTGACGGAACTGGTATACGGGACCCTCCGTATGAGAAAACGTATAGACTGGTTCATTAAATCAATCTACAGGGGAGATTTGAAGAAGATGGATACGGCTATCAAAAATATACTCAGAGTTGGTCTCTATCAGATTATGTTTACGGACAGGATTCCCGCCTATGCAACCGTCGACGAAGCGGTAAAAATGGCAAAAAAATATTACCCGGGACGAGACCGCCTTGTCAATGCCGTCCTGCGCAACGCCATCAGAAAGCTGGATAGCGTGGCATACCCCGATTTTGACGAGGACCAGGTGCCCCACATCTCTGTTGTTTATTCTCACCCGAAATGGCTGGTGAAAAAATGGATTACTCAGTTCGGGACGGAAGAGACTATGGAATTCTGCAGGAGCAACAACGAAAGACCTCCCTTCACGCTTCGCATAAACAGATTGCAGACGGAACGTAGCGATGTTATGAAGACCCTGACTGATGAAGGAATATCGTCATGGCCGACGGAATATTCTCCTGATGGAATCGTTATCTCCAGCCCCGACAAACCGGTAAAAGAGATGCCCCTTTACAGGAATGGCCACATCCTGATCCAGGATGAGGCATCCCAACTTATCTCCATACTACTCGATCCACAACCCGGTGAAGTGGTACTCGATGCCTGCTCCGGTGCGGGTATAAAGACAACACATCTTGCCGGGCTTATGCGAAACAGGGGGAAGATCGTGGCTCTGGACATAAAAGAGAGAAAGAGTGAAGAATCGAGAGAACTTTCAGAGAGGTTTGGAGCGACTATTATTGAACCAAAGGCGGGTGATGCGACAGAAGATATGGGACCTCTGTACAGGGAAACATTCGACAGGGTACTTGTAGATGCCCCCTGCTCTGCCCTTGGCACGCTTAGAAGAAATCCGGAGATAAAGTGGAATAGAAGTGTCAGTGATATAGGAATTTTCCCCCGGCTTCAGAAAGCAATGCTTAACCGGTGTGCAGGTTATCTGAAGAAGGGCGGACTTATGCTGTACAGTGTCTGCACTATAGATGAGGATGAAAACGAGCGTATAGTAGAGGATTTTCTCCGTGGGAATCCAGACTTTACATGCCTTAGTCCATCCCTTCCGGAACACTGGAAGATGATCAGCGGGGATGGTTTTTTCAAGACATTCCCTCACCGTCACGGAATGGACGGGTTTTTCGCTGCCCTGGTATCCAAAAAAAAGAAATAAGGAGAACAATGATGTAAAGGAAGATACCATAATGGGAATGCGTTGCATTGCCGATGAGATTGGCCTTCGAGGAGAAACAGGCATATCCGACTTTTGACAAGATTTCCGAGGGGAGCTTGACATGGCCATAGAGGGTTATTATTTTACACAAGCTAGTTCCCCAGTCACTGCTATCAACGAACAGGAACAAATAAGGATTTATGAAAGAGGACTATTACAGGATTCTCGGTGTGGATCGTAATACACAACGAGAAGAGATAAAGAAGAGATACAGACAGCTGGCCCTAAAATACCATCCCGACAGAAACCCTGGCAATAAAGAAGCGGAAGAGAAATTCAAAGAGGCGGCGGAGGCCTATGAGGTGCTTAGCGATCCGGAGAAACGCCAGATCTATGACAGGTACGGTCATGAAGGTCTCAAGGGAGCCGGATTTCAGGGATTTGCCGGGTTTGAGGATATCTTTTCAAACTTTGGTGATATTTTTGGTGACATCTTCGGATTTTCAAGTGGAAGGCAATCAAGGGCAACTCCTCGCGCCGGAGCTGATTTTCGCTATGATCTTAAAGTCTCTTTTATGGATGCGGCTTTTGGAACTACCACAGAGATCCAACTGGATAAATATGAGAGATGCAGTGGGTGCGGTGGTTCAGGTGCAGCCTCCGGTTCAGAACCTGTAGTTTGCCCCGAATGCAACGGCAGAGGGCAGGTTACGAGGGCCAGCGGATTTTTCAGTATCAGTACTACATGTTCACGCTGCGGCGGAGCCGGAAAAATTATCGAAAAACCCTGCAATGTCTGTCACGGATCGGGAAAAGAAAAGATAAGAAAATCGGTGCAGCTGCGTATACCGGCGGGGGTGGAAACCGGCTCCCGCCTGAGACTTCGTGGAGAGGGTGAAGATGGTGAATTTGGTGGACCCCGGGGGGATCTTTATGTATTCATTTATGTAGAACCGCACGAATTTTTTGAGCGAGAGGGGAATGACATACTCTGCAGGATCCCCATATCAATGACACAGGCCGCGTTGGGTTCCAGTATCGAGGTACCCACTCTCAATGGTAACGAGAAGATAAAAATTCCCAAAGGCACACAACATGGTAAAATCTTCAAGCTTAAGGGTAAGGGTATCCCCCATTTGAGAGGTTACGGTAAGGGCGATCAACTTGTCCAAACGGTAGTAGAAATACCGACAAACCTTAAGAGCAGGGAAGAAAAGCTCCTCAGGGAATTTGCGAAAATGCGGGGAGAGGTTTAGGCTCAGTGTCACTGTCTTTTGCTCTGATGCATACCCGGGGGTATCTGTGACAACAGGCTTCGCCCTTATCACGCGTAGTCCTGATGATTACCGAAGAATAGTTTCACAAGTGCGTAATCGTCACTATGGACAAATAAAGTGCGTGACCCTTGATAAAGTTGTCGGGTATTTCGATCAACTGGAGGACGGCAAGCGAAGGCTTGCAACGTTACGCCGCCAGTTTCCTGCAACTTGAATACGTGTCGATTTTTATATTTAATCCATGGTATGCGAGATTTTGTCTATGTCAAGAACAAATAGAACTGTCCGGTTTTATAGCAAATGAATTGTCCGCTTTGTGCTCTTCAGAAAAGCTGCGGAAGTTGTAGACTG
>JAFGPZ010000275.1 GCA_016935935.1 Deltaproteobacteria bacterium
GCCTCTTTGTATTTATCTTCTCCGATGAGCGAAACGACCCTTTTATTGATTTCAGTGAATGTATCGTAGAGATTTTTCTCTTCATCCGAATCAAAGAAAGACGGATTTACCATTCCTTCTTTAAAACCCTTTAAAATATTGACGACCCGCTTGAAGGCTATTACGAGTGGTTCGAAATCGGGATGATTCTTAAAGACTTCCAGCGCTTCGATCTTCCTGGCGGAGCGTACTAGGTCCGATGTTCCGAATGTCAGTACGGCATCCACCGTATCGTAGGAATGTCCTTGTGATATAAGCTGGTTTTCGAATCTTCCCTTGAAAAACTCCAGTACATCCGATTTGATTTCTTCGGGAGTCCTCTTCAGCTTGTCCGCGAGAGTGGACAGACTCTTATCGATGAGCTCTTCCAGAAGAAGGGGATATTCCTTCGCGAGGATTATGTTGATTATGCCCAGCGCCTGCCGCCTCAAGGCATAGGGGTCTGCTGTTCCCGTGGGAATCAGGTTTACTCCGAAGCATCCGACGATGGTATCCATCTTATCGGCGATACTTACGATGGCTCCCTCATCTGTTTCCGGCAGCTTTCCCCCGGCGGCGACGGGCAGGTAATGTTCATAGATTGCCCTGGCAACGGTGGGATTCTCGCCGGCTATTAGGGCATACTCCCGCCCCATGATGCCTTGGAGATTGGCGAATTCTCCGACCATCTGAGTGTCCAGATCGGCCTTGGCAAGCCTGGCTGTGCGGTCAACGGTGTCTGTAATGGCGGGATTTATTTTGTTGACTATATAGAGGGCAAGTTCTCTGAATCGTGTCACCTTTTCGTAGGAAGTTCCCAGGAGGTTGTGGAAGACTACGTCTTTGAGTGCATCCACCCTGTCATCGAGGGAGATCTTCTGATCCTCTTCGAAGAAAAATTTTGCATCGGCAAGCCGCGCCCGTATTACCTTTTCATTGCCCCGTTGCACCACGGCAGGGTCCCTGGCCAGGGTATTGCTGACGGTTATGAAGTGTCGCAGAAGGTTTCCCCTGTCGTCTGTTAGGGGGAAATATTTCTGATGTTTCATCATACTCGTTATAAGGACCTCTTTGGGAAGGCTTAAATATTCCTCATCAAAACTTCCGCAGACGACGGAGGGGTATTCAACGAGAAAGGTGACCTCTTCCATCAGTTCCTCATTTTTCAGGACATGACCCGATACCTGCCGGGCTGCCTTATTTGCCTCTTCTGTTATGATTCTTTCCCGTTCGCCGGGATCGACTATGACGAAATGCTCTCTTGTCTTTTTCAGGTAATCGGCAAGTCCTTTTACTTCAAAGGAATCGGGAGCCATGAAACGATGGCCGAAACTCATATTCCCGCTGGAAATATTCCCGACGGTAAAGGGAATAACCTCTCCTCCGAAGAGGGCCATGATCCAGTGAATCGGCCTGGCAAAGCGCATTTCCAGGTTCATCCAGCGCATGGACTTTCGAAAGGGGATGGCCGAGATGAAGGAGGGTAGCATTTGAGCAAGGATTGTGACTGTTTCTTCTCCCGATATTTTCTTCCTGGCGCAGATATATTCGCCCTTGTCATTGGTGACCTTTTCCAGTTCGGCTATGTCGATCCCCTGTCCCCTGGCGAAACCGAGGGCAGCCTTCGTTGGTTTTCCATTTTCATCAAAGGAGACACGTGTGGCGGGACCGAGCTTTTCTATGACCTGATCTTCCTGTCTATCCGCCACGTTATCCGCATGTAGAAAAAGCCGCCGCGGTGTCGTCATGGCAGTAATGTCTCCGTGACATATCCGCCGAGTTGAAAGCTCCTTTGCCATCATCGCCTTCATATCCTCAAGGGCCTTTGGCAGAAAGAGAGCCGGTATCTCTTCCGTCCCTATTTCTAATAAAAGTTCCTTACTCATAAGAAATATATCTCCGCTGTGAAAATTATCTGCTGCTCCACCTGCCCATAAGTGGGTATCCCATTTCTTTCCTCTGTTTCGAGTATCCTTCCGCACTAATCCGTGCCAGATCTCTGACCCTTCCAATATAACTGGTCCGTTCCGCAACACTTATTGCGCCGCGCGCGTCGAGTATATTGAAGGTGTGGGAACATTTGAGGCAATAGTCATAGGTGGGCAGTATAAGACACTTTTCCGCCATCTTTTTCGATTCAGCCTCGTACATGTCAAAAAGTTTTTTTAGCATGGGCACATCTGCCTCTTCAAAATTATATGTTGAAAATTCGACTTCACTCTTGTGGTGAACATCGCCGTACTTTATCCCGTGGGCCCATTCGAGCTCATAGACATTGTCAATTTCCTGAAGGTACATGGCGATTCGTTCGATTCCATAGGTGATTTCAACGCTTATGGGGTTAAGATCGATTCCTCCCACCTGCTGAAAATAGGTAAACTGTGTTATTTCCATACCGTCGAGCCACACTTCCCATCCCAGCCCCCATGCACCCAGTGTCGGTGATTCCCAGTCATCTTCCACAAATCTTACGTCATGGTCGAGGGGATCAATGCCGAAGCTCTTGAGTGAATCGAGGTAAATGTCCTGTATGTCCAATGGGGACGGCTTCATGATCACCTGATACTGATAGTAATGCTGCAGACGGTTTGGGTTTTCTCCGTACCTTCCGTCCGTGGGTCTGCGTGATGGTTCGACGTAGGCGACGTTCCACGGTTCCGGTCCCAGCGACCTTAGAAAGGTGGCGGGATTAAAGGTTCCTGCTCCTACCTCGATATCGTAAGGTTGTTGAATGATGCATCCCTGATCGGCCCAGTATCTTTCGAGTGCTAATACCAAATCCTGAAAGGTCATCGTTCCTCCTTGATTTTGCGAACCATTTGATAATTGTGGGGGAAATTAACATTAAGGTGTTTGAGTGTCAAGGCAAATAAAGGTTTTCATTTTGGCTATTAATGGTCGGGAGTCTGACCCTCGTCCGGATTACTGTCAGACTACCAATTGTTGGATTTCTCTGAGTATGCGTAAAGATTTCAACTCTTTCCCGAGGATAAACTTTATGAAATTTTCAAGAATCAGTCTGCTCTCCATCGATGATTGTCTTGAAAGATTCAGACGGTGAATCTTTTCCATCTCCATCTCTTTTCCTGCGAGAAGCGTTCTAAGTGTTCCAATGGAAACTGGAATTGAATAGGCACACTCCCTGTTACAGTTCTTGCAAACTATACCGCCATCGACGGCGCTGAAGAAGGGGTTCTCGATTTTATCGAGAGGGGTTTTGCAGTTTACGCATCCCTCGAGGATCGGATCGTACCCCGAAAGTTTCATGAGGCGCAATTCGAAAAATCTCAGGAACTCCTCTGTGAATCTTTCTCCCTTCAGGAACAGGAAGAAGTCCTGTAAAAGGCAAAAAATCTTTTTGCTGCTTTTCCCTTCCAGGGCAAACTGTTCCGTCAGTTCAATCATGTAAGATGCCGCCATTGTTTTTTCCAGGCTCTCTCTTATCTTTGGATGATGGTCGATGACGTCGGAATTTTCTATGAGAAAGAGACCGTCCCTGCGGTTTCGGGAGAAAAGTATTCTGGTGTAGGAGAATAATTCGATGGCATTTGCAAACCTTTTTTGACTACGCCTGGCTCCCTTCGCTATACCCCTTATTTTCCCGTACCTGTCTGTGAAGAATGTTACTATGCGATCCGATTCGCCATAATCGAGGGAAGACAGGACGAAGGCCGACGCCTCATATATTGTTCTATTTATCATGTCAGTAATTTCAGAAAAATAGTTGCCAGACCGAGAAAAGAAAGAAATCCAAAGGCATCCGTAAAGGCCGTAAGGAATATGTGAGATCCCAGGGCCGGATCCGACTTCAGCCACTTCAGGCCCAGGGGGATAAGGGTTCCCGCTAGTGTACCCACAAAGATATTGATTATCATAGCCAATCCGAGGACAAGGCCCAAAACGGGGATGCCCTTCCAGAGATAGGCTATGATACCGATTACTACCCCAACTAGGAGACCGTTGGCAACTCCTACAAATATCTGCCTGTAGAGCGCCTTTTTGGAATTTTTAAAGGTTATATCTCCAAGGGCGAGCCCCCGGACAATGAGCGTCAACGTTTGGCTGCCGGCATTTCCACCGACTCCTGCAACAACAGGCATGAAAACGGCAAGGACCACCATTATCTTGATTGTGTCCTCGAAAAAACCTATGACAAGAGCGGACACAAGGGCCGTCATAAGGTTGAGATAAAGCCAGGGGAGTCTCTTTCTGACGGAACTCACTGGACTGTTGAACACACTGTCATCCTCGTTCAAACCGGCAATTCTGTAAAGGTCTTCCGATGTTTCTTCCTCCATGACATCGACAATGTCATCAATGGTGATTCTTCCCAGTAAATGATTCTCCGAATCTGTGACGGGGATGGCGATGAGATCGTATTTTCCGAACATCCTTGCGACTTCTTCCTGATCAATATCTGTGTGGACGCTGGGTATGGAAGTGTCGATGACCTCGGAAACGCGCTGATTCCTCTTGCTGATGATAAGTTTCTGTAGTGGAATAGTGCCTACAAGCCGGTCTTCCTTATCGACAACAAAGACGTTGTATACGTCTTCGATGTCGTCGGAGAGATTGGCGATGGTCTTGACGGCGTTTGCAACTGTGGAATCTTCCCGGACGGAGATGAGTTCTCTCTGCATGATGCCACCTGCAGTATCCTCATCATATTTCAAAAGTTCCTTTACATCTTGGGACTCGTCAGGTTCAATACCATCCAGGACAGTCCTCGCCTGTTCCTCATCCAATTCTGCGATAAAGTCGGCTGCGTCATCGGAGTCCATCTCGTCGATGATTTCCATCAGTTTTTTGTCGGACAGGTCTTCAATGATCTGTTCCTTTGAGATGTCACTCAGTTCGAGTATGACGTCGGATGCCTTTTCAATATCGAGCAGGGAAAAGAGACGGATCTTTTCTTCTTCTTGCAGATTGTCGATGAGATCTGCGATGTCTGCATGGTGAAGTTTCGAAAAGAGATCGATAATATCGAATTCTCTCTTGTCTGCGATATGCTGTTTTAACTTACTGAGATGATCCATTTCTTTATCTTTTTCCATGATTGCACCATTATGTTAGAAATTAAGTGCCCCAAGGTAGCATTTCTGCTTCGATACTACAAGCAACGAGATTTAATCTTCCCTTTGCTGTATCAGGTGATTTCAGAGTATTTGATTGAGCCGCTGACAATGGTGAGCACGGCTTTCCCTTTTAATTGCCATCCCTGGAAAGGTGAATTGCGGCTTTTTGATCGAAAATTTTCAATATTCACCACCCAGACCTTTTGTGGGTCTATGACGGTGACATCGGCAATGGCGCCTGTCTTCAGCGTGCCTTTAGGTATCTTAAGTATGGCTGCAGGATTTATACTCATCTTCTCTATGAGCTCCCTGAGAGAAAGGATGCCTTCATCGACAAGTTTCATGCATAGGGCAAGAGAGGTCTCCAAGCCTATGATACCGTTGGCTGCATAATCGAATTCCACATCCTTTTCGATCGTAGAGTGAGGGGCGTGGTCGCTTGCAATTGCGTCTATCGTTCCGTCTCTGAGTCCGGTCTTTATCGCTTCTGTGTCTTCTATGCTTCGTAACGGGGGATACATCTTAAAGTTGGTAGAGTATTCTTTCAGCGCATCGTCTGTCAGCGTGAAATAGTGAGGCGCCGTTTCTGCAGTCACTTTAATTCCCATCTTCTTTGCCTCTCTTACCGCCTGCACCGATCCCGACGTGCTGACATGCGATATGTGAACAGATGTTCCGGTATACCCAGCTATGGCGATATCTCTCGCCGTCATAATATCTTCGGCTATATTTGGAATTCCCTGCAGACCGATCAGAGTGGATACAAGACCTTCATTCATCACGCCACCAGCCGACAGTGATGTGTCCTCGCAATGCGACATGACCGTCATCCCAAGGGAGTATGCGTACTCGAGGGCATTTCTCATGAGACCGCTATCACCCACCGGATTGCCGTCATCGGAAAAGGCCACAGCCCCGGCATCCTTTAATTCACCAAATTCCGCCAGTACTTTGCCTTTCAATCCCTTGCTTAAAGCTGCCACGGGATATACATGCGCCATATCTGCAAGCCTGGCCTGCTTCAGTATAAATTCAGTTACCGAGCGACTATCATTGACCGGTTCTGTATTCGCCATGCATGCAATGGATGTAAATCCGCCTGCCACAGCTGCTTCACTCCCCGTACGGATAGTTTCCTTGTATTCGAATCCCGGTTCCCTCAGGTGCGTGTGCATATCGACCAGACCCGGCGAAACAATCTTGTCTTTCAAATCAAAAACCCGTACCCCCGACTTGGGATTTATATTACTTTTGATACGGGAGATAGTTTCACCCTCTATTAATATATCCATGGGCGAATCTATATTTTGTGAAGGATCTATGACCCTTCCGCCTTTTAGCAGTATCTTCATCGATTTCCTCCTGCCAGCAGGTAGAGAAGCGCCATCCTGAGGGCAACGCCGTTTGCCACCTGATCGAGTATGACCGAATAGGGCCCGTAGGCCACATCCGGGGCAATTTCGATTCCCCTGTTAATAGGTCCTGGATGCATTACCAGAACGTCATCCTTCGCGAGTCCGATTCTTTCAGATGTAAGGCAATAGTATTTTGAGTATTCCCTCATGGATGGGAACCTGGTAGTCCCCTGTCTTTCAAACTGAATTCTCAGCATCATGATAACGTCCGCTTTTCTGATTGCGTCATCCATTCTGTGATAAACGGTAACGCCCAGCTTCTCAATATATCTGGGCATCATCACAGCCGGACCGCAGAGGCTAACCTGCGCGCCCATTTTAATCAGACCGTGGATATTTGATCGAGC